>CANBRQ010000009.1 GCA_947371955.1 Paracoccaceae bacterium | reverse complement strand
GGATCACGTCGGCCACGCAGGCGCCCGCCACTTCATTCGAGGCGAATCCCATCAGCACCGGCCGCGCGCCTTCCGGCTTGGGCAGGATCCGCAGGTAAGCCTCGGTCACCACGCCCAACTGCCCCTCGCTGCCGCAGATCACCCCCAGCAAGTCCAGCCCCGGCGCATCATTCCACGGGCCGCCAAACTCCACCACCTCGCCGCTCATCAGCACCATGGTGACGCCCAAGAGGTTGTTCGTCGTCACGCCATACTTCAGGCAATGCGCCCCGCCGGAGTTCATCGCGATATTTCCGGCAATCGCGCAGGCCAGTTGGCTGGAGGGGTCCGGCGCGTAGAACCAGCCATCCGCTTCCACCGCGCCGGTCACCGCCAGATTGGTCCGCCCGCTTTGCACGCGGATGAAGCGATTGTCGTAATCCGTCTCTAGCACCGCATTCATCCGCGATACGCCCAGCACCACGCAATCCGCCGTCGGAAATGCCCCCCCGGCCAGACTGGTGCCCGACCCGCGTGGCACGACCTTGACCCCCAAAGCACTGCACAGCCGCAGCAGGTCCGAAACCTCAGCAGTCGACCTTGGCAGCACCACCGCCAAAGGCGGGCAGCGATAGGCAGACAGCGCATCACATTCATAGGCCCGCGTCTCAGCCGGGTCCGAGATCACGGCATCCCGCGGCAAAACCGCACGCAGACGCGCAATGATCCTGTCACGCGATGACAGAACGGCCTGATCGGGCACTGGCATGTCCATGAGGTGTCTCCCTTTCGGCAAAGGTTACGGGCGCAAGCCGCCACTGGCAAGGCGCAGCGCGGCCCGCTAGTGTCGCCGCATGAACCTGCTCGCCACCCTCGAAGCCACCTTCACCGGATTTGACACGGCAGCCCTGCTGCTGTTCATCCTCGCATGGCTGATCACCGGCCTACTGGCAGAGTACCCGCCACGCTGGCGACCCTCGGTCTCGCATCTGATGAAAGACTACCGCCGCCGCTGGATGGTGGAATTCCTGACCCGAGAGCCGCGCATCTTTGACATTTCCCTGATCGACAGCCTGCGGCAGGGGACGGCCTTCTTCGTCTCAGGTTCAATGATCGCCATTGGCGGTGGCGTGGCCATGATCGGCAATGTCACGACGTTGCAGGGCCTTGCGCGTGATCTGACGCTGGGCGCGGAAGTGGCGCAGTTGCGCATCAAGTTGATTGTCGTCGTGGCGCTGATGGCAAACGCGCTGCTGAAATTCGTTTGGAGCCATAGGCTGTTCGGCTATTGCGCCATCATGATGGCCGCAATCCCGAACGACTACACCCACCCAATGGCCCGCCCCCGCGCCGACCAGACGGCCGAGATCATCATCACCGCTGCGCGATCCTTCAACCGCGGTCTGAACTCGATCTACTTCGCGCTGTGCGGTCTGGCTTGGCTGATCGGGCCGAAAACCCTGATCTACGCCGTGATCCTGACCAGTGCCGTCCTGATCCGCCGTGAATTTGCCAGCCACTCCCGCGCCGTGATGCTGCAGAAGCTGGAATAGGCGCAAGGTCAGGCCTTGGCCCCCTTGCGCCCCTCGATCAACCACGCGAGGACCGAGGCCACGGCGGCCAGCAGCAGATACAGCCACGGCGGAAGTAGCGCCGAGACGCTGATATCTCCGGTCACATAGGCGCCGCGCGGCGTGATGCCGATCCAGCCGCGCCCGGCGGCCGGACGGCCATCGTTCACCAGACGGATGTCCGGGATGCCATTCTCCAGCCGCAGGATGCCGCCTTTGCTGGGTGTCACTGCCGGTTCAAGCTTGTCGCCGCTGGCAATTGTCTCCTCGAACTCTTTCGGTGCACTTGGGCCCACGGCCACAACCTTCGCCAGATCGCCTTCCTGCAACCGATAAAGGCCCAACAAAGGCGCGTCATAGGTGGCATCAAATTGCCCCGGAGCGCTTTGCTTCAACTCCAGCGTCGTGGTCGTGCCATCCGGCAGGGTCACGGTGACCGGTGGCGGCGGCGTGTCCAGTATTGTCCGCCGCGTGATGGTCAAGACCTGTCCGACGGCCGAAGCTTCCAGCGCCTCTTCCTCCAGTTCCGGCTGTTTCAGCATCCAGTGCGCGAGCCGCCGCAGCAGTTCCAGTTGCGGCCCGCCACCTTCGAAACCGCGCCCCCAAAGCCAGCTTTGGTCACTGGCCAGAACCGCCACCCGCCCCTTGCCCACCCGGTCCAGCACCAGCAAAGGCTTGTCATCCGGCCCGCTCATCAGCACTTGACCGGACCGCTGCGTCACCTCGATCAGCCGGAACCAGCGCCCCCAACCACCGGGCGGGGCCAAGGCCTCCAGCCCCTCGGTCACTGGATGCCTGCGGCCCACATCCGTCAGCTTAGGCTTGAAGCCCTGTTCGATGATCTGGCTCGTGGGCTCCACCGGAAGGATCTGGCTCAGCGGAGACCGCCACAGGCTGTCGACCTGGCCGAACTCTGGCCCCGCCGCCACCAGTACGGTGCCGCCAGCCTGAACATAGTCGACCACATTCTGCAGATAGGACATCGGCAGAATGCCCCGCATCGCATAGCGGTCGAAGATGATCAGGTCGAAATCCTTGATCTTGTCGACGAACAACTCCTTCGTCGGGAAGGCAATCAACGACAGTTCCGAGACCGGAATCCCGTCCTGCTTCTCCGGCGGCCGTAGGATGGTGAAATGCACAAGGTCAACCGAAGGGTCCGACTTCAGCAGATTGCGCCAGACCCTTTCGCCCGGGTTCGGCTCACCCGATACCAGCAGCACCCGCAACCGGTCCCGCACGCCATTGATCTGCACCACGGCGGCATTGTTGCGGTCGGTCAACTCGCCCGTCTGACCGGCAATCGAAAGTTGCAGCACGTTGATCCCGGCATGTGGCAGTTCAATCGGCAAGTCCAGATCTTGCCCCACAGGCACGCTGAAGGTGGTGGGCGCATCAGCGTCCAGCGCAATCGTCACATCCACCGAAGCGCCAGCCGAGGCTGGAGCCTCGCCCTGATCTTCGACCCGGAATGTCAGACTGGTCTTCTCACCCATGATGGCGAAGGCGGGAGCATTGGTGATGACCAGCCGCCGGTCCCAATCGCCCTTGCGCCCAGTCAGCAGGACTTGCAGCGGTGCGGGCAGTTTGGGCACAGCCCCCATGTCATGAACCTGCCCATCGGTCAGCAAGATTGCCCCGGCAACCCGCGCCTGTGGTTCCTGCGCCAAGGCCTGCGCCAGCGCCCCCATGACCAATGACCCGGAATTGTCCTTGCCATCGGCGACATGGACGATCCGCAGTTCCATATTGGGGATCAAGGACACCTTGGCCTTGATCGCCTCGACCGCTTGCGCCGTCTGGAAGGCCCGGTCTGACAGGCCCTGACTGGAACTGTCATCAACGACAAGCACGACGATATCGGACAGCGCCTTGCGTTCCTCCTCCTGCAGGGACGGATTGCACAGGGCCACCAGAACAAATCCCAAAGCCAGCGCCCGGATTGCCCAGCCAACCAGCCCACGCCAGACGGCCACAGCCAACAGGACGGCCACCGCCACGGTCAGGGCGATCAAGGCCCAATCCGGCACCAGCGGTTGAAAGATCAAAGTCTGGCTCATTTGCCCAGCCTTTCCAGCAGGGCAGGCACATGGACCTGATCCGACTTATAGTTCCCCGTCAGCACATGCATGATCAGGTTGATGCCGAAGCGGTAGGCATATTCGCGTTGATCATCGCCAGCCGCCCCGCGCCCGACCGGCAGCAAGGGCGCGCCATATGGGTCCACCGCCCAGGCCGAGGCATAGTCATTCGCCCCGATTACCACCGGCGTCACCCCGTCATTGAGGTTGCGAAACGGCATGCCCTCGGCCTTGGCTGCGTCGGGGGGCGAAGCCTCGACCCATAGCCCACCCTCACTGAACCGGCCCGGAAAGGCCTGCAGCAGATAGAAGCTGCGGGTCAGCACATGGTCTTCCGGGATCGGTTCGATCGGCGGAATGTCCAGACCCGAAGCGATGCGCTGCAAGGCCGCGCCCTCTGGCGTGGCCCCGGCCGAAGCGACGTCGGCATCCCGCGTGTCAAACAGGATCATCCCGCCGGTGCGCAGATAGCGGTTCAGCTTGGCAAAAGCTGCGGAACTTGGAACCGGCGCATCTGCCGTGACGGGCCAGTACAGGAAGGGAAAGAAGGCCAACTCGTCCTTCTCGATATCCACGCCCATCGGCGCCAAAGGCTCCACCGCCGTGCGATTGGCAAGTTGGTCGCTAAGGCCCAGCAACCCTGCCGAGGATGTATCGTCAACCGTCTGGTCGCCGGTGATCACATAGGCCAGCACCACACCTTCCGTCGCCGCAATCGCCCGGTCATCCGCCACATCGGCACGCGCGTCATGGGGTTGCATCAGCATGGCGAGGACTACCAAAGCCGCCCCGACGCCCCGCCGCAGCCGGCCGGACAAAGCCAGCGTTGCAATGATGTCCAGCAGCAGCAAAATCAACGCCACAGACAGGACCGGACCTTTCAGCGCCCGCTCTTCCGGCAGGCCGAGATCCCCGACCGCGACACCGGTGGGCCAGACGACGGGTTTGAAGGCGAAGCCCTCGCTGACCGGATTGACGGCCACCACGCGGCCGTCGTTGTGGTAAAGCCCGGCAGGCACGTCCGCCCCCGGCCCCATCTTGGACGCCCGCAACAGGGCCTCGCCCTGAATGCCGGGCAAGCTGCCGGGGTCAACCAGTTCGCCCCAGCCGTCCAGCACATGGTCTGGCGTCCAGATCAGGCCCTTGACCGCCTCATCGGCCACAGCCCCCAACGTGGTGGAAATCGCCAGCCGCTCCAACATGGCGACGAACAGGCCCGACAGCGGCAGGTCCGACCATTCCGCGTTGGCGGTGACGTGGACCAGCACAACCTGCCCCAGCCCCATGATCTTGCGCGTCACCAAAGGCGTGCCGTCATCCAGCGCCGCCAAGGTGCGTGCGGCGAGTTCCGCATCCGGCTGCGCCAGAACCTGGGTCTTGACCCGCAGATCCGCCGGAATGTCCAACCCGTGGAACGGAGAGCCGTCCGGGAAGGCCGCCAAGGCCTTCGGTGCCCCCCAACTCATCGCCCCGCCGGAAGTCAGGCCGCCTTGCCGCAGGGTCACCGGCATCAGCGGGTCCTCCGCCAGCTTCACCATATCCGCAGCCGCCAGATGCGGCCCGGCAAAGCGCAGCAAAAGGCCGCCCTTCTGCACCCATGCTAACAGCGCATCGCTTTCCGCCTGCGGAATCGTTGCCACATCGGCCAGCACGATCACATCGGGCTTGGCGGGCACCACGTCCATCACACCGCCCTCGATGATATCCGCCGAGGGTGCCAAAGCCTGCCGCAAATAGTGCAAGGGCGACAACAGTTGCAGCCCCTCACCGTCCGCCGCGTCGGACACCAAGGCCACTTTGCGCCGCTTCAGGGCATCTCCGGCCAGACTGACGGCGCCCGCACTCCGCACGCCCTCCAGAGAGAAGCGTGACACCCGGTTGCGCAATTCCGGCGGCAGGTCGAGAGTGACCTTCGCGGTAGGGGTGCCGTCTTTGAATGTGACGGGCGTCCGCGCAAGTTCCCGGTCCGTACCTGATGGGTCCGGACCGCGCGCCACCACGTTCAGCACCGCCGCGCCCGCCGGGAAGCGGTGCGCGGTCAGGGTCAACTTTCCGTCGGCCTGCACGGCGGGTCCCAGCGCATAAATCGCGGTATCCGAGACGAAAACAGACACTGTTCCAGCATTTTGCGCCGCCGCAAGAAGATCGGCCCGACCGGCATGGTCCAGCCCATCCGCGACCCAAGCCGTCTCAAATCCTCCCGATGGCAGGCTGGGCACCCAGTCCCGCATCGCTTCCGGCAACCAGCCCCGGGGTGCAAGCGCCGCCAGCTTGCCACGCATGTCCGCCGCTGCCTTGAACAGCACCGGTTGTGGCGCATCGGCCAGTTCAATAACGGCCACCGGGCGCCCTGCCCGCTCTGCCCCGTCCAGCAGGCTTGACGCTTTGGCAACGCGCTTGCTCCAGTCATAGGCATCGGCCCAGCCGCCATCAACCACGATCAGCAAAGGGTCCTTGCCCGACACCGCCGTCCGGGGGTTCAGCACCGGCCCTGCAAAGGCGACTATCGCCGCCGAGATCGCCAGCATCCTGAGCGCAAGCAACCACCACGGCGTCTTGTCGGCCTCGCGGTCCTCGTCCATCAGGCCCAGCAGCAGCGCCACGCCCGGAAACCGGCGGCGGATCGGTGCTGGTGGCACGGCGCGCAGCAGGAACCACAGAACCGGCACGGCCAGCAGCCCCAAAAGCAGGAACGGAGAGGCAAATCCCAACATCACCGCCCGCCCTCCAGCGCGCGGTAAGCCCACAGAAGGGCGGCTTGTGCCGGCTCTCCGGTGTGATGCGCCGAATAGTGCCACCCCGCCGCCCGCGCCAGTTCCGCCAAGCGGGCCTTGCGCTCCGCCAACCGCGCCAGATAGCGCGCCCTCAGATCGCCCGCGCGTTGCGTTTCGTGACTGACCGAACCACCCATCGAGACAAAGATCGTGCGACCATCGAAAGGAAACTGCTCCTCTGCCGGGTCAAGCACCTGAAGCAACAGGCCCTTGACGCCACGCCCGGCGGCCTGACCCAAAGACCGCTCCACCGCGTCCAGATCGCCGAGGAAATCCGAGACGAACATCGCCCGGCCCTGCGCCACAAAGCCCCCCGGCAAGGGCGCGCCATAATCTGCCGCCCCCCTGGCAAGGTCCAAAGCCATCGCCTCGATCAGCCGCAGCATCTGGCCCTTGCCCGCGCGAGGTGCCTCTTGCCCGGCCAATCCCACCTGCTCACCTGCCCGCAGCAACAAAACCGCCAATGCCAACGCCAGAACCTTCGCGCGATCGGCTTTGACCGGGCGGTTCTTGTCGCCAGAAAAATCCATCGACTGCGCCGCATCAACCCACAGCACAACGGACTGCGCCGCCTGCCATTCCCGCTCTTGCACGAAGGCCTGATCCGACCGTGCCGACCGGCGCCAGTCTATCGCCCGCAAGCTATCACCGGGACGCGCCACGCGGTACTGCCAGAAGTCATCGCCCATCCCAGCCCTTCGGCGGCCATGCTCACCCAGTGCCACCGTCGAAGCCAAATGCTCTGCCTCCGCCAAGAGGGGCGGCAGCGTCTGGCCAAGGGCTTCGGCCCGGGCGCGCAGGTCAGCGGAAACCGTCACGCCAGAACCTTTTCCACCACGCGAGAAATCACGCCTTCAAGGCTCTCACCCCGCGCCCTTGCGGCGAAGTTGAGGGCCATCCTGTGCTCCAGCACGGGTTGCGCCATGGCTTGTACATCCTCGACATTCGGCGCCAGCCGCCCGTTCAACAGCGCCCGCGCCCTGACGGTCAGCATCAGCGCCTGCGCGGCCCGAGGCCCGGGACCCCAAGCCAGAACATCGCGCAAGGCATTGCCCTCGGGTTCCCCAGGGCGGCAAGCGCGGACGAGGTCCAGAATCGCCTCAACCACTTTGTCACCCACCGGCATCCGCCGGATCAGCCCCTGCGCCGCGATCAGTTCGGAACCGGTGAACACCGAAGAGACTTTCGACACGGTCGCTCCGGTGGTCGCCAACAGAATATCCCGCTCCGCCGTGCGGCTGGGATAGGAGACGTCAACCTGCACGAGGAAACGGTCCAGTTGCGCTTCAGGCAGAGGATAGGTGCCTTCCTGCTCAATCGGGTTCTGCGTTGCCAGTACATGGAAGGGCGGCCCAAGCGGGCGGTGCTTGCCAGCGATGGTCACCTCACGCTCCTGCATTGCCTGCAACAGGGCCGACTGGGTGCGCGGTGAGGCGCGGTTGATTTCATCGGCCATCAGAAGTTCGCAGAAGACCGGGCCTTCGATAAAGCGAAACGCCCGAGCGCCATCGGCTGCCGTTTCCAGCACTTCCGAGCCGAGGATATCGGCCGGCATCAGGTCTGGCGTAAACTGGATGCGGTTGGCTTTCAGGCCCATCACGGTGGACAAAGTGTCCACCAGCAGCGTCTTGCCCAAACCTGGAAGACCCACCAGCAGCGCATGCCCGCCTGACAGCAAGGCCGCCATCGTCAGCTCCACCACCTTTTCTTGGCCGATGAACCGACCACCAATCGCAGCCCTTGCGACCCCGAGACGTGAGGCAAGCCCTTCAATGGCAGTGACAAGATCTTCGGCTTGGGACATGACTTTGCTCCGGTCTGGTTCTGTGGAACACTAAAGCCAATCCTGACCTCAGGCACAAACGGCAAAAGGCGAAATTCCACAAATGATCGTGAAACCCGACGCCGAGGCGCTGCTTTCCGCCGTCACCAAGGCAGCCAAGAAAGGCCCGCCGCCGCTGCACCTGTGGAACCCGCCCTTCTGCGGCGATATCGACATGCGGATCGCCCGTGACGGGACCTGGTTCTACAACGGCACACCCATAGGGCGAGCGACGATGGTAAAACTGTTCTCATCGATCCTGAAGAAAGAGGGCGACGCCTACTTTCTGGTAACCCCGGTTGAGAAGGTGGGCATCAAGGTCGATGACGCCCCCCTGCTGGCCGTCGACTTCACAGCAACGGGCGAAGGCCGCGACCAGGTGCTCTGCTTTGTCACCAAGACCGAAGATGAGGTCGAGGCTGATGTAGACCATCCCATCAAGGTCGACCTGATAAATGGCGAGCCGGCGCCTTACATTCACGTCAGGTCTGGTCTTTATGCCCTGATTGACCGCAAGAGCTTCTACCGTCTGATTGAATTGGGTTGCTATGAGGTGCAAGACGGACAAAGCTGGTTCGGCCTCTGGTCACACGGCCAGTTCTTCAAAGTGATCCCTTCCGCCGACTTGACCTGAGAGCATATGCCCCGTTACGCCGCCAATTTGACGATGTTGTTCACCGAGGTTCCCAGCCTCGACCGCCCCGGTCTGGCTGCTCAGGCAGGCTTTGACGGGGTCGAGATTCTGTTCCCTTATGACCACGCCGCCAAGGATTGGCAGGCGGCGCTGGCTGGCATGCCCTTGGCGCTGATCAACACGCCACCGGGCGATTGGGCCTCGGGCGACAGAGGCCATGCGGCCGTGCCGGGGATGGAGACCCAGTTCCGCGAGCATTTCCTCCGGGCGGCTGACCTTGCCACAAGGCTGGGCGCGGGCAAGGTGCATGTCATGGCCGGTGTCGCCAAAGGCTCGCAAGCCACCCAGCTTTTCACCGAAAATCTGGCTTGGGCAGCGGAATCAGCGCCCGATCTGTCCTTTACCATCGAACCTTTGAATGCCGAGGATTGGCCGGGCTACTTCCTGAATGACTTCGATCAGGCAGCCCGCATTCTGCAAGACCTCGACAACCCGCGGATCGGCTTGCAGTTCGACATCTGGCACGCCGCCCGCATACATGGCGATGCGCAGACGGTGTGGGAGAAGCACCGTGCGCTGGTCAACCATGTGCAGATCGCGGGCTTTCCGAACCGGGCAGAGCCGGGCGGCGGCGGGTTTGATCTGACCGCCATGTTCCGCGATCTGGATGCTCAAGGCTATGCCGGCTGGGTTGCCGCAGAATACCGTCCGACCCGGGCGACAGTGCATGGCTTGGGCTGGCTCAACGCGCTGAAGGCCCGGGACCGGATGATCGGGGCCGGGGCCTGAGGCGCTTTCCACGCCTGCAGGACAAGTGGAAACGGCAGCAGGTTTCCCTGCAGCCGCCTTTATAAAGTATGCGTCTTAGCTGTGGGCACCCGGCAGCGGCGCTTTCAGATAGGGGAAGCTGTTCTGCAACTCCTTCGCCGAGATCGGGGCGCCGTCGGTGAAGGGCACATTGCCAACTGGCGCATCAGACGGCTGGCAGAGGCCGAGGTTGATCAGATCTGACGGCTGATCCTCCACCGCGCCGGGAACGCCGAGTTCGGCACCCAGCGGCACCGGGTGGCACAAGGCACCCATCACCACGCGCAGAGCAATGTCGACAGTATCATCGCCGGGACGACGGCCGTTCGGGAAGCCGGCAAGATCCTCTGCGACGACACCAAAGGTCTTTTGCTTGCCGCGCGGCGTTGCCGGAACAGCGGTGTTCAGGCGCAGCATCTCGGACGCGGTCACGGTCTTTTGCTGGTTCAGGCCCGGGAAGCCGGTCAGGAAGGCCGTTACAAGATCGGTGCGGGGCAGGTTGCTGGGGGCGAGGTTGGGTATGCTGGTGCCCAGCGTCGCATTGACCGCGTCCTTGAACAGCAGGTTCAAAAGCGCGGGCAGGCTGGGGTTGGTGACATAGGTTGCGAACTGGCCATCATCCTTCGGACGGGATTCGTTGAACTTGTCCTTGTCGGGCAGGCCAATGACCACTTCGTTGACCAGAGGGTTGGACAGGCGGGACACCTGGGTATAACCGCCGCTGGTCGAATCTGTGGCATTGTAGGTCGGGTTTGCCGAAAGGACACGCTTGGTCGGAAGGCTTGCCGTAGTCCAGCCGCCGATCACGCCATTGCCGGTGCCGACAAGGCAGGTCGTCGGCACTTCCAGCGCCAGCGAGGTCACGTTGGCCTTGCCCACCAGATCATCATTGTTGCGCGATTGGGTGATACCGCCCGGGAAGCCTTTGCCATCGCCAGCGCCCGGCGCCGAGTCGCCCTCAATCGGCACAAGGTTCACAAGGTCGAAGACCGAGCCGAGGTTGACGGCAAAAGCCTCAGCCCGCTGCCCCACGAAGACACGGCCCGGTGTCGAGCAGCCCGGGATCGTGACGGTGTAGATGTGCTTGTTGGCATAGGCGGGATAATCCGGGATCGACTTCGACCCGATGTTGTCGATCGGCTTGGCGAAGTTGACGACCGTCGGATCGCTGGCCAACGCCAGGCGCGCGGAGGTGGCAGAATGCCCGGTGCCCGTGATCAGCGAGACGCGGAAGCTTTCCGTCTCGTTGATATTGGCGTCATTCGGGTTGGCGATGGACCCGGCGTTGCGCAACGGAATAGCGACGTTCTTGTCGCCGATCGGCAGCTTGATCCCCGTACCGCCCGACAGCGCAGTCGAGAATTTGAAACGGAAGGTATAATCCTCCACCGCGTCGCCATTGCTGTCGATCTTGATGTCATACAGCGCATCGTGATCCAGCGTGAAGTAGTTCGGCCCGCCATAGGGCGCCTGTACCGGAATGTAGTTGGCGATGAACGTGGTATAGGCTTGACGGTTCGGTTCATAGCTGCGGAACATGTAGAAATCGGTCGCGTCAACCCGGGGCATGCCCGCGATGGCCGGGGCTTCCCGGTGGCTGGATGCCAGCGTAATCTGCGGCAGGAACGCAACGGTTCCCGCCAGCGCCGCCATCACGAGAGATGTCTTTGAAACGGTCATTCTTCCTCCTATCGTGCGTATCCGCACCTGTTGAAATATGATCAGGTGAAATGGGCGGACGGTGGGTTCGCCTTTATTACCTGACAAAGAACCTACGCACGCCAGAGAGCCGAAGTTTCACGATGGGTCAAATAATAGTGCAAATAAGTCTGACCGGATTTCTATTGGCGATGGGTCAGTGGATTTGCCGTGTCGATTGGCGAGAGAAGCGAATACCGGATTTAGCAAGCCTGCCCTTGATCGGGGTGGGTTTGGTGCTGTCTGGCTATGCGACAGAGGTTGCCCTGGCCGACCGTCTAATCGGTACAGGCTTGGGGTTTCTGGTCTTTTGGGGGATTGGCGAAGTCTGGTTCAGGCTGCGTGGCCATGAGGCGCTTGGTTTGGGCGATGCGAAATTATATGCCGCCGCAGGGGCATGGCTGGGCTGGTCTTATCTGCCAGAGGTGCTGCTCTTTGCAACTTTCATGGGGTTGGCATTTGCGGTCGTGCGCTTGAAGGCGCGGCAGGAGGGTCTGGCATTTGGTCCGTGGTTAGCGAGTGGATTCATTTTAAGCTGGCTCCATCTTTTGTTTCTTTCGTGACCGATCAGAAAATCAAAGGCAGGCGTTGCAGAAGCCAGAACAGGCCAACCGCCCCGGCCGCGGCACTGCCTGACCACAGAACAATCCGACCCGCCCCGATCAGGTAAAGAATGGGCATCGTCAGAAGCACCAGTACGACCTGAGCCGCCTCGATCCCAAGGTTGAAGCCCAGAAGTGCCACAGCCAGCGAGGTGCCGCCCAGATTAAGCGCACCCAGTGCCGAGGCGAAGCCGAAGCCGTGGATCGTGCCGAAGAAGGCGGCAACAGCGGCGCGCGGAAAGCGCAGGAATGGGCGGACGTTATCCACCGCCGTCAGAATGATCGACAAGGCAATCAACGCCTCGATCACCGCGGGGTTCGGGCTGAAGACCCGTGTGGCTGCGGCCGTCAGCGTCAGAGCATGGGCCAAGGTGAACCCGGTCACCGCGGCCAGAATCCCCCCGGCAGCCGATTTCGCGCTGCGGCTGGAACAGACGAGGGGCAGCATCAGCGCCAGCAGAAAGACGATGTGGTCCGGCCCGCCCGCCAGATGGTCAATTCCCGCCCGGAAGTAGGACGCCAGTGTGGCCAAAGCCCCCGCGCTGGAGCCGTCAAGCGTCAAGCTTGGCGCACTGCGGCTGATCAACTCGGTTGACCGGATGCCTTGCACAATGGCGGTCAGAAACATGCGGTGATCCGGGTCGATGTCGGTGAACAGGGTCGAATGCAGCGTCACCACCGGCTCTGCCGAGACTTTGGCCGGGCAGGTTCCGGAGAAAGCCAGATCGAGATAATCGACCCCGGCGTCGGTTGAGGTCGACGCTCCACTTTGGACCAGCGCACAGGCGCCCTCTGTCGTCACCATGCTGACATTGGACAGCACATAACTTTCCACCGCCGGCAAGCGCCGCTTCGCCTCGCCCCAGGTGATCTGGCCGTCAAGGTTCTCATCCATCCAGACCGCTACTTCCATGTCCCGAAAGGCCAGGCGCAGGGCGGCGGTGATCTCGTGGCCCTCGACGGCAAGCGTCAGATAGGACTTTGTGGTTTCATGGGCCTGCGCCGTCTGAAGCAGCAGCAGGCTGGCGCAGAGGGTCAGAAGATACCGGATCATGGCGCAACCGCCCGGACAGAATCAGGGATCGTCAGGCTTGGCACGACGATGTTCTGCGCCTTCATCCAGGCCAGGACGGGCAAAGCCTCGGCCGGTTTGCCCGCCGCATCGGCGACGGAGATCAGCAGACGCGCGTCGTCGAATTCGTGCTGTAGCGCCCAGTTGACCTTCGCCCGTTCCAGCGCCTGACCCGGGGCTTTGGCCAGCAGCAGAAAATACATGGCATCTTCGCGGGCATGGGCGTTCAGCCCCAAGGCGAGATTCTGTTTGACCCGTGCCGCAACTTCCGCTTCAGCCTGCGCGGCAGCCGTCTGGTCGCCCTGTGCCGGAGCTGCCAAAGCCCGCCGGATCAGAACGCCATCGACCGGCGGAGCAGGTTGCAACAACTCGGTCACCTCGGCGGCGCGGTTCTGGCTCAGCCACAGGTCGGCGAGCATCATCCTTTCGCGCAAGGCATCCGGGTCGGCAGCCAGAACCGCTTTCAGGCATTGCTCGGCCAGATCGGGCTTGCCTTGCAGCAGGGCAATCTCTCCCATCAGGCTTTGCGCCCATGTCATCAATCCGGGCGACAGAAGCCCCGGGGTCGTGGTCAGGCCTTCCAGTCGGGTGTAGACTTGTGGTGCCGTGGCCGTCATGGTCAGCGCGGTGGACTGGCACAGAAACGCGATCTCCGGCCGGGAGGCGCGCAGTCGTGCGCAGTCATACTCGGCGGCGCTCAGATCGCCCTGCACCAGATGGATCGTCGACCGCATCAGAATGGCATCCGCAAGCCCGGGGTCCAGCATGATAGCCTGATCCAGAAGCGTCAGCGCGCCGTTGAAGTCATGCTGATACTGCCGAGCCTCTGCCGCAAGGCGCAGGGTCTGCGGGCTTGGCACGGTGGCAAGGAAGGGCCGCAAAACCCCCAGCGCCGCCCCGACCAGCCGAGAGTTTCCGGCTTTCCGCCCCGCGTCGATCAACGCCTCCGCCGCAGCCATGGCGGCCTCGAGATCGTCCGGGCGAGCACGAGTCGCCGTCAGCAAGGGAGCCAGACCTGCAAATTGTGTCGCAGGACCCAAGGACAGCCGGGCCACCACAGTACCGTCCGGGATATCCGCTCCCTGGGTCGAGGGGCCTCGCCCGGCCAGAGTGGCTGCAAAGATGACAGCCGCCCCAAGGGCCATCGCTCCGGCCAAGGCCCCGAACTGCCCCAGGCGCGGCAGCCGCGCCGTCTGTGCTTGTAATCCCGGCATAACATCTCCTGTCGCTAATGATGTCGTTACGCAGCGTCAGACGGGGAAGTTTCAAAGGGTGCGAAAAAGGCGGTCAGGGTTGCACGGCTGCGGTTTTGGTCAGGTCGGGGATCAGATGCCGCAGGTCAGGTTGCGGCAGCGATTTGGCTTTCAGAACCGGCTTGGCTGGGGGGTCTTCGGCAAGATCAGCTTCGGCTTCCGTGGGAACGGGATCTTCCGCCACCTGCGCTGCTGGGGGAGGAGCGACGAAGCCCAGAGCCTGCTTTTCCCCGTCCCTGTCGATCCAGATCTGATCGGCGGCGATGTCCGCCAATATGCCGCCTCCGGGCAGAGGATCACCTTTGACGTAAGCCAGCGCCGGACCGTCATCCATGCTGACCAGTGCCCGGGCCGGGCCCGACCCCGGCAGCAAGACGCCCTGCAATGCAAGGCCGCGTGGTTGAACCATCGGCTCGGGCTCAACTGGCGCTGCGGGCGGCGGTTCTGCCACCACCGGCACGGCACCGAAGGGGTGAAAGTCCAGAACCGGCTGCAGGCTGACCCGCCCCGAGACCGCCGAGGCGGGAGTTGCCATGACAGGCGGTGCAGCCCGTGCCGGTTCGGCAGGGGTCTGAAGGTCGATGGCAAGCAAAGCCGCCTCAGCCAGCACGACGATCCAGACCCAGCCCAGTTTGGGCAGCCCAAGGTTGCGAGTCATGGCTGACCCGCCGTGGTCATCACCAATCCTGAAACCGTCACCCGCGCGCTGCCGTCCGGCGTCGATGCCGTGACTTTGACCTGAACCAGTGCGGGGTCCGGCTCGGGCACCTCTTGAACCGCCACGGCGAAATCCCAGCCTAGCATGTGCACGGGGCCCTCCGGCGCTGGTAGCCCCAGCGCCCGTTCCGCCAGCCTGTTCTGTGCCGCCCGTGTAGCGGCCGAGCGTGCCTCCAGCGCAGTCACGCGGGCGATGTTCGATTCGGTCGAGCGCAGGAAGCTGACGGCCGTGATCGACAGGATTGCCAAGGCGATAAGCGCTTCGATCAGGGTGAATCCGGCATCGGTTTGGCGCAGGTTTTGGGTCATGGCGCACCCTCGACGCGGGCTTTCAACCCATCAAACCGCAGGAACAGGCTCTGTTTTGCGCCCTCAAACCGCAACACGAAAGGGGTCGAGGCGGCATCGGCTGACAGGCGCAGGGCGGCGCTGCCTTCAGCGGGCCGGAAGGTTAGATCGGGAATGCTGTGCCACGAAGGCGCGGTCACGGCGTCGGCGGCCACGATCCGGTAGCCCTCTGGCCCAAGCTGCAGCACGCGGTCCAGCCCTGTCTGCAGCGCATCATCCGAAGCGGCGGTGACCGTCATCGCCATCGCCGCCGCCAAAGCGGTGAAATCCTCCTCGCTGCGGCCGAAGCCAAGGCGCAGCATCGCGGCCCCGGTGGTGATCGCAATGATCGACAGAACCACAAGAATTTCCACCAGCGTCACGCCAGCCTCGGAGTCCCGGTGGGTCGGACGATGGCCCATCTCAACTGGTCCCGGTGGCTGCGTTGGTCAGATCGGCATCAACGCCCTCGCCACCCGCCACGCCGTCTGCACCGAACGAGATCAGATCGAACGGCGCAGACTGCCCCGGGGCGGCATAGAGATAGGGATTGCCCCAGGGGTCCTGCGGCAGCGTCGCCAGATAGCCGCCTTCGGCCCATGTCGCAGGCACCGGGTCCAGCACCGGGCGATGGACCAGCGCATCCAGCCCCTGCTCGGTTGTCGGGTAGCGGCGGGCGTCCAGCCGGTACAGTTCCAGCGAAGCGGCGAGCGTGCGGATGTCAGACTTGGCCACCGTCACCCGCGCCTCATCCGGCCTGCCGATCACATTCGGCACGATCAGTGCCGCAATGATCGCGATGATCACCAGCACCACCATCATCTCGATCAGCGTCACCCCGGCATCCCTCTGCCGTCTTTGCCTTTTGCAGCTTTTGCGCAGGATCATCTGCAACCTCCCCCGGATCAGAATATTTGCGTTGACGGGGATACGGACTGAAACCTTCCGGAGTTTCAGTCCGTATGTGCTTTGGATGCAAAAAAGTCAGGGGGCGGCGATGAAGGGCAAAGCGCGGCGGCTGTTCCGGTCCGGCAAGGCGCGCGCTGTGGTGCCGGTGGCCTCGGACCGGATGCTGATCCTGCGGCTGGACCTGCCCCCCTTGGCAGGCGCGCAACGAAGGGCGGCGGCACAGTTCGCGGCAGAGCCGTTCCTGTCCCAGCCGCTGGAGGCGGTGCGGGTGATCCTCGGCCCAAGGCTGGAGGCGGATCGAGACACCTATCTGGCCGTGGTGATGACACATGAGGCGCTGTCTGCCGTGCTGGCGCTGCGCAGTGGTCAAGCCGATCTGATGCCCGATGTGCTGCTGCTTCCGCGCCCGGATGCTGACCACTGGTGCGTGGCAGAGCGCGAGGGTCGTCTTCTGGCACGGCTGCCCGATGGAACCGGCTTTTCCACTGACGCACCGGGCTTTCGGGCCATTTGGCAACTTGCGGGGGAACCCGGACTTGATTGGATGCGAGGGACGCCGCCTGACGACGTGCCGCTGTCCCAACGCCGAACCGAGGCCTGGAGCTGGCAACCCGAAGCGGCGTTGGCCGGGTTCGATCTGGCGGGTGACCGCGTGCCCGAATGGCGCAGCCCGGGCAAGCTTCTGGCTTTGGCCGCCGTTCTTGCTCTGGGTCTAAGCGTGCATCTGGGCCTGCTGGCTGTCGAAACTCAAGACCTGACCCGTCAGGCCGACGCCTCCGAGACAAAGCTGCGTCAGGCTTTGGCGGCGCGTGGTGTCGCCGTAGGCACGTCAGTCGATGCGGCGGCGGCGGCTGTGTTGAAGGGGACTAAGACTGACGGCGGCGCGACCTTTCTGCCCCTGCTCAGCACGGCTTTGGATGCCATGCGGGATCAGACAGGTCTTGTCGCCTTGCAGGACCTGACCTTTGACCAACATGGCGGAAAGTTGACCATGACGCTGCTGGCAAGCGACCTTGCGCCCTTGCAAGATACGGCAACTTTGCTGACCAAGGCGGGCCTTGCGGCGACTTTGGGTGCCCTGACCAACGGGCAGGGACAGGCGCGGGCTGCCGTGGTCATCTCGAACGGGGGTGCGGGATGAGGGGCGTGGCACACTGGGGGCACAAGGAAAGGCTTGGCCTTCTGACCGGGCGCGAGCGGCTGCTTCTTGCGGCAGGGGCTATGGCCGTGGGCGGGGCGGTTCTCGTGTTTGGCATCTGGCAGCCGCTTCTGGCGCAGCAGAAGGCGCAGATGACCCGGCTGCAGCGCTATGAACGCACGCTCGCCGCTTTGGCACAGATGCCGCGGTCCGTGGCGACACAAGCGGACCCGCGCCCAATGGCCGCCATCCTGACCCAGACCACCGCCGCACAGAACCTGACCATCCTGCGGCTGGACACCCCGAAAGACGGTGCCGCGACCCTGACCCTGCAGGACGCATCGTTCGAGACGCTGATTCTGTGGATCGACGGGCTGGACCGGGACAACGGCCTTGTCTTCACCTCGGCCACGATAAGGCGGACGGATGCTCCGGGGATCGTGTCTGCCGACCTTTCCGTGCAAAGGGCAACCCCATGACCGAAGTGCAGCGCCCAGCCACCCCACTGCTGCCTTATGCCTTCGCCCGGGATCGCGGCGTAATCCTTGAGGCCGGGCCGGACGCCCCGCTTTGCCTGTACCACTGGCAGACCCCACCGCTTGCCCTTGTCGAAGTCCTGCGCCTGTCCGAAGGCCGCGCCCGGCTGCAAATTCTCGACCCAGATGCCTTCGCCGAACGACTGGCCCGCGCCTATCGCGACACCTCCTCGGATGCGGCGGCGGCGGCGAGTGCGGATGGCGATCTGGCTGCTTTGGCCGACAGCGCAGCCGTCGTCGATGACCTGCTAGACCAATCAGATGACAGCCCGGTGATCCGCCTGATCAACGCCCTGCTGCTGGAGGCGATCCGCGAGCGCGCGTCGGATATCCACATCGAGACACAGGAAAAGCGCCTTGTCGTGCGGTTCCGCATTGATGGCGAACTGCGCGAGGTTCTGTCACCCCGTCGTGCCTTGGCCCAGCATCTGGTCAGCCGCATCAAGATCATGGCGCAACTGGATATCGCCGAGCGTCGCCTGCCGCAGGATGGCCGGGTCTCGCTGCGGGTGGGCGGGCATGAGGTTGACGTCCGCGTCTCCACCCTGCCCGCCCAGCATGGCGAACGGGTGGCGATGCGGCTTCTGGACAGGGGCTCGGCCCAGTTCGGGCTGGACCGTCTGGGGATGAGCCCAAGGGATGCGGAAACCTTCGCCAGCCTGCTGAAGCGCCCGGACGGGATGCTGCTGGTGACGGGGCCGACCGGGTCGGGTAAAACAACGTCGCTTTATGCAGCACTCGATGCGCTGAACCAGCCGGGGGTGAATATCATCACGGTCGAGGACCCAATCGAATATGCGCTGGAAGGCATCGGCCAGACTCAGGTGAACCCGCGCACCGAACTGACCTTCGCCCGTGGGCTGCGGGCGATCCTGCGGCAAGACCCGGATGTGATCATGGTCGGCGAAATCCGGGACCGGGAAACCGCGCAAGTCGCGGTAGAAGCGGCGATGACCGGGCATTTTGTCTTGTCGACCCTGCACACCAACACGGCGATCGGGGCGGTGTCCCGGCTGGTCGACATGGGCGTGGAACGCTTCCTTCTGGCGCCAATGCTGGCCGGCGTCGTGGCGCAGCGGTTGGTACGTCGGCTTTGCCCCACGTGCCGCACGCCGGACCATGCCACCGAAGCAGACTGCCGCCTGATGGGAGGGCTGATCACTCCCGGTCATCCCATCCACCGCGCCACCGGCTGCGCTGACTGTCAGGGTCACGGCTATTCCGGCCGCACGGGGGTGTATGAGGTGGTCCAGATCAGCCGCAAGATGCAAAGCCTGATCCACGAGGGTGCCTCGGAGGCCGATTTGCAGGCGGAAGCGCGGGCGCAGGGCCCCTCGCTGCTGCAAGACGGTCTGCGGCTGGTGGAGGCGGGGCAGACCACCGTGGAAGAAATCGCCCGCGTGGCGCAGGAGGTCTGATAATGCCGGGCTTCCGCTTTCAGGCCACCGACCCGCGCGGCAAGATGCAAAGCGGCGTGACCGAGGCCGCCACCGCCGCCACCGCCCGGCTGACGATCCGCGACCGCGGCCTCATCCTTGTGTCATTGCAAGCCGAGCGCAGTCGCACATCAAGCACCGCCCTGCCCCTGCGCAGCCTGACGCTGGTGACACGGCAGCTTTCGACCCTGATCGGCTCTGGCTTGCGCATCGACGAGGCGCTGAAGACAATTGCCGGCGGTCAGCCGCCCAAGGTGGCCGCCGTCCTTCTGGCCATCCGCACCGCGCTGACCGAAGGCCGTAGCCTGACCGAGGCCTTGAGCGATCGTCCGGCAAGCTTTTCAGACTACTTCCGCGCCTCGGTTCGCGCCGGAGAGCAGGCCGGGCGGCTGGATGCGGTGCTGGGCCATCTGGCCGATTTTGTCGAGACACGGACGCGCAACCGGCAGACCGTGATGCTGGCGCTGCTGTATCCGGCATTGCTGGGGCTGGTCAGTCTGGGCATTGTCACCATGCTGATGGTGTTTGTCGTGCCCGACATCGTCAAGGTCTTCACCGCGCGCGGCGCGGCCTTGCCTTTTCTGACCCGTGCGCTGATCGGCGTCAGCGGATGGGTGCGCGGCAGTGGTCCGCTGGCGGCAGCGGTGCTTGTGGCCATGATCTTCGGGCTGACTCTGTGGCAGCGCAATCTTGGCAATCGGCAGAAGCTGCACCTTCTGCTGGCTTCGGGCTGGCTGACCCGCCGCTTCGTTCAAAGGATGAATGCGGCACAGTTCGCCTCGACCCTTGCCACTTTGGTGCAAAGCGGCGTGCCTCTGGTCACGGCACTGGAGGCGGCAGGCGATGCCACGCCCAACCTTCACATCCGCGCGTCGATCACGGCCCTGACGCAGAAAGTCCGCCAAGGATCGACGCTGCGGAGCGCGATGGAAGGCGCGGCGTGCTTTCCCGCGATGCTGGTGGCGATGGTCGCCAGTGGCGAGGCGAACGGCAGGCTGGGCGATGCCCTTCACCATGCCGCCACCGACCAGCAGCGCGATCTCGATGCCTGGGTCAAGGCTGTGGTCGCTTTGGTCGAGCCGGGGATCCTGCTGGTGATGGGCGGGCTGGTGATGACGATCGTGCTGGCGATCCTGCTGCCCATCGTCTCGATGAATTCGCTGGTCGCACCATGACACTACGCCATCCAGAGGCCGGGATGACCTTGGTGGAGGTGCTGGTCGCGCTTGCCGTCTTTGCCGTGATCGGCACCGCCTCTTTCGCGCTGCTGGATCAGACCCTGCGCAGCCAGCGCCTGACCGAAGCGCGGCTGGCGCGGTTGGCCGATTTGCAGCGGATGATGCGGGTGATCGCGCTGGATACGATGCAGGCCCTGCCGGGCAGCGTGACGGTTGAAAAGGGCGGTCTTGCCCTGCTGCGGCGGGGCGCATTGCGCACGCCCTCAGGACCGGGGGCCGAGGGGCTTTCGGTCCACTACCGTCTGGACGCCACCGGATTGCAGCGCCAGATCGGACCGGACGGCAGTCAGCCCGGTTGGCAATTGCTGCTGGAAGATGTGAAAACGGTGTCTTGGCAACCCATCCTGCAACAGACACCGGCCGAAGCCTCCGCCAGCACGCCGCCGGTGGTTGGTCTTGACCTGACGCTGCAACTCGCAAGTTCGGAAACCCTTCGCGGGGTCTTTGTCCTGCCATCCGAGCCACCGCATGAGGCCGGGCCATGACCCGGCGGCATCCAGAAAAGGGGGTGGTTCTGGTCACCATCCTGTCGGTCATGGCGCTGTGCGTGACGGTCATCGTCGCAATGACCACACGATCAGAACAGGCCACCCTTTCCACGGCGCGCGATCTGGATCAGGTGCAGGCACAAAGCCTGGCCACCTCGGCCGAGGTTCTGGTCCTGTCTGCCCTGAAAAGCGATCTGTCCGCTGCGCCCGATGCCGATGGCCCGGCAGAACCGTGGTCGCAGATAGCGCCGTCCGGTCCGAATCTGGGTGCGGTACAGATATCAGTCTGGGACGAATCCGCGCGGTTCAACCTCAACACCCTGCTGGAGGGCAGCCCGACCGGTCGCAACTACCTGCGCCTGATTGTGGCAGTTGCCGGATTGCCGCCCGAGGCTGGCGTTCGTATCTCTGCCGCTTTGCGCGGCGGGCGCCCGCTGCAGCAGATCAGCGATCTTCTATCACGCGCCGGTCTGTCCGAGGCGGAGGTGGCGATCCTCGCCCCCCTTGTCACCTGTGCGCCGCCGTTGTCCAGCACGGTCAACCTCAACACCGCCTCTGACATTCTGGTACGGGCCATGCTGCAAAACCCCGAACAGGCCGCAGACCTGCTGGCGCGGCGCAAGATCGGGATGATCACGCCGGATGTATTGAGCGAGATGGGCCTGATCCTGCCAGCCGGCCTGTCCTTGCACAGCACTGTCTTCGGTCTGCAGATCACGGCAGCCTTTGGCGGGGCCAAAGTTCAGACCTATGCCCGCATTCAACGTTGGGTGGCTCCGGATGGCACACCCCATGCCGTGATCTCGGCCCGCAAGTGGATCTCCTCCAGCTTCACCGCCGATCTGTAGGGTTAAGCCCCACCTCTCATCACATATATGGGCAGCCGTCCGGCGCAAGGTGCCGCAAGGTCCGTGCCTTCTTGACTTATCCCGCGGTCCCTGACGCATTGGAAGAACGGATCGGGTCAAGGGATGTATAGTGTAGGGGTTGCTCCGGCGGCGATGGAGAAGATTGAAAGCAGGCCCTATTATCTGATCGTTCAGGACTGGCTGACCGAAAACATCGCGCGTGGGACCTTGCAGCAGGGCGCGCGTCTGACCGTAGCGGGCGTGGCGCAGCGCCTGTCAGTCAGCCGGTCACCCGCCATTCGCGCCATGGACAATTTGGTCGAGGGTGGGGTTCTGACGCCGCTTGGCCGGGCGGGATATCTGGTGGGACCCCTGTCGGAACACACGGCACAGGGCCGGGCGCAGGTGGTGAACCTGTTCACGCTGGAAGTCAGCCTGCCCAAGACTGATGCGGCCTTGAATGCCCCCGCCGAGTGGGAACGGGTGCTGGCCGCCGTGGCCGATGCGGTGGAGACTTGCATCCCCTTCGGCATCTACCAGATCTCGGAAAGTGCGATGGGTGAACATTTTGAGGTCAGCCGCACCGTCACGCGTGAGGTTCTGGCTCGGCTGCATGAACGCGGCACGATCCGCAAGGACCGCAGCTCGCACTGGATCGCGGGGCCCCTGTCGGCGCGTTTGCTGGACGAACAGCACGAGGTGCGCCGCGTGCTAGAACCTGCCGCCCTGCTGTTGGCGGCGCCAAAGCTGGTCCGTCAGGTGCTGGATGAAATGACGGGGCGGCTGGATGCTGCCGAGGCGGTGGGGCCGACGATCTCGACCACCATGATGAATGCGCTGGAGGCTGATCTGCACGACACCTGTCTTGCGGCGCAGTCGAACCGACGCATCACAGGGTCGATTGCGCAGGTTCAGGGGGCAAGGCTGATCAACCGGCTGTTCGCCACCCATGTGGCGCAGCATGACGAAAGCAACCTGCTGTCGGAACACCGCCTGGTTCTGGGGCACCTGCGACTTGGCGATGCCGAAGGGGCTGCGGCGTCGCTGCGCTATCACCTTGACGCTGACCACAACCGCACGCGGGAACGGCTGAAGGTCCTGTCGGTCTTTGCCGATCCCGCCGTGGCCCCCTACCTGATCAGGATGTTCTGACATGCCCTCCTCCGCCCCGAAGTTGCGGATCATTGGCCGCAGCGAACTGGTCACAGCACCGATCCGCAAGCAGGCGCAGGCTGATCTGGGCTTTCCCATCGAGTTCGAGCTGATCGACAGCATCGAGGGCCTGCAGCGTGTGATCACAAGGCCGGAAAGCTTCGACCTTTACCACCAGTGGCACACCGTCGACCTGATGTGGACCGCACGATGCATCCAGCCGATCCGGCTCGACAAGCTGACCCATGGCGGCGAGATCCTGCAGGCCGTACGCGGCAGATCGGGGCCAAGCCGGATCATCGACACCGTCTTCGACCGGCTGTTTGTCCAAGGTGACGGGCGGCTGGGTCCGGAACCCTCGGACGCGCTGTCGATGCTGCCCTTGCTGCATGGCGTTGACAGTTTTGTCTATGCCGATGCCCTGCACAAGGTGATCGACAAAGAGGAACCAGAAAGCTGGGGCTGGCTTCTGGATCACCGCCTGCATGGCCAGGTTGCGATGGTCAACGACCCGGTGCTTGGCATGATCGAGGCTGCATTGGCGGTGGAAGCCCAGCGCGGAGTGGCCTTTTCCGATATCGGCAACCTGACGCTGGACGAGGTCGACGAAGTCGCAGCCTCGCTGATCGTACAGAAAAGACTTGGCCATTTTCGCGGCTTCTGGAACAGCTATGAGGAATCGGCGCGGCTGATCACCAAGGGGGCACTGGTCGCCTCGATGTTCTCGCCGGGCGTGGCGCAATTGCGCGCTAAGGGGGCAAAGGTCACCGTCTCGACCCCCATTGAAGGCTGCCGGGGATGGCATGCCGACCTTTGTGTCTCCGCCGCCTGTGGTGGCGAGCAACTGGACATGGCCTATGCCTATCTGAACTGGTGGATGAACGGCTGGGCGGGCGCTTCGGCCGCGCGGCAGGGGTATTATGCCACCTTCCCGTCGCGCGTGCGGTCGCATCTGGAACCCGGAGAGTGGGAATACTGGTACGAAGGCCAACCCGCCCGGCAACCTCTGAAAGACCCCTACGGGCGGGTCGCTGTGCCGCAGGGCCACTTGCGCGAAGGGGGATCACACCGCGACCGGATGAGCCGGGCGCGGGTCTGGAACACTTTCATGGACGAACACACCCAAGTCGTCCGCCGTTGGCGCGAGGTTCTGGCGACTTAAGCCCGCCTTTGTGCCGTGGCGGTGGTGTCAACCTGACCGGACCGGATCACCACGCCGAAATCCCGTTCCGCCGTGGACGCCGGGATCAACCCGTCCAGCACATCCGACAGCACCGCCTGCGGATCGCGCTGCATCGGGTCGCCATAGCCGCCGCCACAAGGCCCGGTCGAGATCAGCCGCCCGCCCGCCTTCACCTTGGCATAGGGCACTTTGGAGGGCAGATCGCGCGTCCTCCCGTTCGGGTCAACCAGGGTCAGCGCAGCGACATGACCCTCGGCCCCGCCGACAAAGCCCCAGGGTTTGAAGGCATGACCGTCACCCTCGATGGAAAAACCGGCGTCGGAGAGGAAGCTGAACTCCCGTATCGTGCCGATGCCGCCGCGCCATTTGCCGGGGGCCATGGCATCCTCGCGCAGTTCATAGCGGGTGACGCGCAGGGGGACGTGGCTTTCAATATCCTCAACCGGGTTGTTGCGGGTGTTGGCGTAAAGCGTATCCACCGCGTCCATGCCGTCCATCCCGAAGCGGCCACCGTAGCTGCCCTCCATGATCTCCATATGCACCCAGTGGTTGCCTTGGTTCAGGCCCGACAGCGCCACGACCCGCAGGTTGCCGATGCCGGCGGACACCTGTTCCGGCACGGCTTGAGCCAGGGCCTTCATCACCGTATCGGCCAGTTGGTTGCCGGGGCAGAAGCGGGCGATGACGGGGGCGGGGAAAATCGGGTTCGCCATGCAGCCAAGGGGGGCCACGATTTCTATCGGGCGGGTTAGCCCCTCATTCTGCGGCACCGGGCCATGCACGGCAGAGTCGAGCAGGATCGACCGCACGGTCAGCCAGACCGCGCAATCCACGGTGCCGACCAGGGGCATGTTGATCGGCTTGTCGGGCAGTTGCGGGGCGGTGCCGGTCAGATCAACGATCAGACTGTCGCCGCGCACCTTGACAGTGGCGGTGATCGGCAGATGGCGGCGTGAGGGGTCGGGATCATCAAGATAGCCGTCGATATGGGTGGTCGCCGTATAGTCGCCATCCGGCAAGGCCCGGATCGCATCGCGCAGGCGGCGTTCGGAATAGTCCATCAGGTCTTCCGCCGCCGCCATCAGCGTGGCCAGCGAGTGCTGCTTGACCAAGGCCAGAAACCGCTCCGCCCCGATGCGGGCGGCCTTCACCTGCGCCTCCATGTCTCCCACCACAAGATCGGGGGCGCGGATGTTGGCGCGCAGGATGTGCCAGACCGGATGAACCTTCTCACCCCGGTCATAGACCTTGATCGCCTTGAATTGCAGCCCCTCTGCATAGGTGTCGACTGCATCAACGATGCCGCAGGAACCCGGAGACAACGCCCCGATATCAAGGTGATGCGCGGTGGTGACCGACCAGCCGATCAGGCTTGAGTCAAGGAAGACCGGCACCGCGAAGGCAACATCCGGCCCATGGCTGGCCCCGCCGTAGGGGTCGTTGTGCATGATGACATCGCCATCCCGCAGTGTCTCGCCCCGGGCGGCAAGGGTTGCCATGATGTTGCGCACATAACCGGGGATAGGCCCCGATTGCAGGGGCGTTGACAGGCGGCATTCGCAGAGTTGGCGGCCTGTGGCATCGGTCAGGGCGGCACCAAAATCCTCGGACTCGCGGATGATCGAGGAATAGGACATCCGCATCAGCTTGTGGCCCATCTCGAGCGCGATGGTGTCGAGGGCGCCTTGGATGACGGCAGAGGTGACGGGGTCGATGCGGCTCATGGATGCACCTCTTGGGTCAGGATCAGGCTGCCCGAGGCATGGACTTGCGCAAGCCAACCGGGCGGGATGACGGTGGTTGTGTCCTTCTGCAGCACGATGGCCGGGCCGGGAAAGGGCTGGCCTACGGGCAAAGCCTCGCGCCGGTACAGCGTTGTGGCATAGCTGCACAGGCCTGAGCCGGTGCGGAACACCGTCTCTGTCTGGCGCAAGATAGCAGCCTGAAGGCTTGTCCCGTGTGGCGCAGAGGGTGCACCCAGCTTGGGCATCGCCCCACGCCCGATGACGCGCAGGTTGACGACCTCGACCGAATTGGCGGGGAAGGCGTGGCCATACTCGGCCTCATGCGCCACGTGGAAGGCTTGCAGAACGCCGGCCATCGCCACCGCGTCCAGATCGCCCGGCGGAATCGGCACCTTCAACTCATAGCCCTGCCCGACATAGCGCAGATCGCCGACGCGCGTGAAACTGACGTCGCCGGTTGGGATGCTGTCGTCGGCAAAACGGGTGGCGAGATCGGTCTGCATCGCCACCAGATCGGCATTGACCCGTGCCAGATCAAAGGCGCCCGAGGTCTGGAACAAGGTCTTGACCGCATCATACTTCAGGTCTGTGACCAGCAGCCCCATCGCCGAGGTTATGCCGGGATAGGGCGGCACGATCACCTCGGGGATTCCGAGCATCGCCGCCACCTCGGCCCCATGCAGCGGGCCTGCGCCTCCCATGGCCACCAGCGCAAAGCCCCGGGGATCAATCCCCTTCTGCACTGTGCGAGAGCGGATCGCGTTAGCCATGTTCGCGTTCAGGATGGTCAGAACCCCTTCCGCCGCGTCGTTCAGCGGCAACCCCAACTGATGGGCGAGCGTCTGCAGAACAGCTTGCGACGCCGCACTGTCCAGCGCCATCGCTCCGCCGAGGAAATCCCCTGGATCAAGACGGCCCAGTACCAGATTGGCATCCGTCACCGTGGGCAAAGTGCCGCCCCGGCCATAAGCGGCCGGCCCCGGCGTGGCCCCCGCCGACTGCGGGCCAACGCGGAATGCGCCGCCCGGATCAACGCGGGCGATGGAGCCACCGCCCGCGCCGATGGTGTGAATGTCCAGCATCGGCATCAGCAAGGGAAACCCGGCAATCGAGGTCGACCTTGCGTCGGTTTCGACAATCTGGCCCCGGTCGATGATGCCGATATCGGCCGAGGTGCCGCCGATGTCGAAGGTGATCAGCCGGTCGCGCCCTGCCGCAGCACCGACCCAGCCGCCGCCCAGCACGCCAGCCGCCAGACCGGACATCAGGGTCAAGGCCGGCTTTTCACGCACCATTCGCGCTGTGGCCACGCCACCGTTCGACGCCATGATCCGCAACTCGCCATCAATGCCGATCTGGTGCAGGGCATCTTCCAGCCGGGTCACATAGTCGCCCACCTTGGGTCCAACAAAGGCCGCCAAGGCTGCCGTCGTGAAGCGTTCAAATTCGCGGAACTGCGGAGACAAAGCCGAGGAGGTGGTGACAAAGGCATTCGGCATTTCGGCCCGAACGATCTCGGCGGCGCGGTCCTCGTGGGCCGGGTTCAGATAGGAGAACAGGAAGCAGATTGCGACGCTTTCCACCCCCTGGGCCAGCAATTCCCGGGCAGCGAGGGCGACGGCGGCTTCATCCAGCGGCTCTAGTTCCGCCCCCGTCGGCGGCACGAGGCGACCCTTGACCGTCTTGCGATGCCGGCGCTGGATCAGCGGACGGTTCTGCCAGGGCAGTTCCTGAAGGATCGAGTAATGCTCAACCCTTTGATGCCGCGCGATATGCAGGATGTCGCGGAAGCCATCGTTGGTGATCATGCCGGTGCGGGCGCCGCGATGCTCCAGTACAGCATTGGTGGCAATGGTCGTGCCATGCAGCACAAAGTCGATGGCCCCATGATCGACGCCCGCCATACGGCACAGGTCCGCCACGCCCGTCATCACGCCCCGCGATGGATCATCGGGAGTAGACGGCACCTTGTGGATGACCTGCGCCCCGCTGTCCGTATCCGCCAGAACAAGATCGGTAAAGGTGCCCCCGACGTCGACCCCGATCAGCTTCATCGCAGAACCCTCCTGTAAGTTGGTAGATGTTGCATCCAAAATGCATTGGATTCGCAACCCGGAATGCCCTTGTACGCGCAGGGTTCATCCGCATTGGGCAACATCGTGTCAGAACTGCCTGTTTGCGCGGCAGTTCCTGCACCAACCTTGGCACAGCGGACTGAATCCCTTGCCGAAGCTTCCGCCACGGAGGTCCAATCTGAGCCCAGACCCCGTGATGGAGAATCAGATGCCACAGCCCGCCTTCGACCTGACCTTCGATCCTGCCGCGATCGAACACCTGATCCTGACCCTCGGCGCCATCGGGGCGCATTCGGGCACGGGGGTCTGGCGCAGGGTCTATGACCCCGAGTGGGTCGCAGCCCAGGCGCTTTTGGCCGAGTGGATGGGCCAGGCCGGGACGGTGGTGCGGCAGGATGCGGTGGGCAACCTTTGGGGCCGGGTTGAAGGCACCGAGGGCGGCAAAGCGGTCGTCTCAGGATCGCATATCGACAGTCAATGTCCGGGCGGTCGCTATGATGGCGCTTTGGGCGTGATAGCAGCCTTGGTCGCGGTCAAGGCCTTGGTGGCGGCCTATGGTCCGCCGAAACGCCCGATGGAGGTGCTGTCGCTGTGCGAAGAGGAAGGCAGCCGGTTTCCGACGGCAGGCTTTTGGGGGTCGCGCGCGATCACAGGGCGCATTGCCCACGGGGATGCCGACCGGGTGCTGGATGCCCAAGGCAACAGCATCGCCGCCGCCATGAACTCTGTCGGGCTTGACCCCGGATTGATCCCGAATGCCCGGCGAAATGACCTCGCCGCGTTTCTGGAGCTGCACATCGAACAAGGTCCGGTGCTGGAGGATGCGGACCGTTCAGTTGCCGTTGTCAGCGCGATTACCGGGATACGGCACACGAAAGTCACCCTTGTCGGAGAGCAGAACCACGCCGGCGCCTTCCCGATGGACCTGCGCCGAGATCCGATGGCGGGCTTTGCGGAAATGGCAGGGGGCCTGGTAGGCCATGCCCATCGATTGGGACGCCCGGCCGTCACGACAATCGGACGGATTGAAGTCTGGCCGAATGCGCCGGCGATCATCCCGCGTGACGTCAGTTTCACACTGGACGCCCGGCATCCAAGGGCAGACGACTACGCCGCCTTGCATCAGACGCATCATGCCATGATGGCTGAAATCGCGGCGCGGCGCGGACTGGCTCTGACATCGGAGGTACAGTTTGACCTGCCGCCGACCCCCTGCGATCCGGCCATCATCGCAGCCTTGACTCAATCGGCGCAGGCGCTTGGGGTTGCGTTTGTGGAAATGGCCAGCGGTGCGGGCCATGACAGCCAGCAGATGGCGGCAATCTGCCCCGTGGGCATGGTTTTCGTGCGCAGCAAGGACGGCCGCAGCCACACGCCGGAGGAGTTTTCATCTTTGCCGGACATCGTTGATGGAATCCGCGTTCTTGCCGGTGCGCTTTACCGCCTGGCCTATTAGGGCCCGTTTCGAATCGGCAAAAGTCAAGAATTATGCATTTTGCGTCCAAAAACTATGCACATCCGATTTGGGATGCTGCAAAAATTCTCACCACCACGAATGTCAAGTGTCCTTGGCCTGCCGGGCTTGGCAGATTGAAAGGAGGTAAAGCTAGGCTGCTGTCATGGACCGTGACCGGAGCGTGAGAGATGCGGACTTCCCATGATCTGGAACTGGTGCATGTCACCAAACGCTACGCCGGTGGCGCGGTGGCCGTGGCCGACGTCAGCCATCTGTTCGTGGGCGGCAGATATGTTTGCCTGCTTGGGCCATCAGGGTGCGGCAAATCCTCCACGCTCAGGATGATTGCCGGGCACGAAACGGTGACGGAAGGCCAGATCGTGCTGGCCGGCAAAGAGGTGGCGCAACTGCCGCCTGCAAAGCGTGGCACCGCGATGATGTTTCAAAGCTATGCGCTGTTTCCTCACCTCAGCGTCATCGACAACGTGGCCTTCAGCCTGAAGATGAAAGGCGTCGACGCCGTCGAGCGGCGTCAGGAGGCTGGCAAGCTTCTGGAGCTGGTCGACATGACAAAATTGGCCGACCGCCTGCCTGCTCAGCTTTCCGGCGGCCAGCAACAGCGTGTAGCCTTGGCGCGGGCGCTGATCACCAAGCCGCAGATCCTGTTGCTGGATGAACCGCTCTCGGCACTTGACCCCTTCCTGCGCATCCGGATGCGGGCTGAACTCAAGAAGCTGCAGCGCGAGTTGAAGATTTCCTTCCTGCACGTGACGCATGGTCAGGACGAGGCTTTGGCCTTGGCCGACGAGATCGTCGTGATGAACGCCGGAAAGATCGAACAGGCTGGCCCCGCGCGAGAGGTGTTCAACGCCCCCACCACCGAATTCGTGGCCCGGTTCATGGGCGGTCATAACGTGCTGTCCTTGCCTCAGGGCCGCTTCGCCCTGCGTGCCGATGATGTGCGTCTGGCCACCGAGGGGGCCGAGGCCGTGGTGACCTCGGTCGAATATCAGGGCGCGCATGTGGCGCTGACGGCAAGGGCGGCAGGCGACCAAGAGGTTCTGGTCCTGATCCCCGAAGCCATCTTCTTTTCCGACCCGAAATACCCCGGCGATGCGGTGCGCCTCGCCTGGGATGCAAGCCGACTGCACAAGCTTTCCGCCTGATCAAGAAACCAATCCAACAGCGAGGAATCCCATGAAGAAGAACCACTATTCCCGTCGCAACATCCTGAAGGGCGGTGTTGCCGCCGTTGCGGCAAGCGCTTTCCCGGCACCTATGATCTGGGCGCAGGACATCAAGGATGTCACCCTGCGTCAGGCCGGTACGGGCGTGTCTGCCTATAACGAAGTGGCCGCCAAGGTGAAGGAAGACCTCGGCTTCACGCTGGAGATGACGGCGCTCGATTCTGATGCCGTCACGCAGAAGGTCGCCACCCAGCCTGACAGCTATGACATCGCCGACATCGAATACTGGATCTGCAAGAAGGTCTGGCCGACGGGCAACCTGCAGGCAATGGACGTCAGCAAGATCACCAACTTCAGCAAGATCGCCGGCACCTTCATTGACGGCAAGCTGACCCCGGATTCCGTCATCGCCCAAGGCACCGCGCCGCACACTGTGGGCTTCGTGGATGCCGTGGATGGCAAGACCTTCGCAAAGGCGCCAACCGGCTGGATGACCCTGATCCCGACGATCTACAACGCCGACACCCTTGGCATCCGCCCCGACCTGATCGGCCGCCCAATCGACTCCTGGGCCGAACTGTTGAACCCCGAGTTCAAAGGCAAGGCCTCGATCCTCGACATTTCCTCGATCGGCATCATGGATGCGGCGATGGTCTGCGAAGCGATGGGCAAGATCAAGTACGGCGACAAGGGCAACATGACCAAGGACGAGATCGACCAGACCATGGCGATCTTCACCGAGGCCAAGAAAGCCGGCCAGTTCCGCGCGTTCTGGAAGTCGTTCGATGAATCCGTGAACCTGATGGCCTCGGGCGAAGTGGTGATCCAGTCCATGTGGTCGCCGGCCATTGCGGCCGTGCGCTCAAAAGGTATCGCCTGCACCTATCAGCCGTTGAAAGAGGGCTACCGGTCGTGGGGCGGCGGTCTGGGCTTGTCGTCCAAGCTGTCGGGCGTGGCATTGGATGCGGCCTATGAATACATCAACTGGTATCTGTCGGGCTGGGTCGGCGGCTTCCTGATGCGTCAGGGCTATTACTCGGCCGTTCCGGAAACCTCCAAGCTGTTCATGACGGACGATGAGTGGGGCTACTGGTACGAAGGCAAGCCCGCCGTGGGCGAGATCAAGAGCCCGCAAGGCGTGGTCATGGAGAAGCCCGGCGCGGTGCGCGACGGCGGTTCGTTCCTCGAGCGGATGGGCCATGTCGCCTGCTGGAACTCCGTCATGGATGAAAACCAGTACATGGTCCGCAAGTGGAACGAATTCATCGCGGCCTGATGTCGTGAAGGCGAGGGTTCCTCGCCCCTGCCCTCTCCCAGCCCGGGAGAGGGCTCCTTTTCTGGCAGAGGTCACCCGTGGACAGGATCCTGAAATCCAACAATCTGACAGGCTGGCTGCTGGCCGCACCCCTGCTACTGGTGCTGGTGGTGTTTCTGGTCATTCCGGTGATCGTCATCGTGATCGTCAGCTTCTGGCAGACGACCGAGTTTTCCATCGTTCCGGCCTTTGACCTTGGCAACTACGAGTTCCTGTTCGGTTCTGCCGTCACCTACGATGTGTTTCTGAACACGTTCAAATACGCTTTCCTGACCTGGGCCTTCACCCTTGGGATTGGCTTTACCGTCGCCTATTTCCTGGCCTTCCACATCCGCAGCCAAACCATGCAGATCGCCTTAGCCCTGATCTGCACGGTGCCGTTCTGGACCTCCAACATTATCCGAATGATCAGTTGGATTCCCTTTCTTGGCCGCAACGGGCTGGCCAATTCGGCGCTGCTCAGCATGGGCGTTGTCGATCATCCGCTGGACTGGCTCTTGTTCTCCGACTTCGCGGTGATCCTTGCTTTCGTGCACATCAACACGATCTTCATGGTGATCCCGATCCTCAACACCATGATGCGGATCGACAAATCGCTGATCGAGGCGGCACGGGATGTCGGTGCCTCGGGCGCGCAGATCCTGTGGAACATCATCATTCCGCTGACCAAACCGGGCATCATGATCGGCACGATCTTCGTGCTGACCCTCGTGATGGGCGATTTCATAACCGTCCGCTTCATGTCCGGCAGCCAGAGCGCGAATGTGGGCCGCCTGATCTCCAACGACATCGGTCTGCTGCAGTACCCCTCCGCCTCGGCAACCTCGGTCGTCCTGTTGCTGACAGTACTGGTGGTGGTGGGCGGTCTGATGCGCGTTGTCGATATCCGGAAGGAACTGTGATGGAGCCGCGTCCGCGTTCGTTCTACATTCTGGCGGCTTTCTTCGGGCTGTATGTACTGTTCCTTTATGGCCCGACGATCACCATCGGCATCCTGTCCTTTCAGGGCCCGAGCGGCGGGTTGACCTTCCCGATGAACGGCGTCTCGCTCAACTGGTTCCACGAGTTGTTCAAACAGCAAGCCGTGGGCGATATCTGGGGGTCCTTCAGCCGTTCGCTGCGATTGGGGCTGATGGTCATGGTGACCACGGTGGTCGTGTCGGTCATGGGGGGGCTGGCGTTCCGCAAGCGGTTTGCGGGGTCAGGCGCTTTGTTCTATCTGGCCATCGCTGGGCTGGTGATCCCGTCCATTCTGGTGTCGCTGGGGGTGGGGCTGTTCTTCAGTCAGGCGGGTATTCCAGTGCACTGGGCGACCTCTGGCTTTGGCGCGCAGCTGACATGGACGTTGCCTTTCGGCCTGCTGGTCATGTTCGCCGTCTTCAACCGCTTCAATCCGGCCTATGAAGAGGCCGCGCGGGATCAAGGGGCTTCGCCATGGCAAACCGTTCGCCATGTGGTGCTGCCGATCATCCTGCCTTCGCTTCTGGGCGTAGCCCTGTTCGGCTTCACCCTCAGCTATGACGAATTCGCCCGCACCCTGCTGACCTCCGGCAGCAAGAATACGCTGCCGCTTGAGATTTACGGCATGACGACGAACGTGACCACACCGGTGATCTTCGCGCTTGGCACGCTGACCACGGTGTTCTCTTTCGTCATCATCGGTTTGTTTCTGCTGACCGCCTGGGTCTTGAACCGTCGTCGAAGCCGGCACGGATCGGATGCCGGCAAGGGCATGGTCTGATGCGCATCACCGTGATCAACCCAAATTCCACGGTCTCGATGACCGAAAAGGCCGCCGCTGCCGCCGGCGATGCTGTACCGGGGGTCGAGGTGACAGGGGTGACCTGCCACCTCTCTCCCCCTGCCATTCAAGGGCCGGAGGATGATGCAATCTGCCGCCCCTTCGTGCTGCACGAAGTGGCCAGGGCGGCCGCCGAGGGCGCGCAGGCCATCGTCATCGCCTGCTTTGACGACCCGGCGCTGGATGAGGCCCGGGCTTCGGTGTCCATCCCGGTCATTGGCATTGGCGAAGCCGGGTTTCATGCTGCCATGCTGCTGGCTGGCCGGTTTTCGGTTGTCACGACCCTCGCAGTCGCCATCCCGATCATCGAGGAAAATCTGCGGCACTACGGCCTAGCCTCGGCCTGCGCCAAAGTGCGCGCCGCCGGGGTGGCCGTGCTGGAGTTGGAGGATGAAGGCACTGGCGCGCACCTGAAGGTGTCGGCCGAAATCGCCCGCGCCAAAGCGGAAGATGGCGTTGGGGCCATCGTTTTGGGCTGTGCCGGCATGGCCGACCTTGCTGCGCGAATGGAGGCGGAACACGGGCTCAAGGTGATTGATGGGGTTGGCGCCGCCGCCGCCTTTGCCGTAGCCTTGGTGAACCTCAGGAGGCAGGCATGACACGCAAAATCATCACGGCATCGGCCCAGATGGGGCCCATCGCACGGGCGGAAACCCGCACGCAAACCGTCGCCCGTCTGCTGGAGATGATGCGAGAGGCACATTCTCGCGGGGCCAGATTGGTGGTTTTCACCGAAATGGCGCTGACCACCTTCTTCCCGCGCTGGATGATCGAGGACGAGGCGGAACTCGACAGTTTCTATGAAACCGAAATGCCCTCGGCGGCCACGCTGCCGCTGTTTGAGGAATCCAAACGGTTGGGGATCGGTTTCTACCTTGGCTATGCAGAACTGACCCCGGACCAGCACCGCTACAACACGGCCATTCTGGTCGATCAGACTGGCTCCATTGTCGGCAAATACCGCAAGGTCCACCTGCCGGGCTGGGCCGAACCCCTGCCAAACCGTCCGTTCCAGCACTTGGAAAAGCGCTATTACGAACCCGGCAACCTCGGCTTCCCGGTCTGGCGCACGATGGGTGGCATCATGGGCATGGCCATCTGCAACGACCGCCGCTGGCCGGAAACCTACCGCGTCATGGGCCTGCAGGGGGTGGAAATGGTCATGCTGGGCTACAACACGCCCTTCGGCCATCTGAATCAGCAGCCGATGGACAGTTTGACCCTGTTCCACAACCACCTGTCGCTACAGGCCGGAGCTTATCAGAACGCCACGTGGGTTGTCGGCACCGCAAAATGCGGTAACGAAGAGGGCAGCCAGATGGGCGGCCAGTCCGTTATTGTCGCCCCCAGCGGAGAGATCGTGGCGCAGGCGGTAACCGTCGAAGATGAAGTGATCACCGCCAAATGCGACCTTGATATGGGGCGCATCTACAAGGACACTGTCTTCAACTTTGCCCTGCACCGTCGGCCCGAGGCTTATACCCTCATCACCGAACGCGCAGGCGTCATCCTGCCGGAGGAACCATGAGCACTGTCATCAAAGGCGGCACCGTCGTCACCCATGATCTGACCTGCAAGGCCGATGTTCTGGTGGAAGGCGGGATCATAACCGCCATTGGCCCGAACCTGAGGGGCGATACGGTTGTGGATGCCGAGGGCGCCTACGTAATGCCCGGCGGCATCGACCCGCACACTCATCTGGAAATGCCCTTCATGGGCACCTTCGCCGCCGAGACCTGGGAAAGTGGCACCTTCGCCGCAGCATCTGGTGGCACGACGATGATCGTCGACCACATCATCTCGCAGCCCGATGACCTGCTGACCGCCCTTGGCCAGTGGGAGGCGCGTGCGCAAAAGGCCTCGATCGACTACGGCTTTCACATGGCGATCACGGGGTGGAGCCAGAAGGTCTGGGGCGAGATGGCGGAATGTGTTGACCGGGGGGTGAACACGTTCAAGCACTTCATGGCCTACAAAGGCGCGTTGATGGTGAACGATGACGAGATGTTCGCGTCCTTCACCCGCTGCCGGGAACTGGGCGCCATCCCCTTTGTCCATGCCGAAAACGGCGACCTGATTGCGGGCCTGCAAGCCAAGCTGCTGGCCGAGGGCAACAACGGCCCCGAAGCCCACGCCTATTCCCGCCCCGCCACCGTGGAGGGCGAGGCGACAAACCGCGCCATCATGATTGCCGACGCCGTGGGCGTGCCGGTCTACATCGTTCACACGTCCTCAGAGGAAGCCCACGAGGCGATCCGGCGCTGGAAACAGGCCGGCACCCGCGTCTGGGGAGAGCCGTTGGTGCAGCATCTGCTGCTGGATGAAAACGAATACAAGAACCCCGACTGGAACTACGCCGCCCAGCGCGTGATGAGCCCGCCCTTCCGTGAAAAGCGTCATCAGGACAGCCTGTGGGCTGGGCTGGCAGCGGGTACTCTGTCCGTCGTGGCGACCGATCACTGCGCCTTCACCACCGCGCAAAAGCAGCGCGGCCGGGGTGATTTCACCAAGATCCCGAACGGCACCGGAGGGCTTGAGGATCGTCTCAGCCTGCTGTGGACCCATGGCGTGGCCACGGGTCGCCTGACGATGAACGAATTCGTCGCCGTCACCTCGACCAACATCGCCAAGATCTTGAACATCCACCCGCAAAAGGGCGCGATTTCGGTCGGTGCGGATGCCGATATCGTGGTGTTTGATCCCAAGGCCACGAAAACCATCTCTGCCGCTACCCAGAAATCGATCATCGACTACAACGTGTTCGAGGGTTTCACCGTCACGGGCCTGCCCCGCTACACCCTGTCGCGCGGCACGGTTCTGTGGGGGCCTAACGGCGGTTCTGCCCAGCCTGGCCATGGGCAACACGTCAAGCGCCCTGGCAACCCGCCCGTCTCTCGCGCCTATTCACAATGGCGCGACCTGATCGCCCCGCGCCCGGTTGTGCGCGACGAAGCCCTGATGCCAATCGGGGTCTGACCAAAGGAAATCTTGGGCGCTCTTGGCCCCAAAAGTGACCCGGTCGCGGCCCGGATAGTCTGCTTTAGCGGCATATGACCGCCCGTGAGACATCGAGTGCGACCCTCTTTGACGTGGTATCTTGCCCGACTGCGGTTTTCAGCTGCCCGAGGCATGGATATCGTCAAGCAGGCGCATCACCACCTCGGGCGGCATGCCGGATGTCAGCCGCCGGTCGTAGACCGCCCCCATCATGGCAAGGTCCATGGCCGTATAATGTGCAAATTCGTCATCGTCGTTGAACACGGTAAACCGCTCGCGGCAATCATTCGGCAGACCCATGCCCTGCGCTATCTCTTCATAAAAGCAGGACTCGCGGCGGGTGGCAGGCAAGTCCGACCGGATGATGGCCACGGCGCTGTGATAGCCTTTGGTCTTGTCCCGCTCGGGCAGCGCCACAACGATGCAGTTGGTGTTGCGCGGCATCCGGGTCAGGGACAAGGCGGAACTTTCAGACAGGCCGACAGTCGTTTGCAACGTGGGGCCAAGCGCGGCAAGCTCTGCTTCGCTGACCACATAGACGTGAAAGTTGCCTTGGGTCCCGGCGACAGAGATGCCATGCTTGGTGGCCGAGGCGATCGTCTTGGTCACCACCCGGATGGATTTCAGATCGGTCGCGCGATCCATGCCGCTAACCGAGGCGCCGAAGGAAACGGACAGGTGAACCGGCACCTCCCACCGCAGCAAGGGCCTTAGGGCGCTGCCTTCATATTCGTGTTTCAGCACGACATCCTGAAACATGGTGCGGAATTCGGACCGCGCCACACCCTGAGCCACGGCGGCATGACAAGCAAGACCCATGCTGACAGCACATAGCCATGGCCAGTGACCGATCCCGCTACGATGGCGCTTCCCCATGCTCGCTCCGTGTCAAGGGCCGTGCTACCGGGCCCTTCCTGACAATCCACAAGACCACCCTAGACCATTCACCTCATAAGGCCAGCGGGCAAATCGCTTGCGGGTTTCGGCCTATGCAATGGTCCTGACCGCACAGAGGCGCGGGGCCTCTGTGCAAGTTAGCCCAGCAAAAACAGGACCTCACGCCCGGTTCGCGCAGGTGGGGCCATTGAACGCAGTGGTCGCAAACCTTACCTATGTTAGGCACATGTCTTGAAAACAGCCCATCTCATCGATGGCTCTTTGGCGGATCCACCCATGATTGATGCTATCACCCTGGACCAGTTCCGGACCTTCGTTGCCGCTGTCGACGAACACAGCTTTACCGCCGCCGGCCGGAAGATCGGACGCGCGCAATCGGTGGTCAGCCAGACGATCGCCAATCTGGAAGACCAACTGCGCGTGCCGCTGTTCGACCGCTCCGGCCGCTTGCCGGCGCTGACGACCGAAGGGCAGGTCCTGCTCTCGGATGCGCGCGAGATCATTCACCGGGTGGATTCGATCCGCGCCAAGGCCAAGGGCATGTCTGCCGGGCTCGAGCCGGAATTATCCGTCGTGATCGACACTATGTTTCCGATGGATGCCATCACCCATGTCGCCCAGCGCTTCGCCGTTCGCTTCCCCAAGACACCCTTGCTTTTGTTCATCGAGGCGCTTGGCACTGTGGCCGAGCGGGTGATGTCCGGTCAATGCAGTCTGGGGGTTCTGGGCCCGATCCCAGATGTTCCGAAGGAACTGCGGTCCGAGCGGATCACAGAAATGCGTCTGGTGCTGGTTGCGGCGCCCTCGCACCCCCTGTCGAAGTTGACGCAGCCAATCTCGCGGCGCGCCTTCTCGGACCATACGCAGATCATCCTGACGGACCAATCGAAGTACACCAAAGGTATGTCCTTCGGGATCATGTCTGCGAGCACGTGGAAGCTGTCGGACCTGAACACCAATCGGGCGTTCTTGCTGGATGGGCTTGGCTGGGGCAGCATGCCGCTGGCTGCCGTTAAGGAGGACGTGGCGCAGGGTCGCCTGATCATTCTGCGGGCTGAGGACGAGCCGCAGGGTGGCATCTTCATGCCGATGTCGGTGACCTATCTGGCCGCCGCACCGCCCGGACCGGCTGGCAGCTGGTTCGTGGAAACCCTGCGCGAATGCTCTGGCTGCGAAGGCGAGGAGTTCCGGATTCGGACGGCCTAGGTCTAACAGCTGCCTTGGTCGTGAGCGGACCTTTTACGGCGAATGCTTCGTCCGTATGAGAGTCTTTGAAGGGCGGCACCCTGCCCGGAAATCCGGTCCTTTGCCCCAGCAAATGCACCTTCGCGCATAGGCGGCGCGAGGGTGTTTCTTTTGGCGAAACATCGCCCCTTCAGCCCGCAATGTGCTGCCCTTGAACAGGGGCAGCAGGGGCGGAGTCATGTCCTGCGGAATTGCTTTCCCTGTGTACGATCCATCCGCCCAGCCGATTGATAGGATCGGTTTTATCAGTCTTATCCGTGGGTTCCGTGTGATGCATAGTCATTTCATCGAGACGGCGCAGCACCATCGCACCAGCGAATCTGGCCGCCACGTTGAACCCAAAGCCCCGCGCCAAGGTCCTTTGCGACCCAACGCGCACATCGCAAAAACTCCCTGAAAGGACTACATCATGTCTCGTCTTGCTATGACCTCCGCCCTGCTGATCGCCTTGTCCGGTCCGGCCTTTGCCGACGGCAAAGCACAACTGGCTGGCCCGCTTGGCGTCAACCCGGCGGACTACACTCTGGCCCAGTTGATCCAGCTGGAGAACGCCGTCCGCGACAACGATGCTGCTGACTTCGCCTTCGTGAAGGATCAAGCGACAGGTCGCATCGTGTCGACACAAGGCAGCGTCTCGCCCGGTCAGGCGATGCAGGCCGCAATCCTTGGCGTCAACCCGGCCGACTATTCGCCGGCGCAACTGATCCGCCTTGAAACCGCCATGCGCGAGAACGACGTCCAGCAAATCGCCTTCGTGAAGGCGCAAGCCGAAGGAAAGATCGTCTCGACCCAGGGCACCGTCTCGCCCGGTCTGGCGATGCAGGCCGCAATCCTTGGCGTTGATCCGGCGAAGTACACGGCAAGCCAACTGGCCGTTATGACCGGCGACGCCGAAAACTGATCAGGCCCGGCATCGGATACGGCCAGCCGTGTCCGATGCCGGGGCCAAAGCTGGGGTTCGCCTTCGCCTGACTGCCCCGCAATGGCCCTGTAATGGCAATGCCCAGCAACTCTCTTCGGCCGAGGCGAATCCTCGGCCGAAGGTGCGTCGTCTTACGCAAAGACCGCGAGGAGACGGCAAAGGGTCGGCATCCTGTCATCATGCCCCGGCGCATCTGGTCCCGACAAGGTCAGGGCGCCAGCCACTGACCCACCCAGCCATCGGCGCGATCAAACCTTGCGCGCCTGTGCTGCGGACCCAGATGCAGTATGTCCAGCACCTGCACCGAACAGCGCAACACAGCGAAGGTCGACAGATCCGGCGCCTTTTCATAGGCCAGCGCCGCTGCGATCGGCTGACCGGGCGACGGAAGCGTTCCATAGCTTTGGCGCGCGGGATCTGGGACTCGTGTCCAAATGTCCGCGACATCCTCGCCAGACAGCAGGGTGACGGTGGCTTTGATCCTGATCTGCAAATGCGCGGCAGGGTCCCATATGTGCAGCGTTGTGCGGGGATCTTGCCGCACTTCGGCCACCTTGGCCGAGGTGATGTCTGTATGAATATCCAGCGTCGCCGCCCCGGCATCAGCCGCGCGCAGAACGACCGTACGCGCCTCCGGCCACCCCGTGAGGGAGGAGGTGGCAAGCGTCGGATGTCGGGCAGCGGCATGGCGGTCTGCAACACCGCGCGCCAGCAGCGTCCAGACCTGCGCGTGCAGGGTATCCAGCCCCAAGGCCCAAGGGTGCGGATCAGTGGTCATAGCCGGTCATCTCCAGATACCCGACGCCGGCTTGGCTGCCAGAGACGGTGACCGGACCCTCCCAATAGGGCACCGAGGTCGCCATCCACGCATCGGGGTTCAGCGCCTTGACCCTCACGTCAATTCCATGCTTCGGCAGAATGACATGCCAGTCCACCGGCATATCATGCCCGGCGACGGAATGTGTGGCCAGCGGCAGGGCCGAGAAGGCTCCGTCCGGCAGCGCCTCTGACGTGCCATCGGCCCCGATCCATGTGGCGGCCGTGTAATCCTTTGCCCCGCGCAGCACGAAGCCCATCAGCTTGTCGCCCCTGTCGAAGGACAGCGAGAACCAGTCCCACCCTGTCTGATCCTGCGCCAAGGGTTGCGAGGACCATTCGTGGTCAAGCCAGGCCGTGCCGGTGACGGGCACCTTGCCCTCTGGCAGGGTCAAGGTGCCCGACAGCTTGAAGAAGGGTTGCGAGTAATAGTAACTCGCCTGACCTGATCCAGATTTCACCGAATAGCCCTTCTGGCCATGCAGCACCAAGGGCCCCTTGGCCGTCAGCCCAACATCATACGCAAAGTCCACGCCCGAGCCTGCCATGTGCAGCTTGCCGAAGTTGGCACCCTGCAGCACCCAATCGTCGATCCAGGCCGAGAAGGGATCCGCCTCCACCCCCGCCTGCCCGATGCCTCCGCGGGCCAGATGCTCGGCCACGAACTGCTTCTGCGGGGTCGTCACCGCGGCATGTCCCATCCACAACTGCGGCGTCTCCCAGCCCTGCCCATCATGGGGAGCAAGGGCCGAGCGGAACAGGGTCCATTGCAAGCCATAGGGCGTGCCGTCAGGGCCGGTGAGGTTGGCGGTGACGTACCACCACTCGATCCGGTAGTCGGGGTGCGGGCCGTGGTCGGCGGGAAACTGCAGCACAGTGTCCGGCTGCGGCTGGGCGAAGTTCCCTCCCGCCGTGCCAAGCCCCGCGAAACCCTGCGCCATGGCCTGCACCGGCAACCAGATCAGCAGCAGCAGGACCTTAACGTTCATGGCGAAACACTCCCAGCAATTGCGTCGGCGGCATCCGCGACAGCCGCCATGCCGGCCAAAGTGCCGCCAGCAACGCCGCAAGCAAGGCCAGCCCACCCAGCCGCAGATAGTCCAACGGGAACAGATACATGGGCAACCGCCAGCCAAAGGCCTCGACATTCACGACTGCCAGCAGGGCCCAGGCCAGGCCCAACCCCAGGGGCAGCGCCAAGGCTCCAGTCAGCGCAGCCAGTACCACGGCGCGCAGCAGTTCCAGCGCGGCCAACCTGCGGCGGGTCAGGCCCAAAGCCCAGACCGGCGCCAGTTGCGGCAAGCGCATCGCGGCAAGGGTCAATAGGCTCATCATGATAGCGAAGCCCGCCACCGCCAGAGTCAGGATGTTGAGGGCGGTCGTCACCGCAAAGGTTCGCTCAAAGATCGACAGCGACAGGGCCTTTATCGCCGCCTGATCGATCATCGCGCTGTCCGGCAGGCCCAGTTGGTCATGCAGGCTCATGCGCAGCGCGTCGACCTTTGCCGGATCGAGCCGCAGCCCAAACCGCAGCGCGGTGACGGTGGGGAAGGTGCGGCGGAAGACAGCCTCGGTCAGGATGACCTGACCCACCGGGTTGCCATAATCGCCATAGATGCCCAGCACTGGCAGGACCAGACCCGGCGCGACAGTGATATCCGCATCCAGATCAAGACCCGCACGTCGGAACAATTGCTCGTTGATCAGCACGCCCGCGCCTTTGGCCAATTTGTCCCAGACCCCCGGCTCGGACCGCAGAAAGCGCCAGTTGTCGCGGTAGGTGGCGTGATCGCGGGCGCCGTAGATTGTCGCAGGAAAGCCTGCGATCTGGCTGGTCAGGGAGAGGATCGGCAGCACCGCCGTGGTCCGGTCTTTGACGAAAGCCTGAAAGACATCGGCCTCGGCAGCATCCTTGGCGGTGACATAAAGTTCCGAAGCCAGACGCTGATCCAGAAAGCCCGTGAAGGTCAGCCGGAACGACGATACCATCGTCGAGACGCCGACATTCGCCGCCATCGCCAGCAGCAGGGCCATCAGCGCCAGCGACAGGCCGGGGAGTTGCTGATGCGTATCGGCCCAGAACCACTGGGGCAGCACCCCTTTCGCCAGCGCCCCGCCGAGCCTCAGGACCAGTGCCAGCAAAGGCGGCAGGGCCAATGCTCCACCGATCAACATCGCGCCCAGCATGGCAAAGCCCACTATCAGCCCGTGCCCCCACAGCGCAAGCGCGCCTGACACGGCCAGAAGGGTAACCGCGATAACCACCTGCCACCGGCTCTGCCGGGCAAGAACCCAAGCCCGGGGTTGAGCGCTTGCCAGCAGCGGCATCCGCGCCAACGACCACAGCGCCCCGCCTGCCGCCACCGCCGTGCCGCCCAAGGCCATCGCAAGGCCCGACAGCCACCAAGACGCGCGCAGCGCAAGTTCGCCAGACACCTCGGCGCCATAGAGCCCCCGCAGGGTCGCAGCCACATCCGGAAGCAGCGTAGCAGCCACCAGATAGCCCAGCGCCACGCCAATGGCTCCGGCAAGCAGAGCCAACACAGCAAGTTCCAGCGCGATCAGGATGATCAGGCCACGCAATGGCGCCCCCAAGGCACGCAGTGTCCGCACCATCTGTCGTCGCTGCTCGAAGGCCAGACCAACCGCGCCATGCACGATGAAAAGCCCGACGGCGAAGGACAACAAACCGAAGGCCGTAAGGTTCAGGTGGAAACTATCGGTCAACCGCGCCGCATCATTGCCCTGTTGCGGCGCACTTTGCGACAGGCCAGAGGCCACCTCGGCCAGCGGGCGGCGGGTCAAGGGCTGCTCAGGGGCCACAAGCAAGCGGTCGATCTGACCGGGTCGGTTCAACAGACGCTGGGCCAGCCCAATATCGGTGATCGCAGTGTTCGGAGCGACATCGGCAATAACTCCCCGCGCCCCGGTGCCAGGCAAGCGAGCCAAGGTCTCGGCCCTCGCGTAGATCTGGCCCTCATCGGACAAAAAGGCCGCCAGATCCGCCGTCTGTCCTGCCGGCAATGGCCCCACGCCCTGCGGCGCGGTCAACGGGTCGATCCCCACCAGCCGGACCGTCCCCAGCTTGCCCTCAATCACCGGAGAGACGTTCCAGCCCGCCCGCCGCAAGCCGATGTAGGTTGCCTGTGGAATGGCCTCGCCCTGGCCCGCCGTGATCTGGCCGTAGCTTCCGCCGCCCAAAGTCGCTGCAGCCGCGTCATAGCTCGCCCGCGCCTCGGCATTGATCGCCTGCACTCCCGACCACAGCGCCGTACCCAGCGCCAACCCGGCCAGCAAGGTGATCAACTGCAGCGGATTGCGCCACCAATGCCCCAGCAAAGCCGAAAGGATGGTAAAGCTCACGAGATTTGCCCGCCACACAGATGCAGCCGCCGCGTCATGCGGGCGGCCAGTCGTTCGGAATGCGTGGCCAAGATCAGACCTGCGCCAGTCTCTGCCATCAACTCGCACAGCAGGTCCATCACCCGGTCGGCCGTGGCTTCGTCAAGGTTGCCGGTCGGTTCATCCGCCAGCACCAGCTTGGGTTTCGGTGCGAGCGTGCGCGCAATCGCAACGCGCTGCTGCTGCCCACCCGAGAGTTGCTCGGGGTATTTCTGCAAATGGTCAGCAAGCCCAAGGCGGATCGCCAGCCCTTGCGCCAGCTCGGGATCATGGCGCCCGGCCAGCCGCGCCTGAAACGAAATGTTCGCAGCCACCGTCAGTGAGGGGATCAGGTTGAACTGCTGGAAGATCACCCCAACCGTGCCCCGCCGCAGATCAGCCCGGCCCACGTCATGCAGCGGGGTCAGATCAATACCCTCGATCGCCACCACACCGCTGTCCGCGGTATCCAGACCTCCGATCAGATGCAGCAAGGTGCTTTTGCCCGAACCCGACTCGCCGGTCAGGGCCAGCATGTCACCATGGCTCAGCGTCAACGACACGCCCCGCAGCACCGGAGCCTCGGTCCCTGGATAGGTTTTGCGCACATCTTGAACGTTCAACAGCATTCGCAATCCTCTTTCCCCATACATAAGCCCCGGAGCGCAAAAGGAAAGCTGCGGAACCATGGCCGATCGGCGGGTGGAGGGATGGGCCTTCGAATGACAGCGGGCCCGTCACGCCGTTTTGCTGCGAGATCGTCCCTGGGAAGGTCGATATCCAGAGCGGCCAAACGGCGCCAGGTTTGCCAGAGGCTGTGGCGGCAAATGCAGGACTGTGACGCTTGAGCCACCCAGTTCCGGCTTTGTCGCCTCCGCCGCGCGGCTTGGCATCTTTTTTGGGCAATATGACCAGGGATGCCCGCCCTGATGATGCAAGTCAGATCATCCGGATCCCCGGCGACCGGCTTGAAGCTGCCGGGTCGGCATCTTTGGGACCCTGCAAATCGATGGACAGCCAGCCCAGTATCCACGATACCCCATCGCCAATGAGGCCATAAAGGACGGGATGCGCAGCAGCACATGCACCGCCCCATTCAGAAGGCGAGGGATCGCCCCCAGCAGCAAGGTCACCGGCATGACCACCTAGGCCGAGGAAAACAGCGTGCCGCCCCACTGCAGGAACAGATAGCCAAAGACCACGGCACAGACCGAGATCGTGCCCTCCATCGACAGGTCGATCGAGCCCATGATGATGAAGGTGACCCCGATGGCGACCATCAGCGCCGGTGTCGGTCATGATCTGCTTTCCAGCATCAACAATCACTATGTCGCGCGCCTCTGGCACATAAACCAGCCAGCCCCGCCGTTGCCGAGGCTGACAACCGCGCCGCCACAGGCGCCGAAATACCAGGGCGATGCGCTCTGGAGAGGATCGAGCGGATGCCCTCCCCAACGCTGTCCCCGGATCATCCGCCCGACTGACGCCTCAGGCTGCGCAGTTCATCAGCCGTAAGATAGCCGGTGACCCGAAGTCCCGCGTCACGTTGCCAGGTCGCCAGTGCACGCCGCGTGTTCCGGCCAAAGACTCCGTCAGCGCCATAGGTGTTGTATCCAAGCCGCGTGAGCCGCATCTGGATATCGCGACGCTCGACATAGGTCAGGCTCAGCAGGCTTTCCTCGACCGGATCATCGCCGGTGACCGTACCGTCCGGACCCGGCCCAACGGCAGTACCGGCCTGTTGGCCAATCACCGAGACCTGCTGGGCTGTCACATAGCCGGTCGCCGTCAGTCTGTTTGCGGTTTGCCAGCGCGCGATGGCTTTGCGGGTGTTGGCGCCCCAAAGGCCATCGGCCACGCCCGTCGGATAGCCAATCGCGGTCAACTGCCGCTGGATCAGGATCCGCTGGCTGCGGCTGAGCCCAAGGGAGGCTTCGATGTAGGCGGCACTTTGGGCGCCACTGTCCGGCAGCGGCGTAGGGCGGGGATCGACCACAGCACCCAGTCGGGCCAAGGCTTGCTCGGCATTGAGGCGATAGACGCCATTGGGAAACTTCGCCAGATAATTCCGATAGCCAGAGACGGTGTTCAGGTTCTGCGCCGCCGCATAGGCGTTCTGATCCAGTTGTTGTGACATCAGCGACTGCGCGATGCCGGTCAGAACATTGTTGAAGTCTGTCTCGGCGTAAGCCGGCGCCGCCATGGCCAGGCCAGCGGCCAGCAAGACGGAAAATGTAATGTTCCGCACGGGATATTCCTTTCGGTCAAGGTCGCTCATGGACTCTTCGGAACACAACGCCGCTGGCGCCAATCGGTTGCGAGGAATCTTCCGGCAGGCACGCACCAAGGTTACAGCCGCTCTGGACGCGGTGTGAAACAGACGGCCGGCGGATGGGGTAAAGGCTCGACTACCATTGCGTTGGTCAGGACAGGAAATCAGAAAAACCCCCCTGTTCCTCATGCCACCTTGTCTGATTGACACGCAGGCCACCTGCTTCGTTTCTCCAACGCAAAGGGGCGCCATCCGGTTCCATCCGCGCGCGGTAGGGGGTCGCAAGGGTGGTGCGACCTTAACCTGGAGGTCCTTGGCTGACGGCGTGAAGTAAGCCGCAGCATGATCACCTGTCTGGACGGGGCAGAGCTGTAGCGCCTCGCTGCGCATGCGTCCAAATGGATTGCAGCGCTTCCCTTTGCGGACAAGGTTGCTATCAATTCTTGGCGGATCACCGCGGCGACACCCTCTTTCCAATCGACCCCAATGCGAACCATGGCAGCACGGTAGTGATGAACGCAGTCTTTGACCCCCTCTCCGCAGGCGCGACCATGACCTTGACCGAGGCGCATGTCGCCGCCGCGACCCGCGTCGTGCCGGATCTGCCACCCAATCCGGATCGGCAGGTCTTCAACGAGTCCGACTACGGGGATGCCGCGTCCGACCTGTTGGCCGCGCATGGGACGGACCCGCTGTGGCTTTTCGCCTACGGCTCGCTTTTGTGGAACCCGACTCTGCCCGGTCAGAACTGGCGCCGCGCCACGGCAAAGGGCTGGCGCCGGTCGTTCTGCATGGAAATGCGCAGTTGGCGGGGCACGCCGGATCAGCCCGGACTGATGCTGGCCTTGCGCAGCGGCGGCACCTGCACCGGCCTTGCCCAACCCGTACCGGCAGAGAACCGGCATGATCACCTGACCCGGTTGCTACGCCGCGAGATCGACGGTCCGAAAGCCCTGCAGTCGCTGCGGATCGTTGCCTTGGACTCCGATGAGGGACCGCTGAACGCCCTGTGCTTCTACGCCGACCCGATTGGCAGGACGGAAGACCGCAGCGCGACCGAGGTTGCCGCCGTGCTGGCGCGGGCCTGCGGTCCGATGGGATCCTGTGCCGAGTATCTGTTCAAGACCGTCACAGCGCTGGAGCACCACGGCATCCGCGATCCCCATTTGTGGGAACTGCAACATCTGGTCGCGCTGGAACTGGCCGCACACGTCCCGCCGCCAGCCGCATAGGGCAATCAGGAAGTCCTCGCGGCGCGACCGTGCAACCGCTTTCGCATGCCCTGGACTCTGGGCGCCTCCACACCTCAAGCGCCTGTCGGGTAAACTTTGGCGTCTGCTAGAGTGAGCGAGGCGCCTGCGGAGATGTATGTGGTGCGCCCGGCCGATTGCCGGCCAAGCGGCGGTTCCTGGCCGATCAGGCCTCGCCAGGGTATTTCAGGCCGATCTGTGCGCGTACTTCATCCAGTGTCGCCATGATCTCGACCGATTGCGCCGGGGGCATGATCGTACTGGCCGTGAGCCCGCTGGCGATCAAATGCTCGGCTTCTTCAGCTTGAAACTGCATCCCCCGGCCTTCGACCGCGCCGTCGAAAGTCTCGATCAGCGTGTTGTCGGTGTCATAGACCCTGAAACTGGTGGGCGAGTACCAGACCCGGTCGATCTCGATCCGCCCCATGGTACCAACCACGCTGGCCCGGTTCGGCCCGGCGCTGTCGCTGGACGACAAGGTGGTTGCGATGGCGCCCGAGTCATACTGGAACAAGGTTGCCACCTGCCGGTCAGATCCGGTGGCCTGAAAGGTCGCCATGGCCTTGATTGCTGTCGGTTTGCCCAGAATGTCCCACGCGAAGGAAATCGGATAGATCCCCAGATCCAGCAGCGCCCCGCCCCCAAGGTCCATCGCGTTCAGCCGGTGCTTTGGGTCGTCGGGCAATTTCTGCCGATGGTCGGCGGTGACGGATCGGACATCGCCGATCACCCCCTCGGCGATGATCGCGCGGATGCGGTGCATATGCGGCAGAAAGCGCGTCCACATCGCCTCCAGGATGACCAGCCCCTTGGCGCTGGCGAGGTCGACAATCTCGGCCGCCTCGGGGGCGTTGAGGGTGAAGGCCTTTTCCACCAGCACATGCTTGCCCGCGTTCAGAGCCAGCTTGGCGGCGGCGGCGTGCTGGGGATGCGGGGTCGCGACATAGATGATGTCAACATTCGGATCGGCCGCCAGCGCTTCATAGCTGCCATGCGCCTTGGCGATGCCGAACTGCGCGGCAAAGCGGTCAGCGCTGGCCTGCGTACGAGACCCCACCGCAGTCACCGCATGGCCGGTCAACAGAAGGTCCTTCACGAACAACTCCGCAATCCAGCCCGTCGCCAGAATGCCCCACCGTATCTTCGTCGCCATGCGCGGTATCCTCCCACCGGTATTGTATATGTAGCTCGGCGTTACCGCCCACCCTCGATCTTGCGGACCCGCTGCTGCGTGCCGCCCAGACCATAGGGATAATCGCTGACCCGTGGCACGCTGACCTCGGTCAGGGCGGCCAGTTCTTCGGGCGTCAGCACCAGACCCGCTGCACCCAGATTGTCGGCCAGTTGCGCCCGTGTCCTTGCGCCCAGAATGACCGAAGTGACGGCAGGCTGCGCCGCAACCCAGGCCAGTGCCACCTGCGCCATGCTGACCCCGCGCGCCTTGGCCAGATCCTCGACCGCGCCGATGATGGCCCAGGTCCGTTCCTGCGCATTACGCGCTTCGAAGGCCTCCATGCCGCGCTTGGGGTTCTCTCCCAACCGAGTGGCGCCCACGGGCATCTGGTCGCGCTTGTACTTACCCGACAGCCAGCCGCCACCCAAAGGCGACCATGGCAACAGGCCCATGCCGGCATCCTGACAGGCGGCGACGATCTCCAGTTCGATCTCGCGCATCAGCAGGCTGTATTGCGGCTGCAGCGTCACCGGGCGGGTATAGCCCTGCGCCTTGGCGATTTCTGATGCCTTGGCGATGTGCCAGCCGACAAAGTTGGAAAAGCCGTAGTAGCCGATCTTGCCCGCCCGCACCGCGTCATCCAGAAACCGCAGCGTCTCCTCAATCGGCGTCAGCGCGTCCCACGCGTGCATCTGGTAGAGGTCGATCTGCTCCACTCCCAGCCGCTGCAGCGAGGCGTTCAGCGCCTCGTTCAGATGGCGGCGCGACAGACCGTGGTCATTCGGGCCCTTGCCCATCGGGAACCGGCCCTTGGTGGCCACGACCGCCTGTTTCGCCTCGGTCGGGTGTGCCGCAAGCCAGCGCCCGACGATAGCTTCCGAGGCGCCAGCCGAATAGACATCCGCCGTGTCGATGAAGTTGCCTCCGGCGGCGAAGTAATCGTCGATCATGCCGTGCGAGGTGGCCTCGTCCGCTTCCGCGCCGAAGGTCATCGTGCCAAGGCAATAGGCCGAAACCACGGCCCCGCTTGAGCCAAGCTTGCGATAGTTCATGTCAGACTCTCCGGGCTGGATACGCCAGTCAAAACGGCGACAGTAGCCACCCAGTTGGTCTCACGAAGGGCCGGAGGAGTTCCAGCCCTAAAGCGCAGGCTCGGCCTGCCAATCCAGCCCGGGCCGGTAGCGGCCGACGATGCGACCTTCCTTCAGGGCAAGCAGATGCAGCCAGCCGTTGTCGAAAAGCGCCCTGACCTGGGGGTGACGGGAAAGCGTCTGGGTCATCGCCTCGGTCGGCGCCTCGATCAGAACCGCCAAGCGCAGCGGGTCATGGACCAGCCGCTTGCCGTCATGCACCGCCTGCCACGGCAGGCCGGGGCGCAGGGTGCCGCCGTTACCCTGCACCACACCAATACCGCCCACGACATTGTGGACCAGCTTGTTACCACCGCCGAAGACCTGCGGCGCCACGGCAGAGCCGTAGTATTGCAGGCTGATCCAGCTTGCGACCACGACAGGCGCGGTCAGGATCAGTTCCAGCGTCGCAAACCCCTCGTCCTGCCGCCAGTCATAGCTGTGCAGAAACGCGCGGCCCGCCAGATCGACTTTGACCGTTGCTGCCCGAGGGGCCGCGATGAAGCTGGCGCAACCGGCAAGACCCCATTCTGGGCGCACCTCGGCCCAGTTCAAGGCGCGCTTGGCGATGGAGGCGGGCGTGGCTCCGGGCAGGCGTTGGCACCGCTCGGCCCGCGCGGCGGCGCTGGCGTGGTCAAGCCAGACGCGGGTCTGCGACAGGTCAGCCTCATGGCTGGCCGCAAGGCTCGCGGCAAACAGCGTGATCTGGTCGGTCGTGGTGTTGTGCAGACCGGCCATGAAGACTGTGTCATCGGGCAGGCTGATACCATGCGCGGGCAGCCCGGCCCGGGTATCCTTGTCATTCAGCAGATCAGCCAGCAAACGGGCCGAGACCTCTCCGGTCTGGCCCCCACAAGCGCCGCAGTGATAGGCGCTTTCATTCGGGTTGTTGGTGGCCTGCGCGCCATGTCCCAGCAGCAGGATCAGCCGGGCGTGATTCTGCCGAAGGCTCATCGCTTTCAGAACCGCCGCCGCTGTCGCAGCACGGGCGGCGGGATCAAGCGCAGTTTCGAACTGCGGGGCCGGGGTCGGCTTTGCGGCGTGGCTTCCCAGTTGCAAACTGTCGCGCAGCAGTTTCCAGCCATAGACGGGCCCCGCCGCCTCGACAAAGGCGAAGGAGGAGACGGCAGCCTGCCGGAACCGACCCCATGCCCGGCTGGCACGCGCATCAATCCGCAGCCGTGCCTCCTCTTCCGGTGCCTGATGGCTATGCGCGGTCAGCGAAGGCGACAGCAGAACGGGCAGATGCGCCATCGCCTCATCCGTGCCTTGCGAGCGGTGGGCCAACGGCAGGCCGAAGAAGCCGGCAAAACCGATGGTCTCGATCGCAGCGTCCTGTCCTTCCAGCGCGCGCCGGATCACCTCGGACCGAACGTCGATGCAAAAGGCCGCTTGCAGCGCCGGACGCCCCTTCGTCGAAATGATCCCAGGCAGTTGATCGGAGAGTCTGCGCTGGGCAGCGCGCTCGCCAGCCTCTTGCAGAATAGCGTCGATCACCATGTCAGCGGTGGGCGCGGGAGGAATGGCATGGGCTGCGACGGTGGCTTGCCAGCCGGGCAGAACGCCAGGGGCATGGGCCAGCAAGGCCTCTTCCCAGATCAGACGGATCGCCAGCATGTCTGTCAGGGTCGTATCGCTGTCGCCGGCAAGCTCTGCCTGCCACAGCAGCCAGCTGGCGTGCTGCGCCCAGCCGCCAAGGTCCATCAAAAGCCGGTGGAAGGCGGTTTCGGCGGCGGCTTCCTCCAGCAGGGTCCTCTCAGCAGCGCGCAGGATGGCGCGTTCTGCGGAATCCGGAGCGGCTGCGACATGGGCGCAAAAGCCCTTAAGGCCAGCGATCTCCGGCGTGAGGTCATGGGTCGCCCACTCTCTCCACGCCGCGAAGGCGCCAAGACCAGGAGCCGGAGACCACAGCGCCTGCCCCCGGTCAAACCTCCCTGCCGCCCACAGACCGAAGCTCCGGGCGATCAGGGTGGGCCAGTCGGTGCCGGTCGCTTGGGCAGCCAGATCGGCAATGGTAGGCAGCGCCTGAGGCTCCGGGCTTTGCGTGGCAAGCTTGGCCTTCAGCAGCGCAAGATCAGAAGGTTTCAAAGCCGAAGCGCTGGCGATCAGCGCCGCCGCAAGGTCATCGTCCGTGATGCGGCCAGCCCTGACATCGGCGGCATAATCCGCCCGGGGCCGGGTGATCCGGACCCCGGCGACCCGTGCAAGGCGGGCCTGAGTCTGGGCCAAATCCTCGCCGGTCTGGCCAAGGAAGGGGTTCACCGCCACCGTGGCGGCCAGCGGGAAGGCCGGGGGGATAGCCCGCGCAGCCGCCTCGGCTGCGGCGAGCAGGGTGCCGACACGGTCGGCGGCGATATGGGCGTGCTTGAGGAACATGCGCGTCTGCCTGTATCAGAGGGGTTTTGCGGCCCGAAAGCCGCCAATAAGCCGGTCAAGAACCGCGTTGAGGTAAAGTCCGTTGGCCAGATGGACCCGCAAACCCGCCGCCGAAGGGTGATGCGACCACAGCGGGAACAGCGACTGCGCCACGGCGACAAGGCCGAAGGACAGCAGTGCCAGCACGATCAGCGCCCATTCCAGCGGGCCGGGCACAGGCGGATGCGGCAGCTGGTGGCTCCAGAACGCTTCGGCAAGGATGTGGAAGCCGAAGTAGGCCACCGCAGCAGCCAGCGAGGCCAAAGCCGTCCGCCGTGTCAGGGCGCGAGGCGCGGCATCGGCGAGGCCTTGGGCGATCAGGTAGGCCACGCCGAAGATCAGGATCGCACCCAGAGCCAGCGCTTGAGGAGATACGGCGCCGAAGGCCAGCTCAAACCCGGTCGCCACCGCAGCATAAAGAACCAAGGCCGCCGCGAAGGCCCGCCCCACCGCGCCAAAGCCCGGCACGGCGACGGGGCCGGGTTTGCGCGTGGCGGCGACAGCCTGAATCGCTCCTCCGGCCGACAGGAAGGCATGCGCCTTGTACAGCGAGTGCGCCACAATGTGCAGCATGGCCAGCGCCCAAAGCCCCAGCCCGCATTCCAGCAGCAGGAACCCCATCTGCGACACGGTGGACCAGGCCAGCGCCGTCTTGACCGCCGACTGTGTCAGCATGACCGCCGCTCCGAACAGGGCCGTGAACCCGCCCAGCATGACCAGTGCGGCCATGGCTCCGGGGCTCGCCTGTACCACATCCGCCATCCGCACCAAGAGGAAGCCACCGGCATTGATGATCCCGGCATGCAGCAGGGCTGACACCGGCGTCGGCGCCTCCATCACCTCGGTCAGCCAACCGTGCAGGGGGAAAGCCGCTGTCTTGAGCGCCGCCGCAAGGACGATCAGCACGATGGCAAGATGGGTCGTCAGGGTCGCGCCACTGGCGACGGATTGTCCGAGCGCCGCAATGTCAGCCGTTCCGTGGGCGAACCAAAGCAGCAGCACCGCGCCGGCCAAGGCCGCATCTCCTGCCCCCCAGACAAGGCTGAACTTGGTGGCGGCGCGACGTGCCTCGGGGCGGTCAGGGTAGAACAGCAGCAGTTGCCGCAGACCCAGTCCCATCACCACCAGACTGGCCAGCACAAGGATCAGGTTCGCCGCCTGAACCAGCACCAGAACGGCGGCAAGTGTGGCCAGCATCAGCGCATGGAAGGCCCCTTCCCGTGCCTGGCCGTCCAGATAGGTGCGGGCATAGCGCACGATGACCCACCCGATGAACGACACCAGCAGCACCATCGCCGCGCTGATCGCATCCAGCCGCAGCAGTCCTGTATCAATGGGGCCTGACAGCGCCAGTTGCAGCACTCCTGCGACAGCCATCGCCAGCGTCAGAAGCGCGGCACCCTCGGCCAGACGCGGCACGCCAACCGGGCGGCGGCCCGGGCGGAGGGCGGCCATGGCAGCGGCGAGAAGAAGCGGCACGGGCGCAAGGAAGGCTAGTGCGGGAAGAAGTGGCATCGGTCTACTCCTCATCTGGGCGATGACCCTTCTGATATCGCTTGCAATACTTGCAGAAAAATACATATTTTAGGCATCATCATTCTGTTTGGTGGAACTATGGCCCAAATCAACCTGCATCACCTGCGCCTCTTCCGCGCTGTCGCCACGGATGGCACCCTGACCAGCGCGGCACGTGGGCTGAACCTGTCGCAATCGGCACTGTCCACCCAGATCAAGGCGCTGGAGGCCACGTTGGGACATGACTTGTTCGAACGGCGCGGGCGGGGGCTGGCCTTGACCGAAGCAGGGCGCATCGCGCTGGACCATGCAGAGGCGATCTTCCGCACCGCCGATGACCTGACAGCCACGCTGCGCGAGACGGGTCAGGCGCGGCGGCCCTTGCGGGTGGGCGCCATGGCCACGCTTTCGCGCAACTTTCAGATGCAGTTCCTGCGGCCATTGATTGGCCGGGCGGATGTCGAGGTGGTGCTGCGGTCCGGCTCGCAGGCGGAACTGCTGCGCGATCTTGATGCGCTGGCGCTGGACGTGGTGCTGACCAACCTTACCCCTGGGCGAGAGGCGGACAGCCCCTGGCTGGTGCATCGGCTGGCAGAACAGCCCGTCAGCTTGATCGGCACGCCCGCACGACTTGGTGCGGCGATGCGCCCCCTGGCGGTGCTGCTGGCGACCGAGCCGCTGATCCTGCCCGCCCCCGACACCGCGCTTCGCGTCGCCTTCGACGGTCTGGCCGCGCGGCTGGACATCGTGCCTGTGATCGCGGCCGAAGCCGATGACATGGCCATGCTGCGCCTTCTGGCGCGCGAGGATGCCGGGCTGGCGGTGATCCCTTCGATCGTCGTGCAGGATGAACTGGCCAGCGGATTTCTGATGGAGGCCGCCCGGATCGAGGGCATGTCGGAAACCTTCTACGCCATCACACGAGAGCGGCGCTTTCCCAACCCGGTGCTGGCCCAACTGTTCGGCACCAAATAGGGCGCAGCCCAATTAAGCATCAGGTCGAACCTTTGCTCCTAGGGGATGCCGATCCGCCGATGCTTTCCTCTTGCCGCCTGAGGTTTTTGGCATAAGGTCTGAACAATAAACCATAAGGCCCGCCCGTGCCCGCAGATCTTACCCTCAACGCCCTCGACCTTGCCATCGCACATCATGCCGAGGCGGCTTTTGCCTTTCTGGAGGCGTTGGTCGCAGCGCCAAGCACGGTTGGCCAGGAACAAGCCGCAATGGAGGTTTTCGCCGCCGAAGCGCAAGCATTGGGATTGACGGTCACGCGTCTGCCGTTTTCGAGCGCGCGCTATACCGATCCCAGAGCTGGTGTTACCGCCGACGCGGCCTTGCTGAGCGCGGACCGGTATCAGGTTCTGGCCACCACACCGGGAACTGGCGACTTTGCCCTGCTTCTGAACGGCCATCTGGATGTGGTGCCGGCAGAAACGCCGGATCTTTGGACCAGCCCGCCCTTCCAGCCCGTCCGCGGCAATGGCCGGATGTATGGGCGCGGGGTGGCTGATATGAAAAGCGGCTTTGCCGTCGGGACGCTGGCCCTGCGCGCCGTGCAGGATGTGGCGCCGCACCTCTTCGCAACCCGCCGCCTTGGCTTTCTGGCCGTGGTCGAAGAGGAATGCACGGGCAACGGCACTCTGCGCTCTTTGGCCGAGCAGGGGGTGACGGCGGAGGAAGT
>CANBRQ010000008.1 GCA_947371955.1 Paracoccaceae bacterium | reverse complement strand
GTCGGAAGTCGCGCGGCAAGACAGTCCGCTACGACAAAATACGTTACCGGCGCCGCAACCGGATCGAGATCATGTTCGGCCGATTGAAAGACTGGCGCCGCGTTGCAACCCGTTACGACCGATGCGCTAAGACCTTCCTCTCCGCCGTCGCCCTCGCCGCAACTGTCATCTTCTGGCTTTAAAGATCAATGAGTCTGGACCCTAGGGTAGTAGCGTAGAATGATAAGATATGAACTTAACCGCAGAGCTGATTGAAGCGCTGCATGCCGAGGAAGACTTGTATATGAATACGGGTAAAGAACTGCAGGATGCCGTGCTTGCTGCACTTAAGAAAGAGTTTCCGGTTCCTGCAACGCACGGTGTAAGCCCTTACCGGTTTTCACTTGATGGCGGTGGACGAGACCTGATCCAAGATGCGCTGGTATCAAGTGATGTCAGGATATTTGTGGAGCTTGGATGCTTTCTCTGCGGGTCCGTTGAGCAATGGCTTGCTCACAAGTCCGACTTGACCGTCATTGGAATCGATCCATGGGTCGGCAGGTGGCATGAAATTCTGGAGCGCTACTTGCCCAATCCAACATTCAACAACTGCTTCAAGTTCATTCCCGACAGACTTGCATTTGTCGAGTCTGTTAGGACGCATGGCCCATTCCTGTCGGCGATGGCGAACATGCAGCCCTATGCTGACCGGTTTGTTCCGATTAAGGGAAAGTCCCCTGAACTCCTCTATCTATTGAAAGAAAAGGGACTTCAGCCTGACTTTGTCTATTTTGACAATGATAAGGGTCTCGTCGATTTGGACGTTGCTTTGGAGTTGTTCCCCCACGCTCAATTGGGCGGTGACGATTGGACTTGGGGGAAAGATCAGGGCTACCCGACACAGCTTGCAGTAAAGGCCTTCTGTGAGCGCACTGGTTTTTCATACGAGGCACGAAAGGCAACTTGGATCATCCGGAAATCTTGAGTAGTTCGGCATTTCCCTGCTCGTCTCGCCACAACAGCATCACGGGCAGGGAAATACTGCACCGCTCTATGAAAGCATCGCTCCATAGCGTTGTTTTGCAGGCATAGAGTCGACTAGAGAAGAGCCTTTGCGAAGGGACTAAACGCCTTGTTTATAAAAACAGCGTCAAACCAGCGCAGCGTTCCGTCGGAGTCACGACCTTCGTCGAGCGACATAATCTCGAACAGCATGTAATTTTGCGAATAGAGATAGGCTGCAAGCTCGTGAAAAAGTGGCGTTTCGGGGCCATAGACTCGACGCATCCAGGTTTCAAGAAGGACAAACTTGCACCCCTTGAGCGTCTCCACTCCCCCTTTCAGGACCTTCAATTCGGCTGCTTGGGTATCAAGTTTGATGAAGTCCGGTTGCGCAAGGCCCAATCTTGCAACAATGTCATCCATCCGTTCCAGCGGGCATGGAATGATTGGAAGGTTCTTGCGATGATCCGCCTCCATTACCAGAATGGAGCTGCCTACCCCAGCATTGCCCAACAGCTTTATTTCAGCTGTGCCAGTCTGGTCCGATAGAGCGACAGCATGAAGCCCGTAATTCGCGACCTTTGAATGAAGCGCTCCCGCGTCAACGTCTGGATGCCTTCCTACAAGTGGCTCAAACATCTCGAAGCGCGCCCCAGGACAAACCTTTTCTGCCGCTATTGACCAGCGACCGACGTTCGCGCCGACGTCGTAGAAGACCTTGAAGTCGTGCCCCAAGGCCATAAGCTGCTTCAGCAGCGCTGCGTGATCATGAACAGACACTTTGGAATCTTCCCATCTGCAATATCAAAGGAACGGTGAGCCGTGCAATTCTGAACTCTATCACCAAAATTCCGGGTTATCAAACAGCAGGAACCCGTCATCGAACTTCACTTCGCCATAGGGAGTCACGCTGATCTGCGAACGGGGGTAGTTCATGACCTCAAGCCATCCGGATTCGTGGAACTTCCTAGCAAGCCCGTCATGCAATGCAGCAGATGTATGGGTACCGATCATGATTGACTTCACGCCTTTCTTAAGGTCGGCCATTGCAGGAGGCAAAGTGTCGTACTCGGACGCTTGAATATCGACGTGCAGAAAATCAAGAGGACCTGAGAAGAAGGCCAGAATTTCCGGAATCGTATAGGCACGCACCTCGATGGACGGCACGCCAGCCTTTACGTGGCGCAAAGACGCACCATAGTCGATATCCGGATCAGCAATGACTGGAAAGCTGAGCATACCGCCTTGACCACTGGCGGCACCATGCAGCACAAAGTGTTGATTGGGGTCCAGTCCATTTTCTGCAAAGTGCTCTTTGATCCAATTGAAATGCACTGTGTCAGCTTCAAGCGCCAAGAGTTCGACACCCTCTATGGCGTACCGTTGGTTAGCTGCCAGGGCACCGCGCACCAACCAAGGGGCCCAGCCAGCCCCCAGTTCGGCCATTCGGAAAGTTCCCTTGGCCCGCGCAACAGCAGTTAGGGTGGCAATCCAATCAAAGTAGTGCTCGTTCACCGCCGGAAGACCGGGCTTCAGGACCTTTCCCGCTGAGTGCGGATTTTTAACCCAGGCACGCTTGTAAGACGCCCGTGTAGCTGAGCCTAGAAAATCATACAGATGCTCCCCTGAGGCAGTAGAACTTACCACTTTGAACAAGTCGAAAATCCGATGGTGGTCCATTGTCCCTCATGTTCGGCTGAAACATGCACTTAGTAGGCAGTGCCTGACGATTCTAATAAGGCTCCCCGCACTAAACTTCAATCCGCAGTCAACGCGGCTGCCAAGGCAGTCAGGAGACGTTGCAGGATTGTATCCCATACGGTTTAGCTGTTTATCCGATCTGTTTAGCATTCCGCAGGCAGTTCTGGGATTTCGGGTTAAGAGATTTCAAACATATCCGCCACATCTGCAACGAACATTTCTGGCCCATAGCGCCGCGCAAGTTCCGCCAAGGCCAACCGTTTTTGCCGCAGCAGCGCAGGGTCGGCTGCGATGGCTTCCATTTGCGCTGGCAGTGCGGCAACAGCTTCAGCCGTCTCGGGAACGCGCAGGGTACCCTCCGCCCACAGCGCCGCCACGGCCGGGTTGTTCATGCCCGGCGCGGCCCAGGTGTCGGCCAGGATCACTGGTATCGAACCATTCACCATCGACTCCCAAAGCCGGATCGAGTTCGGCCCTGACCCCGAGGGGCACAGCGAGAACGTGCTTTCGTCAAGAATGTCGCGGAACTCGTTCGAGTGATCCGCGTTGATCAACTGAGTCGTGGGAGCATCGGATTCGCCGCGGATCTGCCCATCATAGACGACCTTCTGGTAATGCCACTGATCACGGCTGATGACGCAGGCCCGAGAGTCATCCGAAAGCTGGTCGATGATCATGGTCCGGACCTGTGTCAGGTATTTCGGATGGCTGCGCGCGCCTACAAACGAGTATAACCACCGCCGCGAACGGGAAAAGTCGTTTTCGTCGCGCACGACCTGCTGCACGGGATAAAGCGGGAAAGGATGCACCCGAAGCTGCGACGTGTCGGCGAACTGATCCTCTCCGATCACTGCGTGCGCCCAGAACAGATCGGTGATGCCGGCTTCCGCGAAGAGCTTTGCGAATTCGCGACCGCGGATGTGTTGCGCCACACTGATCACCCGATCGTAGCCGCGCACCTGTTCCGTCAGTGAGGCAAGCTTATCGCGCAAGTGGGTGCTCTTGGCATGGTTTGGCCCGAAGGAGACGATCATGTCGATCAGCGTCGCAAAGGGAAAACCAAGGTAGACCGCCGACTTTCCCGGGCGAGTCTCGGGCAGGCAAGCGCGCATCCTCTCGAACGCATGCTGTTCGGTGATTGCGGGATACTGCCAATCGGCGTCGTAGGCGACCCAAGTGGGCTGAGGTAGCTTGGCCAGTCGCGCCTCTTCGCGCCAGCGTTCCAGCATGACGTTGACCTTCAGGCTCTTGATCTGCGACGACCGCACCGTCCAGACATCCAGATCAAGCTTGGCCGGAACCTTTAGCCCATTTCCCGGATGAACGTAGGCGACGGTTCCGATCACCCGTTCGTCGCCTGTCTTGCTATAGTAGCGACGGCCGGTTTCATGCACATGGACGATTTTCACATAGGGGAATGGGTTGAACACCGTGTGGCCCTGGATGGAAAACCGATAGGCGATCTTGTTGTCGCATCGCGGCACGCCCAGCGGGATGTTCAATCCATCGTCGTGCGGTTCGCTTGCTGCCGAGCCGGGCATGAACGCCCAACAGTCCTGTGACCAGTGTGGCGAGGGATGGGGTTTGAGCTCGTCACCAATTTTCTCGAACCGGGACAAAGCGATAAACGCCTGGCTGTCGGCCTCGAAGATCGACAAGAGCCGGCTTAACGAAGCGTCGGCATAGATGTCGCTGTTCATAAGCACTGCTATATGCCCGGGGCACAGTTGCCGCGCTGCGCGCACCCAGTCGAGATAGGTGGGCCGATGGTCCAGACGCAGAACGACCAGCCTTGGGTCGCTGCGCGGTGGCTGAGTTTCGTCGTCGACCATCAAGATGATGCGCGCGAACAGGCCCGAGTCGAGGTTTTGGTCCAAACAGTAAAGCAGTTCGGCATAGCGGTCAGGGTCGGGTGGCGTGTAGAACGGCATGAAAAGAAATAGCGCCCGCATCCCCAGCACCTCGGGCGAGGGCGGCGAGGGCGGGGGCCAGGAGACGACATTTGCGGGTACGGCAAGATCGGCTTTGCGGCGCACTTCGACGTCCTCCGAAGGAAGAGCGGGTTCAGCAAGCATTCCGCCGGTTTCGATGCGTAACATTCTGTCCTCGTTCGTCCTTGCGCAGATTCTGACCTTCGCCACACATTTCATACCCGCCGCGGCCAGAAACCATACGCCGGGTTCCGAACTACACCCAGTCGGAGGCCGACTGTCCCCGGCGGAACAGCCCAGTCGCATCACTTGCTGCGAGATAGTCAGCAAAGCTCAGAAAAACATCGCCATTTCGATGCAGCGCGGTAGAAAGACGCTCCGTCGGGCCGTCAAGCGGTGAACGGCGTGGTTGAAAGGAGCGCTGAGCCGGCTCCGGACTATCCCTATTGCCCAGAACAGCGCCGAGAAGCACATCCGCGACGTTGTCGATGTCCTGATATCGGATGACGGCCGTGACCACCCCATCGTCCCATCTGCCTTGGTCGTGCCATTTCTGCGCGAAGCCCAGAACATAATGCTCGCGGCGCCGAAGCCACTTGGTGATGGCCGCTTCCGAGTCATCGATCTGGACAGGATCGAGCATGCGAAACGCTGCTTTCACCATGGCCGAGTCGTGCCGGAAGTAAAGCGCGACCGGGTCGATCCCGGCCTGTCGCAGGACCGCCTTGTGGACCGAAAGAAGGTCAAGGCACCACCACGACGTCAGGACGAACCGCAGGTCGCGCAACAGAACCAGACGCCTCAACTGCGCGCTGGCCGGGTAGAGCGGGTCACGCAGATCGAAATCATGCGACTTGACGACCCGCAGGATCGGGCTCTTCCCCTTCTTGCCGCCAGTCATGTGACAGGCAAGGTCGCATGGCATCCGGCGGCAACACCCCGGTTCCTGATACCACTCGCGGAAGCGAAACCCATCGCCCAACCGCTCGCGCAGGCGGGCCAGCAGATAGTGCAGCCCCGACCGGGGGATTGACTTGACCTCGAGATGGATCAGCTCGTCCTGTCCAGCGATCGACGCGGCCGCTTCCGCCGAATAGCGCGGGTTGCCCTCCAAGGCCCAGGTTTCGGGCAACACGATGCTGGAGACCATTGCCGCGACAAAGCCAGGCTTCACACTTTCGGCTTTGGGTGGTGGCGGCGCCTCGGCCATGACCGGCGGCATAGGGCTTTCCTCGGCATGGCTGAGGACGTGTCTGGTATCCTCGGCCCTAACACTGCCCAACAACTCAACGGCCAGCCTTGCCGCATCCGCCATCAGGCCCATGCGCGCGGTCTCGCGCATCTGGCGAGTGCGGGCCAAAAGCGCCGGGTCGCTGCGCGGCTCAACCAGCGCCAACGCCTCTCCGAAATGCTGGGTCCCGCCTGCCGGATCCGCCAGCGCCACGGCCATGCGGCCCAGCGAATTGTGCACCATGGACGACATGACCCGGGCGATCAGCCGTGTGTCGCATCCCCACTGGACCGCGCTGCGCAAAAGCACGCGAGTCTCGGCAATTTCGCCCCGGTGGCTTTTGGCAGCGGCCACCATCAGCGCCAGCCTGGCACGGTCGGGATGCCCCTCGATCACATCGGAAGGGATTGAGGCCAGTTCGTCCCATTCACCATACTGCCAGCGAGTCCGGCTTGCCTCCATCAGATGCTCGTCCACATACAACTGCGCGCCGTAGGATCCTTCAATCACCGCAGAAGCCTGCCCGGGCAGAGACGGCACGGTTTTCCTGCGAGAGGTTGATGGCTTCGCAGCCTTGCTCGCGTTCTTCGCTTCGCCTGGCATGTTGGCTTCGGTTTGTGGCAGGGCACCAACATCTAAGGCTGCTTTGCTGCTTTCAGACATCAGCGCAGGTTCCGATCCAGACTGCGCCTTAGGTCTTTTGCGTCCCGGAACCCCGGTCGCCTCTTTGCGGCTGATCATGGACCATTTTCCCTGATCAGGAGCTCCTTCAGCAACAAAAGTTGAGTCTCGGCCCGTTGGAAGTCCTCGTGCGCAAGGACCAACCGCGTGTCCTGATCCTTCAGTTTCTGTTCAAGCGCCGTCGCGCGCTCGCTTTCAGAGGTCAAGGACGCGTTGGCTTCCGACAGATCCAGTTCCAGTTTCACGCCCCGTGCCGTTGCCGCATCCCTTTCCGACAGTGCTGCGTCGCGCTCACGCCAGAGTTTGTCGCCTGCGGCTTTTGCCGCAGAAACCTCCAGAAAAGCAGCATCCCGCTCGGCAGATACGCCAGACAGGGCCTTCCGCAATGACGCAAGTTCGGCAGCCTGGGCATCGCGTGAGGCTGCAAGAGCGTCTGCGCCCCCTGCAAGTTCGGCGACGCGGGCAATCGCAGCATCACGCTGGGCGGAGACGCCAGACAGGGTCTTCCGCAGTGAAGCAAGTTCAGCGGCCTGGCCATCACGCAAGGCCACAAGCGCCTCAGCGCCCTTTGCAAATTCAGCGCCGCAGGCAATGGCGGCATCGCGCTCGGCAGAAACGTCAGACAGCGCCTCTCGCAATGAAGCAAGTTCGGCGGCCAAAGCATCGCGGGCGGCGCGAAGGACTTCTGAATCCTGTGCAGCAAGTTCAGCACCACGGGCAAAAGCAGCAACGCGCTCGGAAGCGGCGCCAGAGAGTGCCTCCCGCAATGAAGCAAGTTCGGCTGCCTGACCATCACAGGTGGCAGTAAAGGATTCAGCGCCCTCTGCAAGTTCAGCGCTCCGGGCTACGGCAGCATCGCGCTGCGCAGAGATGCGAGCAAGTGCCTGCTGCAATGAAACAAGTTCGGCTGCCTGGGCATCGCGGGCAGCGGCAAGGGTTTCCGCACCCTCCGCAGCAAGCTCAGCGGCACGGGCGAGGGCCGCATCGCGCTCGGCAGCCACGTCAGACAGAACGTCCCGCAGTGAAGCAAGTTCGGCCATCTCGGCAGTGCGAGCGGCGCGAAGGGCTTCTGAATTCTGTGCAGCAAGTTCAGCGGCACGGGTAAGGGCCGCATCGCGCTCGGCAGAGACGCCGGAAAGGGCCTCCCGCAATGAGGCAAGTTCGGCGGCCTGAGCATCGTGGGCGGCAGCGAGGGCTTCTGTGCCCTGTGCAGCAAGTTCAGCAGCACGCGCAAGGGCGGCATCGCGTTCGGCAGAGACGCCGGAAAGGGCCTCGCGCAACGAAGCAAGTTCGGCGGCCTGGGTATCATGGGCGGTCGCAAGGGCTTCGGTGCCCTGTTGAGTTTGGATCGCGGTTGCTGCAAAGCGCGCAGTGACGAGAAGCAGGCTGTCTTCTGCACTCTGCCTTGCGCGTGCCTCCTCCTCAATCTGTTCCGACACCCTTGCAAGTTCAGCTTTAAGCTTTGCAACTTCTGCCTGACGCTCTGAACGGCCGGCCTCAAATACCTTCGCCTGATCGGATTCTCGCGCCTTCGACTCGGCTACCTCTTTGGTCAGCCTTGCCAAAGCGGCACGTCCCGTCTCCGCTGCCGCAGCATTTTCAGAAGCCTTCGCCTGCGCAACTGCGAGTTCCTGTTTGAGAACCAAAATCCGGCGATCCGCGTCCGAAAGATCCCCTTCGAGTTTCGTCAACCGTCGCACGCGCGCATCCGGGCGAAAACGCAATTGCGGGAAGTTCTTGTCACTTTCGTCAGACCCGAAAAGTTCGAAACCCAATGTCGAGAGTGTCGCAGAAATCTGCGAGGCCCCTTCAGCCCCAGCAAAGAACGGTTCAACCCCGCAGCGCAGATCAATCGCGTCGATCCGATCCAAAACGCCCGCAATGTGCAGTGCCCGCAAGATATCGGCCTCGGTGCCGGGCAAATCGAGCCAAAGCGATATCGGCGTCGGCACGTCCGAAAGTGCGGCCAGAAGCTCTGATTGTGACAGTCCGGAGACACTCTGACGGTCTACCTCGCGCAAGCTTGGGTACCGCTTGGACAAGGCAGGCAACTTTGGCTTCACGCTTGCCAGATCAGGTGAAGAATAACGGACAAGATCATGAGTGCCAGTTCGCAAACCAGGCAACGCAGCCACATGAATGGTGCGACCACCCTGAGCAAGCCGGCGAATGGACCCAATCGTGTCGGGCGAAACAGTGGTAAAAGCAACAACGACGGCGGGCCGCTGAACCAATCGAGAAAGAGCGCTTTCAAATGCAACAGGATCGGGGCCGCAGACGGCGATCACTGTTCCTTTTGACACTTTGTCAAGCATGAAAACAAGCCCTTTGCCAGATCAGCGTGGCCTTACCAGGTCAAGCTGCGATGAAACGCCAAATACTCTCAAATACATCACAGAGTAGTCGCTGAGCGCCTCACATGGACACAGAGAAACACTTCAGCCTCAACGCACACATCGCCTGTCACTCGATGTAAGTACGCACAATAAATAGGCTTTCCGGTTCTCCGCCTGACCACCGTTTGATTCCCATACAATTTTATCACTAACCTCAATTGCAGTTAGCTAAAGGTTTTGCTTCAAGCTCGCAAGAGGCAGGTTGGGCCCCGCACGCACACTAAAGGGTATACAAGATTGTCATAATTTTACACTAAAAGCCAAAAGCGAAGCACTGATGGCCAGGCTCGAGCGTCCTCCGCCCACTTGTCTTCTGCGCCCTAGGTTCCCGCAGCGACTGCGTCTGCTGTGCCGATTGTGGCGGCACCTTGGACTGAATAACGATATTTTACGACCTTGGCCGGAACAGCCGCGCGGCTTCGGCTGCCAAGTGTCGTTCCATGTTCAAGCGATCTTCCCCAAGCCAAAGGTAGGTGTGCCAACGCTTCCGTTGCGGCTCCGGCAGAAATGGCGCAACCGTTCCGGTCGAGATTTGGCCAAGGCGTTCCAGAGCCGGATAGCCTTGTCGATCTGCAAAGATCGGGTCGCCCGCAACTCGACGCTAAAACGGCCCTGGACCAGCTGACGACGATAGCCTTCGACGACGGCAAGCACGTCGATCCGGTCAAAGCTCGCGACAATCCAGCCTACGTCGACATGGTCGGCTGCATCAAGGCCGGGACGCGCCAGCTTCAGCCAAAGCCCGCAACCCGCCCGGTCGCCCATAAAACAAAGGGCCTAACCCCTCGACCAACATCGGCACCGCAATCTTGCCCATCGGTTCCATCCCAAGCTCCAGATGTGGTCAATTGCGGCTCGTCGCCGCCACCCTGTCGACGAATGCAGCAAGACCCGTCGCCGGCGCGGTGATCAGCCCGCGCGAAAGGCAGCGAACCTGCGCCTGTGCCGAGGCATCAAGGTACTCGACCGGGGACTTGCCATCGACGCGCGCCAGCATGAGCGCGGGAAGCAGGGCCATCAGCCGGGTTTCCAAGACCGCAGGGTCCTCCCAAGTCACGTGGCGGGCGTATTGGCGCCAGAAGTTGATCACCTCCGACAGATAAGCCGCAGCCATCGCGGGCAGGTGAAGCGACTTCAGCACCAGATGGTTCATGCAGAAGGCCACGTCGAAGACTGGATCCCCCATGGTGGCGCATTCGGCGTCAAGGATCACCGGCACGCCATCGCGAATCAGAATGTTCTTGGGGCTGATATCGCCATGCACCAGCGCGCGACTGGAGCCGTAAAGCTGATCGGCCAAACCTTGCAGCCCGGCTGCCAGATCGGGATGGCGGAGCGCGGTGTGGCGCAGATAGGGCTCCAGCCGGATCGCGTTGAAATCGTCGCGGTTCTGGAACGGGACCACATCGAAATCCGGTGCGGTTGACCGGGCATGAATGCGGCCCAGCACATCAGCCACCAGCGCCGCCTCACCGCGCGGTGCCGCACCCGCCAGAAGCGCTGCTTTCCACAGATAGACCTGATCGCCTTGCAGAAACTCCATCGCAAAACCGTTGAGCACGGCACTGCGGCCCAGAAGCCGCGGGACCGAGGCTGGCGCAACCTCGCCTGCTGCCGCTAGCCACTGATACTCGGCGCGGTTGCGATGGACGGGGGCGTACCAGTCGGCCGCGACCTTCAGTTTGGGCAGGGCGAACTTCACGCAGATCGGGCCGCTGGGCAGATCGACCCGGGCGATGTCAGAGGCAACACCTCCGGTCAGCGGCGTGACCGCCAGCACGTCAGAGCCAAGGCCCAGATCGGCGGTCAGCCGGGTGCAGCGCGCCTCGAACTGTGCGATCTGGGTGGCTGCGATCACGCCGCGCAATTCGGCCAACCCGCGCAAGCGGCCAATCAGCGGATAGCCGGGATGGGTGCCGCCACCGATGTCGGACAGAAGCTCGTGGCCGTGGTCGGGGCGAAACGGCAGGTCGGCATCGGTGCGGCCCTGGGCCCGGCGGCGCGCCTCTTCCCGCAGGAAGATCGCCACCAACCGGGGCAGATCACCGTACCCCTCCAAGTGGGCGGCCTCGTGGAACGACCCGTCAGGAGCGTGTTCTACCGAGCGCAGATGCAGAAAATGCACCCGAGGCGCAAAGCGCCGGGCGATCCGGGGCAAGTCATTGGCCCGGTTGGCCCCAAGGGCACCGGCGCAGAAGGTTATCCCATTGGCAGGGCTGACGGTGCGATTCAGTATCCAGGCCAGATCCTCCTCGGACGATGCGATCCGCGACAGGCCAAAGACCGGACGCGGCGGATCATCGGGATGGATGCACAGCCGCAGGCCAAGACGCTCGGCGGTGGGGATCACCTCATCAAGAAAGCGGCCCAGATTGGCGCGCAGGCGGTCCACCGTCAGACCGTCATACTTGGCCAGTTCGGCTTGCAAACCCTCTACCGAGAAGCGGTCGTAGGAACCGGGCAGACCGGCCATGATCTTGGCCAGAAGGTCTGCCCGATCCGTCGCCGTGCTGGAGGCGAACCAGGCATCGCCCGCCAGAATGGCCTCGGGCGGGTAGTCCTCGGCAATGTCGCGCCCCAGCATGTGACGCTCGAACGCTGCCATCTTGGCGGCACTGAACGAAAGCGCGCGCCCGCCTCCCCGCATTGGCAGATCGTGGTCGGTGCGGATCCAATCCACCACCGTCATGAAGTTGTAGCAAATGGTCCGGATGCCGGCAGCGGCCAGATTCTCCAGCGAGGTCCGGTAGTTGGCGAACAGCAGGGCCAGATCGCCCTCGCCTCGCTTGATGCGATCATGCACCGGCAGACTTTCGACCACCGCCCAATGCAGGCCAAGTCCCGCCCCCTCGATCAACGTTTTGCGGGCATTGATGGCGTCCAAGGTCCAGACCGCGCCGTAGGGCACGTCATGCAGGGCGGTCACGATGCCGCGCGCGCCGGTTTGGGCGATCTGCGGCAGGGTTATCCGGTCAAGCGGTCCGAACCAGCGCCAAGATTCCAGCATCGATGCCTCTCCAACGGTCCTTATGTCAGCTTCATAGACGGCTCCGCTGATTCGCGTGGGTTCAAAACGACAAGGCCAAAGGTCGGGAAGGATTGTAATGACTCAAGCAGGTCTTTGGATGCTTGGCCAGCCGGTACCAAGTGTTTGGCGCTGATCCAGGTCAAAGCACCTTTCAGGCGATCGGGTCAGGCTGGACTGGCATCGGCGCAAGCCACCGGCTTGGGTACGCTGTGCGACCCGATTTTCATTCCCTTCAAGGAGCCCGCAGAAGTGACCGGTAAAGACGACGCGGCCTTGTGGTATTTCGGGCTGGTCCTGATCCTGTCGCTGCCGTTCTACGTGTTGGGCGTGACCAGACTGTCCTTGCCTTTTGCCCCTGCCCTGCCGATCAGCGCCCTGATGGCTTGCCTGCCCATGCTCGTGGCCCTTACCTTGGTGGCGCGGCAGAGGGGTACTTCTGCGACCCGCGCCCTGCTTGTTAGCGCATTCCATGCCCCAGGCATTCTCCGGGCCACATGGATTTTGGTCGCATTGGGGGTCATGCCATTGGCTTTCGCTGTCACAGCGGGTGTGATCTGGCTGTCGGGCTCCGATTTACCGGCGCTGGCCCTGTTGCCGCCAAGCGCGATCCTCCCGGCATTCTTGCTGTTCTTCCTCGGCGCGGTTGCCGAGGAGATCGGCTGGCAGGGATATGCCCTTCCCCGCCTGACCCGGCGCCATTCGGCCCTGTCAGCAGCACTTGCCATCGGGGCGGTCTGGGCCATTTGGCATGTCGTCCCGCTGGTCCTGGCGGGCCGCGCCCCACTGTGGATCCTGTGGCATGGACTGGCGATGATCCTGATGCGGATCGTCATGGTCTGGCTGGTGACCAACGCCGGCCAAAGCCTTCTGATCGCCGTCCTGTTTCATATGATGAGCAATTCGGTCTGGGGCCTGTTCGGCAGTTTCGACCCATATTACAGCCCAGCGCTGCTTTTTACCGTGCTGTTCGGACCGGTCGCGGCGCTGGTGTGGCTCTGCGGTCCCTCGATGCGGCTGCCCGCGCCGGACCGAAGGTCCTTGGTTCCGAACCCGAATGGGTGGAAAGTCGGCACGCGAGCGAGGCGCGTCCTCTTCAGCCTCGGCATCCTGCTGACGGTTGCTGTCGCAGGGTTTCTCCGTTTCGGCCTGCCAATGCTGGCACTGCCAATCCCGGTTGGCGTCTTGATTGGCGCCGAGGATGCCTCTGTCACGGACGCCTCAAGGCCGGATCTGTTTTCTGGGGCACCGTTGCGCGTCGTGCCGTTTCAGATCCTCTATCCGGCTCGGGAAGCAGGCTCCCAAGCTGACTATCTCCCCGATGCCGGGCCGCAGATCGATGCCATGGTCCAGCGCCACGGCTGGATCTCTCGGGCCTTTCTGGGCGGGATGGGTCGCCTGCGCGCGCCATGGACAGATGCTGCGCAGCCTGCGGCGGGCGGGCCCTTTCCGGTAATCCTCTATCTTCCCGGAGTGACCGGCTACATGCAGATGGGAAGCTTCCAGACGACGGCACTGGCAGCGCGGGGCTACATCGTCGTCACCCTGAACCAACCGGGCGCGGTGGCAGCCACCGTGCTGCCGGGCGGTCAGATCATCAAAGGCCTGACCCGCGAGGAGGCCACTGCGGTCATCGCCCCCTCGTACCGCAAGACAAGTGAGGCCTTGCCCCCTCGTTTTGCCAAGGCACTGGCAGCCGACGGCAGCATCCTGCCCTATTTTGCAGCCGATGTCGGGGTGGTGTTGGACCGGCTGGCGCAAATCAATGGCGATCCGGCGGATGACCTGCATGGAATGCTGGACCTGGATCATGTGGGTTCCATGGGCATGTCGCTTGGCGCCCTCGTGACAGCGCAGGCCTGCTCGACGGAGGCCCGCATCGACGCCTGTGTGATGATGGATGCCCCCGTCCCTACCGATGTTGCAAGAAAGGGCCTGCGTCAGCCCGCCCTGTGGATCAGCCGCCCGTCCGAGGATCAGCGCCTGGAACGCAAGGCCTCCGGGGGGTGGCCGGAGGACGAGATAGCCGCGCAGGCCACAACGATTGCCGAAGCCCTATCGCACAGCGAACATGGCCGGCTGGTGGAGTTGCATGGCCTGTTTCACGTCGACTTCACCGACCTTCCGGCCATGCAACCCGCCCTCGGTTGGCTTGGGCAATCCGGACCGGTCGGAGCCGTTGAAGCGCACCGGCAGATCAACGAACTTATCCTTCAGTTCTTTGCCGCGACCCTCGGCGCGAAAAGGTAGGGGATCGGCGCCTGCCGGGATCGACAAGGCGTCCATGTTGGTGACCGTCACCGCCTCAAAGCTGCCGGCAGTGCATTGATTGATCGATTCCACATAGTCGTTGAACTGGGTCACCTCGATCGTCAGACCGTATCTGTCAGCCCATTTCTTGACGGTGCCGTGATCCATGGCATAGCCTCAGGCCATCCAACCAACGTAGAGTGACCAGGCGGCCTTGAAATCCTTCTTGACCTCAGCCTGTGCAGGGGCGGTGGCAAGGGTGCCGAGAACGGCGATCGTTGCAACAAGGCTGAGGCGCGTGAACATGGGTCTTCCTTTCCAATGAAACTGGGAAAGACGGACCATCGCGCCGCCAATCCCCTGGCCTGACGAGGTCTCCCGGGCTTTTGTCCCGCCGTGCGCCCTGCGGGGATGTCTCCCCCGCGGGTGACAGCTCCCGGACCAGACGCTTTCGCCGGAACCCGAGCCGCCAAGTCAGGGTCAGCGCGGCCTTGGGGGCGGGCAAAAAGCAAGCGGCGGGCTTGGTGGAACAGGCCTGCCCCGCCACCTGCTTATTTGCGCACCACCAAATTGCAGGCCTTCGGCGCAGTTTCAGGCGAGAGTGAAGGGGGAAATGGGCGGAATCATGCGCCGAAGCCCTTCAACGCCTATGGGAGCCATCGCCCTGCGTAGTTTCCGAGGCTGTGATTGCGTTTCGCCCGAGCCTAGCGTTCGGGGCGTCGATCTGCGGCCAATTCGCAGCGGGGCCAGTCGCATGTTCTGCCTGAAGCATTTGAACCTGCCTTCAGACTGCGACCGATACCGTGCCGGTCAAGACAAGTGCGCCAGAACGGCACCCGGAAAAGGAGACTGCCATGCATGCGATGGTCTTGAACAAGATCGGCGCCCGGCTCGACTGGACCGAGTTGCCTGACCGCCACCCGGGCCTGGGGCAAATTCGCGTCGGGATTACGGCCTGCGGGGTCTGCCGGACCGATCTGCACGTGGTGGATGGCGAACTTCGGAATCCACAGGTGCCAATCATCCCGGGACACGAGATCGTCGGTCGCATCGACGAGATCGGGTCTGGCGTCACGGGGCTCTCGAAAGGCCAGCGTGTCGGTATTCCGTGGCTGGGCCAGACCTGCGGCACCTGCCCCTATTGCCAGATTCAGCAGGAAAACCTCTGCGATTATCCGATCTTCACCGGCTACACCCGCGATGGAGGCTTTGCGACGGCCACAATCGCCGACGCCCGCTTCGCCTTTCCGCTGGGAGAGGTGGGCAGCGATGTATCCCTTGCGCCGTTGCTGTGCGCAGGGTTGATTGGCTGGCGCGCCCTGGGCATGGTGGGCGAGGCCAAGACGGTGGGGCTCTTCGGCTTTGGTGCCTCGGCCCATATTGTGGCGCAGGTCGCTGGCTGGCAGGGTCGAAAGGTCTTTGCCTTCACCCAGCCCGGGGATGTGAGAACCCAGACCTTCGCATGCAGCCTTGGGGCGGTCTGGGCCGGTGGCTCTGACATGGCGCCGCAAGAACTGCTTGATGCCGCGATCCTGTTCGCCCCGGTGGGTGCGCTGGTTCCGGCGGCTTTGAAGGTTGTCCGCAAAGGCGGCCGCGTAATCTGCGCCGGCATCCACATGAGCGATATCCCAAGCTTTCCCTATACCGACCTGTGGGAGGAGCGCCAGATCCGCTCGGTCGCCAATCTGACACGGCAGGACGGCATCGACTTTCTGGATCAGGCGCCCCGGATGAACATTGTGATCCGCACCACGACCTATCCGCTGCAACGGGCGAACGAGGCTTTGGCCGATCTGCGGGCGGGCCGCTTTGACGGGGCTGCGGTGCTGGTGCCTTGATGGGGCCGGGAATTCCCCCTGCAGGTCAGTTGGCGGCCAGTCGGGGGGGAAGGGTTTGCTCCACAACGGGGCAGGAGGGAGGCGATCAGCCGCCGGGCGCGGATCGTGCTGTCCGCCAGAACGCCGGTTCCGACCGCAAGGTCAATGCCATCGCGGATCAGAGCGACGGCATTGTACGACAGGCTGACATCAGGGCTGATGTCCGGATAGGTCTCCAGAAACTTCGGGATCAGCGGGGCCACCTTGTGAAGACCAAAGGGCTCGTTGCAACTGACGCGCAGCAGCTCGCCAATCTGTCCGGCACTTTCCCGCAGCCCCGTCTCGAGCCGGTCGATATCCGCTAGTATCTGCTTGCCGCGTGCAAAGCAATTCTTCCCCTCGCCGTCAGCCGTAGCTTGCATGTGGACCTGACCGCCGAGGGCAGACCCAGCCGCCCTTCGATCCGCGCCACGGTCTTGTAGACGTCCGAAGGCGACAGCCGCAATATCTGGGCCTCCACCGAGAAACTGCCGCCTTCCACCACTTTCACAAAGACATCGATCTCAGACATCTAGCCGGACATGGGGCAGCATTCGCGACTTCAGCCCACCTCACTTATGACCCTTCAGTGATTTCGCCTGGAACCAGGAAATGACACTCTGCGCGAAATGGAGGTTCCCATATAGCAAAAGCGCGCGCTCATCGTCGGAGCGACCGGCATCCTCGGCCTGAACCTGGTCCGGCATCTGCGCAATCTCGGCGGCAGGCAGATCACCGGCCCGTCGTGCCGCCCCGCATTTGGGGCCAGCCACATGATTTCGCGCAGCGTCAACCTTCTGGCCTCCGATGCCGCCGCACTGATCCGCGACCTTGACCCGACCCATGTCTTCTAGTGCATATGGACCCTCGGGCAGACCGAGGATGAAACCATCAGCGCAAACGTTAGAATGCTGCGCAGCATTTTGAACGTCAATGCCGGCAAAAACCTGCAGCATGTCGGTGTGGCTGCCTGAACCAAGCGCTACCTTCGTCCGTTCGAGGATTGCGGCAAGGTTACGCCCGTAACTGCTTTCCGCGAGGCCCCGAACCTGCATCGGACAACTCCGCACCTGCCCGATATTGGTCATCGCGAGTTAGGAGAGGCAGGACTTGTGACAGACAGGCGCTTGGATCATTCCACCAGGCTCATCAACAGAGACACTGTCTTTGATTCTTTTAGACTGGCAAGACATGAACGGGAATCGTGCTCATTGAGCCAAATGGCTGCCATCCGTCAGCTACACGAGTCTGGTACCAGCTTGCATGGCGGACGAAAAGCCAAAGCATTCTCGCCCAATCGTCGTGGTCTCTTCGACCGCTTCAGGGTGCAGGGCTTGCAAACGAGAAGGGAATGTCGCCGCGCAACAGGCCCATCGCTGCGGTCGCGATGGAGGTGACATTCTTCTGAGGATCGAAGTCTTTGACGATCTTCTCCCAACCCCGAACAGCGACGCCGGGGTGGCCCCTGGCTGCCAGCGCCCCGGCTGCGGCTTCCAGTGCGCCATGGTCAATCTGCGTAGCGGCAATCGCCGCAGGGTCCAGATCTTGGCGGAATTCGAAAATCCCTGGCAACATGCGAAACCAGATATGGCCGAAGACAACGGCAGGTTTACCCTTCGTGATCGCCTCCCACCCGGCCGTGCCGGTGATCACGGCTACGAACTGCGATTTGGCAGTCAACGCATGGGTGTTGGCATCCGACGGCATGAACCGCACATTCGGAATGCGCTGCAGCCGCTGAAAGAACAGCGGCCCTCGGGCGTAAGCGCCTTGTTTGGGGTTTTCCTTGACGTAAATCAGCCAATCCGGCGGCAAAGTTCGGGACAAATCTTCGATCGCAAGGACCTGATCCCGGTAACGATCGCCCAGCGCCGAGGTTGTCATCTCGGGCTGCAGATGCAAGGGAAAGTACACGAACTTGCAATCCAGATCGACCTCTTGGCCCTCGTATTCAGCCAGTTGCTCGAAATAGGCCAGTTCGTTTTCATGAAAGAAACGGCCGAATGGGTCACGCCATTTCGGAAACGCGCTGTAAATCCGGCTCATACGAGACATTGTCCGTTCAACATAAAAGGGATTGAGGGTCGACAGCGGTTTCTGCGTTGCAGTATAGGCCAGGAATTGACCAAACCCTTTCAGATTAAGACGACCTTTCCTTGCGGCCTTGCCATCCATTTTTGGCATGTAGAACAATTCTGTCGCGCGCCCCCGCTCAATCGGCCAGGGTGCTGACGTACTGACGGGAACGAACCGACCGTAGTCGGAAATCTTCTCCATCGAGAAGGCCAGATTGGGGAAAGACGATTGGGTCAGGATGACCGTCTTCAGACCAAGCGAACGCGCCGCCTGATAAAGCGCGGTGTCGTAAACCAGATGCGGGATATTGAAGAATAGAACATGGGTGGAGCGCGCCTCGATCAATTTGGTCGCCATGACATCTGTCAGAATATGATAGTACCCGACGTGATCGTGCAGGCTTCGCAGATGGTGGGGGCGGTAGCGATAGGCCGGGCCAAAGCGGTTCATATGATCCACCGCGGTTTCCATCCATTGCGGAAACTCCGGTTCGGCCAGAATACGGCGGTTGGCACCCCGGAAGGTTTGGCCGTCCATCAAATGCCCGCTGTTCGCGCGCCGCGCATCCATCCGCGCAAGCGACGTCCCCTTGAAATCGGCATCCGTATCGCCGAGGTGGACACAGCTTTCGATGCTATCCCCGGCAAGCTCCTTTAGCTTCGTCAAGAATGACAATGGCCCGAGCCGGCTGGGGTAATTGCAGAACAGGCGAATATTCAAGTTCACTTCTTTCGTTTATCATCGGGTGGGTCAATCATATCCGTTTTCAAGAATTCATGCCAGCCGATTGCGAACGGCCTTCGACAGGCGGGGCGAACCAGATGGACGGTCGGATCGGCCAGAGCGACTGAAATCTAAAACGATCGCCCAAAAGTGCTCCTGACCCAATCTGGAATCCAGATCCACCCAAAGCGGATACGAAGTGCGAATCTGATGTCATTGGAAAACTGCGCCTTGTAGGCATCCAGATTAAGGCTCTTCCTGTCGAATTCGATCACACGACCCAACTCGATCATTTTCGCACCTGAACGAGCTGACTCTAGGATGTTTCGATGCATAAGCACCGGCATGATGTTTGTCTTCTTGTATTCATCCAGAAAAAAGGCCGTGTGATACAGTGCAGTTCCATTGAACAGAACGAATATATTGGCCGAGATGCATCTTCCGGAAACTCGGGCAACACTAAAGACGACCCTTCCCCCGGATCGAAGGTAAGATGAAAACTCGTCAATCATCCGCTGCAGTTCCCGCGTCCGCATTTTGGTCGCCTGACGGGCGACGTCCATGCAAGCATGGGTTTCGGTCAGCATTTCCACCAGCATCTGGATCGCCGCTCCTTCGTGCAGATTCTTCGTCACAATCTCCATATCGCTGGTCTTCGCATTTCGGATCTGATTGCGAACCTTTTGATCGTACAGTGCCAGCAGACATTCTTCGGTAGCCTCGATCATCGGGGTCAGATCAAGGACTCGGCTTGGCATGAGGTCAGCCGAGAAATACTCGGAAACGATGCGCAAGATCAAAGCTTCGCGATGCGGATTGTTGACAGACTTTCGCCACACCGACTGCTGCAGTTCAAAGCGCTTGTTGCGGTTCTGTCGGAAGAACGCCCTGAGGCCGACGAGCGCGGACCGGATCGCGCTTTCTTTGGAGTTGGCCGGTAGCAGGAAACCGCTGTAACCCGTCGTCAAGCCTACCGGGCCGCGCTTGCGCATCGGTACCACAAGGACGCAGCGCCCGGCCCGGTAGATGTGCAGCAGGCTACTTGTTGCATCCGGTCCAGTCTTCCCGCCCTTATTGGTCACCTCGATAAAATGCCGGTCATGCGACAGCAGGAAATCATCGGGGTCATAGGCAAATTTAGGATCCACATCCAAGCGCAACTCGAACGTGTAGTCTCCATTTGGCTTCACGTTTATCGTCATCGCAAAAACGGCTCCTGAATGAAATATGACCTGACGCCGAACGGACGATTTCCCGGACCAGGCCCGACAGTCTCAATTCAGCCGCTTGAAGCCCGCATGGCAGACAGGGCCCTTCAGCAGGTCCGCCACCTTGCGCCCGCCGTGTTCGCACTCGGCGATCAGGGCGAACACTGGGTCAAGGTCGGCGAAATAGTCGGCAATGATTTCGTCCGTATGGGCCATGGAGGCGTAGAAATTGGTGCTGGCAAGCCAGCCTTTCGCCAGCATTTCTTGCGTGACAAGGGTCTTGTATTCCAAGGCACTTGCCGCCTGGAAGGCATAGGTCGACAGGCTGGGCAGTCCTGCGATCGCGATCTTCAGCCTGTGTGCATCGGCGACAGCCTGCCAGCCCGCGCGGACCTTGTGGCCGATGGCGGTTATGGCGTCCCACGACTTGACCTCGGCCATGATGTCCAGGGTGCGGACGGCGGCGCTGGGGCCGATCCGTTCGGTCCAGAAGGTCGAGGAGATGAAGCTTGTCTGCGCCGCATCCATGACCGACCGCCGCCCGATCACCGCGGTGATGGCATAGCCATTGCCCAAGGCCTTGCCGAAGATCGCCAGATCCGGCTCCACCCCATATTTCTTGTGCAACCCGCCATAGGTCTCGCGGAAGCCCGAGGTGCATTCGTCAAACACCAGCACGATGTTGCGGGCTGTCGCCAGCGCGCGGATTTCTTCAAGGAAGCCGGGTGCCGGGCCTGCGTTGCGCGAGACTTCCATCTTGATCACGCCGATCGGGTGCTGGTCCAGAAGGGCCACCAGCTGCGGCAGGTTGTTGTATTCGAAGGGATGCACGGTGCCCAGCAGCGCCCGCGGCACGCCGTTCGGGTCAAGGCCGGGCAACAGGTGACCGTCCAACCCACGCTCGTTGCCAAGGTTGGTGGCCAGATACCAGTCGTGCCAGCCATGATAGCCGCAGATCGCCACCTCGTCCCGCCCGCTGGCGGCGCGTGCGATGCGAACGGCGATGGCGTTGGCCTCGCCCCCGGTGCGGGCCAGACGCACCATCTCGGCCCAAGGATGAAGTTCGATCAGCTTTTCGGCCAGTGCCACCTCTTCCGGGCAGTTCAGCGTCGACATATTGCCCGCCTGCACGGTGGCGATGACGGCTGCATCAACCTCCGGGTGGCTATAGCCCAGCGTGTTGGTTCCCACCCCCATCAACGACATGTCGCGGTATTCGGTCCCATCCAAGTCCCAGACCGAACAACCCCGGGTCTTGCTGAAATAGCTGGGCCACTGTTCTGGCAGGAACATTTCCGAGCGTTTCGAGAGAAGCATGTTGCCGCCGGGAATGATCTCCTTGGCGCGTTTCCAAAGCTTTTGACCGTTGGACATCTTGGATCCCTCGTTGTTCTGAATAGAAGCATTGGCTGCGAAAAGCTGCGGATCGGTATCCGCGAGCCGGACCACGCGGTCCCAGCCAAAGTGAATGTCGGGCGCAAAATGCGCGAAAACGCCGCGCATCACGGCAAGGTCGGACGCCTCGTCCACCGTCAGGCGCATGGCAGAGCGGTCCTCGGCATTCTGCACGTTCAGAGTGGTGAACCGGCCCGACATGCGCAAGTAGGGGGTCACATGTTCATGATCGAAGGCGGCATCCGTCTCAGCTGCGGCGCGTTCGAGGGCCGTCAGCGAGAAGACCTCCGTATCCAGCCCGTCGGGATAGGTCGGCGGGGCCGCGTTGCTGCAATAGTCGACGCCAGAAGCCGCATAGGCATCGATCACCCGGTCCACCACCGCTGGGTCAACCAATGGGCAATCGCCGGTGATGCGCACCACAACATCGGCCTTGGTCTGACGGGCCGCCAGAAGGAAACGGCTCATCACATCGACTTCATCGCCGCGCACAACGCGGTAGCCGAGTTCCGTGACTAAGGCCGCCAGCTTGTCGTTGCGCGGGTCGGTGGAAGTGGCCAGAACGATCTCATCCACCCGCGTGGCGCGTGCCAGACGCTCCAGCAGCACGGCGATCATCGGCTTGCCGGCAAGTTCGCGCATCACCTTGCCCGGCAGTCGGGTCGAGCCCATGCGGGCCTGAACGATTGCAACAGTGTTCACAGGCTGCTCCACGTCGAAGGGTCGATCAATCTTGGCTCGACGTCGTTGGGCCAATCCGGCAAGGAGGTCAAGGGCGCATCCGCCACCGCCGCGATGGCGGCGAGTTCGGCAGCGGAGTTCACCCCTACAACGATGCGGTCCACTTGGCGATGCATCGCCACAAAGCGCAGGCAGGCCTCTAGCGGGGACAGGCCGGTAGCTGCAAGCCACCGGTCCCAAGCCTGCCAGACCGCGCCATAAGAGGCGAACTTCGCAGGCCTTGCCGAGGGCGGAAACAGCAGCAGCCCTTGCAGGAAGGCCGACCGCACGTGCACCTCGGCCCCCATCGCCTGCAGCCGGTCGGCCCAGCCCGAGGCCACCAGCCGCTGGTCAAGGATGTTGAACGGCGCCTGCACGATCTGCGGTGTCAGCAGTTTGGTGAAGGCCTCCAGCCGATCGGGGGCATAGATCGACAGGCCGACCTTTTCCACCAACCCCAGCGCCTGCGCCTCCAGCACCGCGTCGCGGATCACCGGGCCACGGGCGGAGGTCAGATCCTCGGGGTCATGCAGCAAAAGCCCCTGCAGGCGCAGCAGGCCCAGCCGGGCCAGACTTTCCCGCACCCCGGCGAGGATGAAGCCCCGCACATCGGGCAGGTCGGCGGGCAGTTTCGGCACCTTAGAGATGACGCGGAACATGGCCGTTCCCACCCGGCCCAGCACCGCCTCGCTTTCGCCATAGGCCGGGGCAGTGTCGAGCGTATCGACCCCTTGCCCCCTTGCCAGCGTCAGAATGGCGGCCACTTCCGCCTCATCCGGGCGACCCTGCGTGTTGGACACACCGTAAGCCAGCCCGAACTGCACGGTCCCAAGCGCCAGGCGCGGCGTCACTGTGGTCATCTGGCTCTCCGGCATCCAGCTGGGATGAAATACGCAAGCCCGCCCGAAGGCAAGGCCCCTCCCACCGGCTTGGGGTGCTGTGGACAAGAGCACGGACTGGCACTAGACACAAAGGATGTCGCGCGGCAGGCATCCCGCGCAGGAACCGACCCCCAAGGAGCGCGCCATGCTGACCGGATCTACCATTCTTCTGACCGGCGGCACTGGGTCCTTCGGCTCTCGCTTCGTGCCGATGACGCTGGCCAAATACAAGCCACGCCGCATCATCATCTACTCGCGTGACGAGATGAAGCAGTGGGAGATGGCCAAGCTTTACGGTCACCTGCCGGAGGTGCGCTTCTTCATCGGCGACGTGCGCGACCGTGACAGGCTGTACCGCGCGATGGACGGGGTTGATTTTGTGGTCCATGCCGCCGCCACCAAGATCGTGCCCACGGCGGAATACAACCCCTTCGAGTGTGTGAAGACCAACATCAATGGCGCCATGAACGTGATCGACGCCTGCATCGACAAGGGTGTCAAACGCTGCGTGGCGCTGTCGACCGACAAGGCCTCGGCCCCGATCAACTTGTATGGCGCGACGAAGCTTTGCTCCGACAAGCTGTTTGTCGCGGGCAATTCTTACTCCGGCGCGGACAAGTGCCGTTTCTCGGTGGTGCGCTATGGCAATGTCATGGGCTCGCGCGGGTCGGTCATTCCGTTCTTCCTGTCGATCAAGGACAAGGGTGTCATCCCGATCACCGACCCGCGGATGACCCGCTTCATGATCTCGCTGGAACAGGGTGTAGAACTTGTCTGGCATGCCTTTGATGACATGGTCGGCGGCGAGATCTATGTGAAGAAGATCCCGTCGATGAATATCGTCGACATCGCCCGCGCGGTGGCTCCGGGGTCAGCGCATGAGACGGTCGGCATCCGGCCCGGCGAGAAGCTGCACGAACAGATGATCGGGGTCGAGGACGCGCCTCACACCTATGAATATGACGAGCATTTCAAGATCATCCCGGCGATCCACAACTGGTCGAAAGACCCGGTCCGCATCCGCGACGGCCGCGCCGTTGCCGAGAATTTCGCCTATTCCTCGGACAACAACGCCGCTTGGATGCCGATCGAGGATTTGCAGCAGTGGATGACGGACAACGCTGAAAAGATCGGGCAATTCTGATGATTCCTTATGGCCGTCAGGACATTTCGCAAACCGATATCGATGCGGTGGTTGATGTTCTGCGGTCTGATTTCCTGACCCAAGGCCCTGCGGTGCCGAAGTTCGAAGCGGCGATCTGTGCCGAGGTTGGTGCCGCGCACGGTGTGGCGGTAAACTCGGCCACCTCAGCCCTGCACATCGCCTGTATGGCGCTGGAACTGGGGCCGGGTGATGTGCTTTGGACGGTGCCCAACACCTTCGTGGCTTCCGCCAATGTCGGGTTGTATTGCGGCGCGACGGTGGATTTCGTCGACATAGACAGCGCAACCTATTGCATGTCTGTTTCTGCACTGGCCGCCAAGCTGGCGACTGCTGAAGCCGAGGGCAAGCTGCCCAAGGTCCTGATCCCCGTGCATTTCGCCGGCCAAAGCGCGGATATGGTCGAGATTGGCACTCTGGCGCGCCGCTATGGCGTGCGGGTGATCGAGGATGCCTCGCATGCCATCGGAGGGTCGTATCGCAACCAGCCGATCGGTAACTGCGCGCATTCCGATATCACCGTGTTCTCCTTTCACCCGGTCAAGATCATCACCACCGCAGAGGGTGGTCTGGCCACCACCAACGATTCCGAACTGGCCGCGCGGATGCAACTGTACCGCTCTCATGGCGTGACGCGAGAACCTGGGCTGATGCAGGCCGAGACCGTGCCGCGGGGTTGGTATTACGAGCAGGTCGCCTTGGGCTACAACTACCGCATGACCGAGTTGCAGGCGGCCCTAGGCCTGTCGCAACTGACCCGGCTGCAGGAATTCGTGGCACGCCGCCACGCTTTGGCTCAGCGCTACGACGCTCTGCTGGCCGATCTGCCGGTCACCCTTCCCGCACAATCGCCCGACAGCTACTCGGCACTGCACCTTTACCCGGTGCAGGTCCCCGAACGGGACCGGATCTTCCCCGAACTCCGCGCTGCCGGGATCGGCGTGAATGTGCATTACATCCCGGTCCACACGCAGCCCTTCTGGCAGGCGCGGGGCTTTGCCTGGGGCGATTTCCCGGTGGCTGAAGCTTATTACCGCCACGCGATCAGCCTGCCGATCTATTACGGGCTGACCGAAGCGGATCAAGACCGCGTCGCGGCGGCACTGGCTGCGGCCTTGGCAACGACCTGAGGCCTCGGAAAACGGCGAATCGGTTTCCGCATCACCAGAAACCGGCGCGTTGGATCATCGCCCAGATCGGCACCGCCAAGGTTTTCGCCTCTGTCACTGACAAATGATTCCAGTCCATCATGCGATACGATCCGTCCGGGCGCACCGGATCGAATTGACCATCGGAAAACAGCGACGGGGCAGGATCAAAGACGGCGACATCACCGGGAAACTCTTGCTGGAGCGTGTTGAATATCCGGGTCTGTCGCGTTCTTGTGTGATCATCCTGTGCAAAGGCCACCCGGCAGGAGTTTTGACCATAGACTTTCGCCTGAATGGCGCAGCTTTCCACCGGGATCACAGAAGCCAAAAGCGGGGTGTCTTTCATCAGAAGAACCTTGACACCGATTCCACCCAATTTCGGCAGCCACTGGCGCATGTTCGAGAGGAAATTTTTCTCTTGATCGTTAATCTCGACGGGCTGATCCAGCGCGATTTGCGCATCGCGTGTTTCATTCAGACGGCCACGGTGGAAGGCGATCACCAGAATATCCCCTCGATCGGCGACCATCATGATCTGCTTCAGTACCTTGTCCCCGGAAACAGGACCATCCGTGAAAAATGCATAGGGGAAGTCAGCCTTCGACTCTGTGTTGATGAAATCAACGGCGAAACTGTGCTGATCGGCGAGGGTTTGAAACGGGAATGTCATCTCTGCCGCGTGACTGTCTCCGACAATGAAGACGGTCCGCCTCGTATCCGGAGCACGGCCGAGGCAAGAAACCAGCGGATCAGCAAACTCCTTCAAAGCCTCGGCACCATGGCATTTTACGACAGGCCAACTCTCGACCGGCTTGATGTCGATGGCCCGCGCTAGGACAGAACTGTAAGATTTGGCGATGACAGGAAAGACCGCGCCGATCAACAGCATGGCAGTCACCAGGGATATCGCCCCGGAGATTATGATGCGGCGCGGCGCATGACGTGTCAGATTCTCGCGCCATCGCTTCTCGAACACCTCTCGGGAGAATACAGCGGACGGAAACGTCAACAGCGCCGCCAAAAGCGTGGTGATCGTTGAATGCCCGACTGTGTGGCCAAAAATCAGGAAGTACGGCCAATGATAGAGATAGAGAGAATAAGAGATCCTTCCCACAAACCTGATCGGCGCTAGGGTCAGGGTCCTGACCGGAAGGCTGCGCCCATTGTCGGAACCGAAGGCGAGCAGGATCGCAACCGCGCCACACGACAAGGTTGTTGCCACAACGCCGCCGTCGTAGTGGCCCAGAAGCAAGATAGGCAAGACAATTGCAGCGCCTCCCAACAGCCATCCTTGCCCCGCCGAACCATGCAGGCGAGCACCCAGAAGGTTGATCAGGCAACCGATGGAGATTTGCCAAAAGCGCATCGGAGCAAGGTAAAAGGCCGCCATCGGTTGAACTGCGGAAAAGTAGACAAATGAGGCGTAGGAAGCCGCAGTGGCGACGGCAAGCGTTACAATGATCCTCTGCGCAGAGGCCAGCAAGGGCCGGCTCCGGCGGGTAAAGAAAATCAGGAAAAGCGGATAGAACAGATAGAATTGCTCTTCGACGGCAAGACTCCACGTGTGGGTAAACGGATTGAGCCTGCCATCAAGACCAAAGTAATTCGTCGCATTCGAGTAGAGCAAGATGTTCGACAGGCCAACCAGCGAAAGCCCGGCCGTCTGCAGAATGACCTTTGTCGTCTCGGGAACCAGCAGCACAAACAGCAATGAGAAGAACAGGACGCAGAACACCAGAGCGGGCGCCAGACGCCGAAGTCTACCGGAGTAGAAGATTGCAAGCGCCTTTGCGCCACCAAGGTCCGCGTAATTCCGAAACGACCCGGTGATGACATAGCCGGAAATCACAAAGAATACGTCCACCCCGAGGAAGCCATTCGGAACGAGCTCAGGCCAGAAATGAAACAGAATGACCGCAAGGACGGCCACTCCGCGTAAGCCCTCGATGTCGGCCCGGAACTTCATGGGTGGCAGGTTTGAATACTAAAAAGGCCTGCCTTTGCCCGCGCAAGCGTCCAGCGTGCCCTACGCGCCGTGCCGGAGGTCCTCGCGCTGGACAGGCCGGTCTGCTGCAGGGTCATTGACGCTGCCCGAGCATCGACCAGTCCAACGGCTCGCCCCGGGTCAGATCGCGGGCAGCGGGGCGGCCCAGAACCTCGGGCAGGTGTTTCGGCGGCAGGCCAAGACCCGGGCGGATCGAGCGGACATGCGCCTCTGTCACGACTTCCCCCGCCGTCACATCGGCGACGACATACAACGAGCGGCGGAACTGCGCGTTGGCGCCGCCCACGCCCTTGCGGTCATGCAGGGGGCCACCAAGTGCTGCATGGGCCATCCGGCAATCGGCGACCAGTTGGCGGAACTCCATTGGTTCCAGCGAGAATTCGGCATCCGGTCCGCCATCGGCGCGGGCCAGCGTCAGGTGCTTTTCAATGATGACCGCACCACGGGCAATTGAGGCCACAGCAACGGCCGACCCCAGGGTGTGGTCCGACAGGCCAATCGGCACGCCAAAGGCATCGCCTAGCATCGCGATGGTGCCCAGCCGCATCTCTTCAGGCTTGGCGGGATAGGCTGAAATGCAATGGAGCAGGGCGATCTGCTGCGCGCCACCCTCGCGCGCAGCGCGCAGGGCGTCTTCAATCTCGGCAAAGTTCGCGATGCCGGTCGACATGATCATCGGGCGGCCTTGGGCGGCGACCTTGCGGATCAGCGGCGTATCTACCAGTTCGAATGAGGCGATCTTGTAGGCCGGGGCGTCCAGCGCCGCCAGAAAATCCACCGCCGTCGGATCGAACGGCGAAGAGAAGCAGTGCAACCCATGCCCCTTGGCGCGGGCAAACAGCGCGGCGTGCCACTCCCACGGGGTCGAGGCTTCGCGGTACAGTTCATGCAGGCTGCGGCCATCCCACAGACCGCCATTGATGCGGAACTCGGGCCGGTCACAGTCGATGGTGATCGTGTCCGCGGTATAGGTCTGCAGCTTGACCGCATCCGCCCCCGAGGCCGCAGCGGCATCCACCAGCGCCAGCGCACGATCCAGATCGCCGTTATGGTTTCCCGACAGTTCAGCGATGATATAAGGCGCGTGGTCCAGTCCGATCGGACGCCCGGCGATGGCAAAGGGCTGTGACATGCGGGCGTTCCTTGTCAGGTGAAGGCGTATCTTTGCGCTAAATCGCATCTGGACAGAGTGAAGGCAAGAAGATCAGGGTCATCCAAGGCCGTCTCGCGAAAGCCAAATCCCCTATGCAGCGCCTCAGAGGCCGCGTTGCCGCGCCGCACAACGGCAGACAAGGTGTCAAAATCGTCTCGGGCGACCAGCAATCGCAGGAAGGCGGCCAGCATCCGGCGCCCGGCACCTTTGGGTGCGGTATCCTCGCCAATGTAGAATCCCCAGGTCCAGTCATGCTCATTGCGGCGCGCGTTAATGTGACCCAATTCGCGCTTGCCTTCGGCATAGATCAGCCAAAGGCCATCCTTCTGCTCGGCTGCCCGCGCAACCCAGTCGCGATGCGTGGGCCACTCCAGCGGGACCTGAGTGAGGCTCAAGGCGCGGATCCGAGGGCGATTGCGCCAGGTAAACAGCAGTTCCGCATCATCGGGCGTCACGGGGCGCAGATGGCCCTCCAGCACCTCGGCCACTCGGGTGGCGCCAAGTCCATCGACCAGCGCGGCAGACGCTTTGGCGAGGTCTGCCGCACGGTGAACGGCTGCTGCGATGGCCTGCGTCAGGCGGCCCTCGTCCTGCCATTCGGTCAAAGCAAGCGTCTCGGCCGCGCCCGCCTTGGCGATGGCCTTCAGCGTGCCCTGCTGGTTGGCCGCCACCGCCACCAGCACCGAAGGCAGGCCAAGGCAACAACGCTCCCATGTGGTGGTCCCGCCCGCACCGATGCAAAGATCGGCCCGGGCCATCCGGGTGGCCATGTCGGTGGCGTCCAGCGTCAGCCCAAAGCGCGGGTTCGCGGCCACCAAAGCCTCGACCTCGGCCCGACTTTGGCTGGCGCTGCCCATCACGACCTCGGCCTCCAGTATGGGAAAGGCCTCAAGCGCCCGCAGGGCGCGTGGGGCGAGATTTGCCATATCCCCCATCCCCGGAGCGATCAGCACGCGGGAGACCAGCCCGTCGCGCAGGGCCAGCGCTTGCGGGCGCAGGGCGGCAAACTCTGGTCGTAGCAGGGCGAAATGCGGCCCCGTCAGGACGGCCAGCACCGGGAACCGCAGCGGCGCCGGGGCAAGGCGAGTCTGATCCAGCAGCAAGTCTGACCCAAGCGGGCGGTCATCCAGATCGTCGATCACCATCACCCGCAGCCGGGCAGAGCCTGCAGCCCGAACCGAATTCACCCAGCGCGCATCCAGTCCATAGTGGTCCCAGATCAGCCAATCCGGGTCCATCGCCGCACATACTTGCCCTGTCTGGCGTGCGTCCTCTTGCCAGTCCAACGACAGGAAGTGCAGATGCGGCGGACCATCCTTTGACAGGCGCACTGGTGACGGGTGCAGCGACGTCACTTCAAAACCCGCCGCTTGTATGCGGGGGACCATGTCGCCTTCCGGCGCCGCAACCGTCACGAAGTGCAGGTGATGCCCACGCTCTTTCAGACGCTCCGCCAAGGTCAGACAGCGCATGACATGTCCGCCGCCTATCATGGCCGAGCCGTCGACACGGATCACCAGACGCATGATCGCCTCGGACAAAGCGGCAACACCATAGGCGCTCCTTGCGGCAACAAAGCCCGTATCGACCAAAGTGCTTCGGTGTTCAAGGCATTCTCTCGTCTTGCCCGCTTCGATAGCCGAGCCCCAACTCGGTACGATCCAGGCGTGTATAGGTATCGCCCATTTTCTGACGTTCGGGCAGAAGGATATGCGTATCAGGAAGGCCCTCAACATGCTGACTTATGACAGCAAGCGCACGGTACCCCTAGTAGGCATCCGGCAGACGATGGAGTCCATCCCCGTTTGAAATACCGCCAAGATGATCCGGTGACGCAAGCGCGTCCCGTGATGCAGCATCGCAGTGTCCCAAGGCAAACATTGAGGCCGCGCATCGTGTTCTGCTTGCAGGGAATCTCTGCACTTGGAAGGGCAGACCTTGAAGACCTTTTGTTCGGGGAATGCCAGAAACCGGAAACAATACAATTCACGGAATTCCCTTTGAAGAGGCTGGTACCGGAACCTCGCTTGCCGTTAGCTGCTGCGGAGGACCAATCTGCCTGGCAACCTTGTGGGATCATTTCGGGAGTTAACCATGGCCGCAATCGCTGTCGTCGGAACCGGGTTCATCGGTCGGGCTTGGGCGATCAGCCATGCCCGCGCGGGCAATCGCGTACGGCTTTGGGATCAGGATGCCTCTGCTGCCGCACGTGCGAAGGATTTCATCGCGGCCATGATGCCCGATCTGGCGGCGAATGACCTGTTGAACGGAAACCATCCGGACGCGGTGCTTGACCTTATCCATACCGCCAAGGATCTGGAAGCCGCAGTCGACAGCGTTGTGCATGTTCAGGAAAGCACGTTTGAGCGGCTGGATGTGAAGATTGCCGTGTTTCGCCAGCTTGATGCCGCAACGCCCAGCACCGCCGTCATCGCCAGTTCAACCTCGGCCCTGTTGCCGTCTAGCTTCACCGCCGATCTTGCGGGCCGCGACCGCTGCCTTGTCGTCCATCCGATCAATCCGCCCTACCTGATCCCCGCCGTCGAGGTGGTTCCGGCGCCGTGGACGTCGCAAGCCACGATGGACCGCACCGTTGATCTCATGCGGGCAATCGGTCAGCGGCCCATCGCCATGAAGCAGGAAATCAATGGCTTCGTGATGAACCGCCTGCAGGGTGCCGTGCTGGAGGAGGCGTTCCGGCTGGTGGCCGATGGCTATGCCACGGTCGAGGACATCGACACCGGTCTGCGGGACGGCTTGGCCTTGCGTTGGTCCTTCATGGGACCATTCGAAACGATCGACCTCAACGCCCCCGCCGGAGTGCGCGATTACGTGGAACGCTACGAGCGCATCTACCGCGACATCTGGCCCAGCACGCAGCGCCGGATCGACTGGAACGGCCCGGTGATCGACGAGGTCGAGCGCGACCGCCGCAGCCTGTTGCCCGCAGACAAGCTTGCCGACCGGCAGGCTTGGCGTGACCGCCGTCTGATGGCCTTGTTGGCCCACAAAAGGAAAGCTGACCACGACATCGGCGAATGACCGATGATGCGGCCTTGCCGGATCGTCCTAAGCCGGCAGCGGCGACCAGAGCGCCTCAGGGTTATCCGCCGAGACGGCCATGCCCGAAGAATAGCTGACCAGTTCCAGCTGCATGCCCCAGGGTGACAGGAAGTAGACCCAAGTCAGGCCTTTCGACGGGCCGGTTTCCATCGTCACTGGCTCACCCTGAACCGTGATGCCGTGGGATTTGAGATAGGCCACGGCGGCGGTCATGTCGGCGACGTAAAAGCCAAGGTGATGGCCGCCGACGTCGCTGTTGCCGGGGGGAACCCTTGCCGCACCGTCCACCTCATATTCGAACAGTTCGAAATTCGGGCCGTTCTTGCACCGGAACATGCGCAGCTTCCGCAAGACGGCCCGTGGCGGCACGCCTAGCTGCACCTGCATCCAGTCTGTATCGGATTGAAACGGTCCGATCTCGAAGGCCAAGGTACAGCCGATCACGTCCACGAAGAAGCGGGTGGCGGCCTCCATATCGGGCACCGTGAAGCCGATATGGTCGGTGCCCGCAAGCCCCGGAAGACCGCTCATCTGGCGCTGACCGCGTCGCTGATCATCGTCATCAGCCGCAGCTTTTGCAGTTCGAAGACCTTGTCGCGCACGTCGGCGAAGGCCGCCAGATGCGGCAGGGTCATGTGGATGTCCCACTCGGCACGGTTGGTCCAGTTCTCATAAAAGGTGAACTCGGCCGGGTCGTCGTTGTCCTGATGCAGCCAGTACTCGACGCAGCCGGGTTCGGTCCTTGTTGGCGCGATCAGGCCGGTCAGAAAGGCGCGGGTTTCCTCGATCTGCCCGTTCAGGGCGCGCAGATGGGCAATGACGGTCAGTTGTTCAGGCATTTCAGTCCTCCCTTTGGTTTTGTTCAAACTTCGGCTGCGGTGTTGAAAGCCGCGATCATCAGGGCCGCGTTGTCAGGCACGGCCGCCAGCCGCCCGGCTTCGATGTCGAGCGCGATTTCTACAACCCGCCGGTTCATTGGCGCATCGCGGCCCTGTGCGCGCAGGATGTCAACAACAAGTCCGTTCACATCGGCAATCTCGGCCCGGCGGCCCTTGCGCCAGTCCTGCAGTGAGCAGGTCAGCGTGTCCTCGCGGGAGAAGGTCTGCAGGACCTTCTCGAAGATCTGATCGACATAGCGTTCGGGATCATTGCTCATCACCGGGGGCATGCCGATGATCGGCATGATGGTCGCGCCATCGGCCAGCGCGGCCTGCATCGCCTCGTACCCGGCGGTGCGCATCACATCCAGCATGCCGGGCGCGCGGGCCGCATCGTTCAGGGCGGTGTTGATGATGGCCGAGGGGATCAGTTCGGCAGCGTTGACCACCAGCTTCATCCATTTGGCGGAATGGATGTCACCCGTCACCTCAACCGTACCGGAATGGCGCAGAAGGTCGGCCACAGCTTCGACCCGGTCCTGCTGGGCGGGATCAAGGGCACCCAGGGCGAACCAGCTTTCGTCGTGGTCGTTCTGCCGGTTGGTGATGCCGGGCACCCACATGTTCGATGCGATCTCGATCACCGCAGCTATGGTGCGATGACGGCCAACAATGGCGGCTATGTCCTCGTGCGTCATGCCGTTCTGCAGGCCGATGATGAAGCCGTCCTCGGCCAGCACGGGTTTGATCAACTCGCAGGCCCAGCGGGTGTCATAGGCTTTGACGACAAGGAAGATCAGGTCGAAGGGCTGTTTCACCTCGGCCACCTCGCACAGGTGCAGGGCGGGCACCTTGGCGTGGATTTGGCGGGTTGGCATGTTGACGGTGATGCCATTCGCGCGGATCGCCTCCACATGGGCGGGCCATTGGTCGATGAAGGTCACGTCCAACCCTGCCAAGGCGAAGTCGGTGGCGATAGAGGCGCCTTGAGCGCCTGTTCCCAGAAAGGCGATGCGCGGCGATGGTTTGGATTGGGTCAACTTGGGCTCTCCAGAGATTTATTTGAGGGCGACGTAGCCCTCGGGCACAAGCAAGGCGATGCGGACGGCGGTGTGGGTTCCGGTGGCGTCACCGATCATCACTTGAACGGCTTGAGCAACGGCGGTCAGCTTCTCTCGCGTGCGGTCGGGGTGGGGGAGTATGTGCATTTCGACATTGACCAGCGGCAGGTCAGCCATGACGATTGCGGGAAGGATGGCGAACTGGCAGGCCGCGACCTCGACATTCAGGCTTTCGCAGAGCAACGCCCGCAAAGGATGCATGAGGTCCGACAGGGCCTCACGGCAGCCGGGCAGCAGCGTTTCGTCGACATAGATCTTCACGTTGGGCATCAGTTCCCCCTCAAGTCGGGGCAAGAACGAAGTCGAAGGGCGAGCGCCAGAGCGTCTCTTGCCCCCTAAGCCGTTCGTAGGGCGCGATGAGCGAGGCTTTAACGCCAAAGACCGCATCAGAGGTCAGGTATTCATCGCCTCCGACGAAGGTATGGGTGACAAGGCGCTGAAATCCGGGGGCGGTGATCAGATAGTGCATATGGGCCGGGCGATAGGGATGGCGACCCAGATGGGCCAGCATCTGGCCGACCGGGCCGTCATCGGGAATGGGATAGCTGACGGGCTTGATGCCCCGGAAGGCATAGCGCCCGTCCCGTCCGGTCACAAAGACGCCCCGGTTGTTTCCCTTGGGCTGGATGCCCGGCTGCTGCACATCATAAAAGCCATCGGCATTGTCGGACCAGACATCCACCGTTGCACCCTCGATGGGCACGCCAGTAAGGTCCAGCACCCTGCCTTCGAACAGGCAGGTTTCGCCTTTGCCGTCGAGGCAGATGGTCTCGCCCATCTCACGCTTCGGCGCATCCTCGACATGGAAGGGGCCAAAGACGGTGTTTTCGGTCGCACCCGCTGGCCTGCGGTTGTTGATCGCATCGACGAGCATGGAAAAGCCAAGAACGTCCGACAGAAGGATGAACTCCTGCCGCTCGGCCGAGGAAATCTGGCCGGTTTTGGTCAGGAAGCCGATGGCAAGGTCCCATTCGGCTTGGGTCAGATTCACCTCTTTGGCGAAGTCGTGCAGGTGGCGGATCAGGGCGGACATGACCTCGGCCAGCCTTGGGTTGGCGCAGCCGGCATGGCGGGCGGTGACGGTCTCGACAGAGGCTGCTTCGGTGAAGGTGCCGTGGTTCGTCATGGCGCTGGGGTCCTAAGGTTGGGGCGGATCGCCCGCGAGGGCACGGGCCAGAAGGGCTGCGATTGCTTCGCGCTCGATCGGGCGGGGGTTCCAGTAGGGGTTCGCGGTGGCCAGATCGAGGGCACGCGGCAGATTGGCCTCGGTCAGGCCAAGGTCGGACAGGCGCCTAGGCGCGCCGATACGGGCAGCGAAGGCGGACAGACCCTCATATGCGGTGGCGGTGCCGAAGATCGCGGCCACAGGTCGCAGAAGGTCGGGCACGGCGGGTTCGATATAGGCCACGGCATGGGGCAGGATCACGGCATGGGTTTCGGCATGCGGCAGGTTGAAACCGCCGCCGAGCGCATGGCAAAGCTTGTGATGCAGCGCCATGCCAACCTGGCCCAGAACCGTGCCGCAAAGCCAAGCGCCATAAAGCGCCTCGCCCCAGTCATGATCCTGTCCGGTGCCAGAGGTCAGGTTCGGCAGGGCATGGGCTAACGCACGGATACCTTCCAGCGCCATGAGCGACGAGATCGGGTTGCGGTCGCGGGCATAAAGCCCCTCAACCGCGTGAGCGATGGCATTCATGCCCGAGGACACCACGAGATGGGGCGGCAACGAGCGGACAAGCGTGGCATCGTAAAGGATCACGGTCGGTCGCACACGCGGATCGGTCAGGGTTGTCTTGCGGCCTGCTTCGGTCTGGCCCAGGATCGGCGTCGCTTCGGAGCCTGCGAAGGACGTAGGGATCACGATCTGCGGCAGGCCCGTCCGCAGGGCCAGCGCCTTGGACAGCCCCGTGGTCGAGCCGCCACCAATCGCCACAAGACAATCGGCTTGCAGGTCTTGCAGAACCGCCAGCGCGCGCTCGGTCACCTCGACCGGGGTATGCATCGTCGCGCCAGCGAAATGACCGGCGCCCGCCCCGCCAACGGCCGCCAGCAGGCTCTGCCCCGCCGCCGCCTGTTCCGGCGTGGTCAGAACAAGCGCGCGGCTACGGCCAAGGTTTGCGATTTCTGCCGCGACCTGCGTTTGCGCGCCTGAGGCGAAGACCACCCGTTGCGGGGCGGCGCTATAGGCGAACTCGGGCTGGAAAAGCGATGAAGTCATGGCGGTTCCGATCAATCGGGGTTCGGCTTGGCTGGCCCAGAAGCGGGGGTTTCACACCCCCGCACCCCCGTGGGATATCTGGGGACCAATGAAAGCGGGACGGGTGGCCCGCCCTTTGCTCAGGTGCGGACGAGGATTTTCAGGTGTTGGCCCGAGGGGTCCAGTAGCGCTTCGAACCCTTTGGCGACCACGTCGGCTGCGTCGATGCGGGCGGTAATGACCTTTTCCACCGGGAAGGCGCCCGAGGCGATCAGGCGGGCGATGCGGGGCCAGACCTGCACGGGATAGCACCAGGTCGCCTCTACCGTGATGTCTTTCAGCGCCCATTGCATGGCGTCGATCGAGGCGCGCTTGATGTGCAGGCCGACCTGCACCACTTTGCCCGCGCGGCGCACCGCGTCGACGCAGGCGTTCAGCGAGACTTCAAGTCCGACGCATTCCAGCGCAACATCGACGCCGACGCCCTCTTCGGTAAGGTCGCGCACGACCTCCTGCAGGTTTTGCGTCTTGGGGTCGACCACCACGGCGTAGGGGGCGATCGCTGCGATGATGCGGCGGCGGTTGGGGTTGGGTTCCGAGACGATGATCACGGATGCGCCGGCCGCCTTGGCCGCCAGCACGGTCAGCGCGCCGATCGGGCCTGCGCCCGACACGAGCACGGTGGAGCCTGCCGCAACCCCGCCCCGGTCGACGCCATACATGGCGACGGCGGCGGGTTCGATCATCGCACCTTGTTCGTCGGTCAGATTGTCCGGGATCGGCTGGGCGTTATAATCCTTGACGACCGCCAGTTCCGCCATGCCGCCCCATTTCCACGACAGGCCCACGCAGCCCATCTTGGGCGACAGGTGGTACAGCCCGCGCTTGCCGAAGTAATCGTCACGCGGAAACAGCAGCGGCTGGATCGAGATGCGGTCGCCGGCTTTCACGTGGGACACGCCCGAGCCGACCTTCTTGACCCGGGCCGAAAACTCATGCCCCAGAATCTGCGGGTTGGTGGCGCCGGTGTAGACATGCGGGGTCTGCGGCGTGACGATGGGGCCTGCGATGTATTCATGCAGGTCGGTGCCGCAGATGCCGCTGATGAAAGGCTCGATCAGCACGTCATCATGTTCAAGCATGTCGGAGGGCGGTGCGACATCCTCGACCCGGATATCGCGGGCAGCGTGAAAACGGACAGCTCTCATGTCATCCTCGTTGGCTTTTGGGGGCGGAACCCTGCGGATTTGATCGCAAGATGGCCTGATTGAGCTTTGATTAGCAAAGCCGCCGAGGGGCCGGGCGGTTCATTTTATCCATTCCGGATGATTCTAACGCATGGCGTGGCTTTGCGGCGGGCTAACTTGACGTCGAAGCAGTTCGTTCCGGAGACGCCATCGTGATACCATCTCAGACAATTCCAACTGAAATCGGCTGGATCGGTGTTGGAAAAATGGGCAACCCGATGGCGACGCGGCTGGTCGAGGCCGGGCACAAGCTGACCATCTGCGACCCGGTGGCCGAAAACCGCGCCTCTCTGGTGGCGCGTGGGGCGCAGGTTGCAACAACCGCAGGCGATCTGGCGCAGCGCTGTGGCGTGATCTTTGTCACGATCCCGAATGATGCCGTTCTGGCGCAACTGTTCGACGATGCCGAGGATCAGGGCGGTCTGGTCGGGCAGATTGCAGCAGGCACGGTTCTTGTCGAGATGAGCACGGTCTCGCCGCAAGCTTCCGAACGGGTGGCGCGCATTCTGGCACGGCGCGGCGTGGCCTATCTGCGCTGCCCGATTTCCGGCAGCACCGCGCTGGCGCGGGCGGGCAAGCTGACAGCCCTCGCCTCAGGCGACCGGGCGGCATGGGACGCGGCTTCAGCGTTGCTGGATGTGCTGGCCGTGCGTAAGTTCTACCTCGGGGCGGGCGAAGAAGCGCGCTATATGAAGCTGGTGCTGAACACCCTAGTGGGGGCAACGTCCTCAATCCTGGGGGAAGCGCTGGTTCTGGGCGAGCGAGGCGGGTTGACCCCAGGGCAGATGATGGAAGTGATCACCGAAAGCGCCGTGGGCTCTCCGCTGATCGCCTACAAACGCGAGATGATCGCGCAAATGGACTTTGCACCGGCGTTTTCCGTTGCCCAGATGATCAAGGATTTCACCCTGATCACCGAAGCGGGGCGCGACAAGCAGGTGCCGATGTTTGTGGCCAACATGATCCTGCAGCAGTATACAGCGGCCTCGAACGCCGGATATTCCGAACAGGATTTCTTTGCGCTGTTCGATTGGATGCGCGTCGCGGGCGGGCTGTCTGACGACGCTTAAGGACGGACATGACGCGCAACACGGGCAAGCTTTCGGATCACGAACTGAGCCGGGTCATCGACTTTCTGCGCAAGATCCGCCAGCCCTTCGACGCGAGCATCCCGGGGGCCAAGGCGGATCCATACTGGAACATCGTGCTGGAACTGGTGGACAGCCATATCCAGCAGCGTGCCGTTGACCTGTCAACCTTGGTCGAACTTTCGCAGGCCAGTTGGGGCACCGCGAACCGGCTGATCACCAAGCTGATCGAGGACGGGTTGATCATCCGCGTGCCGCGCGGCCCCAAGCACAAGACGACCTTCCTAGCCCCCTCCGATGGCCTTTTGGAGCATTTCATCGACTATGCGGCGCAGGTAAAGGCGCAGTTGGCCAAAACCTTCGGCCTGCGGTCGGGCAGCGAGACGGAGGAATACTACTTCGGCGGGTCGTATTTTGCGGCACACATCATCTCGCCGGTGCAGGGCACGGACATCAGTTCTTCGGCGTTGCGGAACCTGCGGTTCCTGCTGCATGACGACAATTACTTCGCCAGCATGCGCAACATGTGGTCGGATTTCCGCAACGACATCGGCCGCAAGAGCAGCTTTGACCTGCGCCATCTGCCCGAGCTTTACACTCAGGCCGAGGTCGCGCTGAGCGATCCTGCCACCGCCTATGACGTGGTGGCGGTCAACATGCCGTGGCTGGGCCGCTTTGCCGATGCGGGGCTTCTGGCCTCGCTGGACGATGTGCTGCCGCAGGCGCCGATCAACCCCTTGGACTTTCACCCCTCGGTCTGGAACACGGGCCGCTGGGATGGCCAGCAATACGGGATTCCCATCTATTGCACCGTCGAAATCCTGACCGCTCGGCGCGATCTGTTCGAGGCGGCGGGCCTCAGCTATCCGCGCACCTTTGATGAGACGATTGCCGCCGCCCGTGCCCTGCACCGGCCGGACAAGGAACAGTATGGCATCTCGTGGAACGGGGCGCGGGGCATGACGATTGCCCATGCCTTCATGTTCTTTCTGGCCTCCTCGCAGGGCTCGGTCATTGACATCCCGCGCAAGACGGAAAACTGGCTGGACAGCTTCGACCCCCGCAATCTGAAGCTGCGGATCAACAGTGACGAGGGTTTGGCCGCTCTGGACTACATGCGGCAACTGGTCGAAGTCTCGCCCCCGGGGGTGGATACCTTTGACGCGGATCGCAATCTGGAATGCTTCATGTCTGGTTCCGCAGCGATGAGCTATTCCTGGACCATGCGGGCGGCACGGCTGGAACACGAGCTCAGCTCCAAGGTCAAACGCCGCGTGGCCTACCTGACGCCTCCGGTGCTGAAGGGGCGGCAGGTGACAGCGCCGGTCGGGGGGTTTCTGCTGACCATTCCCACCTATGTCGTCCCGGAACGCAAGCGCGAGATTCTGAACGCCATCGCCTGGATGGCCTCGCCCGAGGCGATGAAGGCCCATGTGCGCAACGGCTTCCCGGTCGCCCCGCGCTTTTCGGTCTGTGCCGACCCCGAGGCGCTGGCCTCATCGCCCATCGTCAGCTTCATCGACCGGATGGCGCGGCGGAATGAGCTGAACACCTGGTCACGGCCACCCGTGCCGGAATATGTCGAGATCGAGCGTATTCTGGGGGCCGAGGTCTTTGCCGCCGTCTTTGAAGGCAAGGCGCCAAGGCGCGCCCTCGCCGATGCGGAAGCGGCGGCCTATCGCTGCATCAAGGCGCGGGTGTCGGTCTGACGCGATCAGCCCCGGCAAGGGGCTGATCAAGGGCTCACTTGACGGTGCTGCGTTCGCGAACGGTGGCGTAGATCAGCGCGGCGACAAGGATCAGCGCGCCTTGGAAGACGTATTGATAGGTCTGCGACAGGCCAAGGAAAGAGACCGCGTTCAAGACCTCGGTCAGAAGGATCGCCCCCAACACCGTGCCGATGAAGGTGCCGCGCCCGCCGCGCAGGCTGGTGCCACCCAGAACCACCGCCGTGATGCTGGCCAGTGTGTAGTTAGAACCTTGCGCCGGGTCGCCCACGCCGATCTGCGCCATCAGCATCACCGCACCCAGCACGGTCAGCAGGGCGCTGACCACGTAGCCCGCCACAAAGGTCCGGTCGATGCGCAGGCCGATTCTGCGGGCCGAATCCTCGTTGGAGCCAGTGGCGCGTAACTGCCAGCCGATGCGACGGTTGCGAAGAAGGTGCTCGGCAGCCAATGCCACCAGAACCAGCACGACGAAGGCTACCGGAAGCGGGCCGATCTGCCAGGTGATCCAGGCCACCACATTGGAGTCGATGTATCCGCCAGGGCTGTCGCGCAGGATGAAACTGCAGCCCTGAAGGCCGATATACATAGCCAAGGTCGCCGCAATCGGCGTGAAGCTGGCAAAGCGGATCAACAGACCGTTGACCATCCCGACGACCACCGCCAGCCCCAGCATCAGCGCAAAGCCCAAAGCCATGACCTCGGGCGACTGGCCCTCGGTGATGAAGAACGAGGCCACCACGACCAGAAATCCCGCCAAAGGCCCGACCGACAGATCAATCCCGGCCAGCAGCATAGCCACCGTCTGGCCCAGGGCGATAAAGCCCAAGGCGGTCGCCAGCATCAGGATATTGCCAACGTTGAACGACGACAGGAAATGCGAATTCTGGCTGAAGCCGTACAGGGCCAACAATACGATCACCAGGCTCAGCGGCACCGCCGGGGCATTGTCGCTTTGCAGGAAATGGCGCCAGCCGCTTGCGCGGGCCTTGGGATGCAGGTTCTCCGCGCGGTCGACATGGGTCAGAGCGCTGACCGCCGCCGCCACGATGCGCGCTTCGTCGACATCATGGCCTGTCAGGGTTTCCACCACCTGGCCACGCGACATGACGATGACCTTGTCGCACAGCCCCTCAAGTTCTGCCGCGTCCGAAGAGTTGACGATGACAGGAATGCCCCTGGACGAAACCTCACGCAGAATCCGGTAAATCTCGGATCGTGCGCCGACGTCGACGCCCTGAGTCGGCTCGTCGGCCACGATCAGGCCGGGTTCTGACAGCAAGGCGCGCGCCATGACGACCTTTTGCTGGTTGCCGCCCGACAGCGACTTGACCGCCGCCTCCATGCTGGGAGCCTTGACGGCAAGCGCGCGGAACACATCAGTGACCTGGGCCATCTCAGCCTTGCGGTTCACGATGCCGAAGGAACTGAATTTATCCAAAGCGGATATTGCGGCGTTTTCACGGATCGTCAGACCCCCCGCCAAACCTTCGGCGTGACGGTCAGACGGCATGAAGGCCGCCTGTTTCAGCATGTCATGGTTCGACAGGCTTTGCCCGCCCAGCCGCACGTCGCCCTTAGAAGGCTGCAATCCTGCCAAAGCCCGCATCAATTCGGCCTGACCATTGCCCGCGACACCGGCGACGCCGAGGATTTCCCCGCGCGCAACCGTGAAGCTGACGCCGCTGAAGTTCTGGCCTGTCAGGCCGGTGACCGAAAGGTTGATATCCCCGGTGCTGTCCGGCTTTGGCGGGAAGGCAGATCCCAGCGTGCGGCCGACGATCATGCCCAGCAAGTCCTGATCGCTGACCTCTTCCACCAGCCCGCTGCCCGCCAGACGCCCATCGCGCAGCACGGTGACGCGGTGCGCGATCTGACGCAGTTCGGCCAGGCGGTGGGTGATGTAGATGACAGAGGTCCCGGCCTTGACCACCTCGCGGATGCGGGCGAACAGCATGTCGGTCGCGTCTTGGTCCAGCGAGGCGGTCGGCTCGTCCAAGATCAGGACCTTCGGGCGGATCGCCAGCGCCTTGGCAATCTCCAGAAGCTGTTTTTGCGCCACGGTCAGACTCTCGCTTCGGGCTTGCAGGGGCACGGTCAGCCCCACCTGATCCAGCATCGCTTGCGCCACCGCTCGCGGCGCGTTCCCGGCAAACAGTGCGGCGGGCAGCGAGACGCGCAGGTTTTCCAGCACGGACAGGTCATCCAGAATGGCCGGATGCTGATAGGAGATCGCAATGCCCAAGGAGGCCGCCGTTTCCGGCGACATGCTCGCCACCACGCGGCCTTCGAATTCGATGGTTCCAAGGTCGGGCCGGATCGCCCCTGCGATGACGTTCATCATCGTCGATTTGCCAGCGCCATTCTCGCCCAGAATGGCGTGAACCTCGCCGGTGCGGAACGTCACGCTGACATCGGTCAAGGCGGCGATGCGTGCGTAGAACTTCGAGATGCCGGACAGCTTGAGGATCACCGCCCCCGAAGTCGCCATCCCCTGTTCGTTTTCAACACCCACGCTCGTATCCCGCATATCAGAACCACCCTGTGTGGTCGTAAGGAATCGCGGCCCCGGATGCACGATCCGGGGCCGCAAGAGTTTACTTGGTCACGGCCTTGGCCTGATCGTCGCCCGACATCACGGCCGACAGATAGATCGAGCCCGGCAGGTCCGCACGGCACTGAACGGCCGAAGGCTTGCCCGAGACGGAGTCTTCAAAGACCGGAGCCTTGAAGATTTCCTCGGTCGGCAGGGTGCCACCGGTTGCTTCGGCCACGGCCCACTGCACTGCCAGACGGACGTTGTCGTTGCCGGTTGCCACGGTGAACAGTTTGAAGTCCGGGTTGTCCTTGACGTTGTCGGTCCAGAAGCAGCCCAGCGAGTTGCCGTCAGAAGTGGCCAGCGCCGGGATCGACCGGTTGAACTTCTTGAACACCGGCAGCGCGCCAACCAGCGACGGGCCGAAGTCCGAAACGATCACGTCGATCTTGTCGTTCTTGGCGATTTCCGCCGACAGAACCTGTTGGGTCAAAGACGGGTCCCAGTTGGTGACATCGAAGGGTTCCGGGTTGATGAACTTGTAGCTGTCATCCAGCACGGTCTTCATGCCGGCCAACTCGTCCAGACCTTGGCTGTTGCCTGCCGGACCCGACAGGAACAGCACGTTGCCGCCCTTGGGCAAGATACCCTTGATCCAGTTGCCCCACGACACGCCGTCATCCTTGAATGAGGAGCCGATGAACTTGGTATAGTCCTTGCCGGCCTCGCCGCCGACGTCGACGCGGTAGGGCACTACGATGGAACCCGCAGCGGTGGCCGCCTTCAGGGCCGGCAGAACTGCCGGACCGGCGTCGCCGAACACAACCAGCGCATTGACGCCCTTGGCGGCAAAGCTCTTGATGTCCGAGATGGCCTTCTGGGTGTTGCCCTGACCGTCGGCATATTGGTAGTCGGTGATCGACGGGCACAGCGCCGCCTCTGCCGCGCCCGAGGCCGTCGTCACCAGACGCCAGCTGTTGCCACCAAAGCCGTCCAGCAGCGCCAGCGAGGCCTTGTTCGGGCCGCACCAGGACGGAGTGTCCGCCATGGCCACGCCTGCAAGGCTCAGCACAGACGCGGCAAGTGCGATGGTCCCCTTAAGATACGATAGCTTCATCTTCTTCCTCCCGATTGGATAGTTTGTTGATCTTGTTGAAATAACTGGGCAGGTGGATCGAATAGATCCCGATGCCCAACCCAAGCGCTAACGCCTGAATGATGGTCTGGGCCGAGTAGGGCACGCCAACGGCGAAGGCGAACTGGCTCAGTTGATTGAGGAAAAGTGCTGCGATGGCGGTCGAGATCGGAAACCCCCGGCCTCCCAGCAGCGATGTGCCGCCAAGCACAACCACCGCGACCGAGGGCAACAGCAGGCTGTCGCCCTGAAACGCGGTCGGTTGGGTGGTGATGCCGGCAATCAGCAGCCCCGCCGAGCAGTAGTAAAGCTGCGCCAGAACATAGGCCATCATCTGATAAAGCCGGACATCCAGCCCGATGGCCGCTGCCGCCAGAGGGTTGGCGCCAATCGCCTCGAACTTCCGGCCCCAGATGGTTTTCTTCATGGCAAAGACCGTGACGATCAGGATGCCAAGCGCGATCCACACCGAATGGCCGAGGCCGAAACTGTCGCCTCCGGCAATCTGCGCCAGAAGGTCGGTCGTAATGCGCGGCACTCCGCCCGATACCGCGAAGACCACGCCATAGATCAGCGCATTCATCCCGATGGTGGCCACGATGGCGTTGAGCCGCACGAAACCCACGATGAATCCGTTGACCAGCCCCGCCGCCACGGCACAGGCATAGGCGATCAGCACGGCAGGCAGCAGTTGGGCGTTGTCGCCAGACGGATAGTGCGTCGCCAGCACCACGGACAGCGACACGCCGCCCGCCACCGACAGATCGAACCCACCCTGCTGCACCACCAGCATCTGCCCCAGCCCCACGATCATCAGGATCGCCGCGAAAGGAAGACTGCCCGCCAAAGCGCCTGCCGCTAGGCTGGAGGGCGCGAAGGCATAGCACAGGCCAATCAGCACGAGGGTCGAGATGACAACCGTGACAAACCCCTTCGCCAAGGCAAAGCGCGAGACCTGTCTGGGCTGCTTGCGGGGGGATTGTGCCATCTTGTCCTCAGGCGATCTGCAGGGTGACTTTGACAGCCGCCTGCGGGTTCTTGCCCAGTTCCAGCGCCTGCAAGGCATCGTCCAGCTTGAAGTGGTGGGTCTGAATCGGGCTCAGGTCGATGCCAGTCTTTTCGAGGAACCGGATCGCGGCGGGCCAGACATTGGGCGAGCCGATACAACCGCGCACCGTCAGGTCCTTGATCTGGATCTTTCCAAGTTCCACCGGGAACTTCTGGCCGATGTTGATGCCAACCATCGACACCTTGCCCTCGGCGCGGGCGTAGTCGAACACATTGGCCAGCGAAGAGGCGTGGCCCGCACATTCCACGACCAGATCCGCGCCGCCCTTGGTCAGCTCCTGCACCGCCTCAATCGGATTGCCCGCGGACGGGTCCACCACCGCATCCGCGCCCAACCGCCGGGCAATATCCCGCCGCAGCGGCACCGGATCGACCACGATCACCCGTGCGCCCATGCCAATCGCCGCCGCAGCCGACACCAGACCAATCGTGCCGCCGCCCGAGATCACCACGGTATCGGCCGCATTGACGCCGCCATGCCGCATCACGGCGTAGTAGCCGCAGGTGAAGGGTTCGATCAGCGCGCCCTTGGCATCATCCACCGCTTCTGGCAACTTGTGCAGCCATTCGGGGCGGGCGGCAAAGAATTCACGGTCCGCACCGTCCATCGAGAAGCCGAAGTGGTGAATCCGCTCAGGCGTCTTGATGACGCATTCGCCGACGACGCGGTCTCCGGCGCGCAGGCCTTTGACGTTCTTGCCCACTTCAACCACCTCGCCCACCCATTCATGGCCGGGGGTCACGGGATAGCTGATCGGGATGATGTATTGCCCCGCCAGCAGTTCGTAATCCGAATGGCAGATGCCCACCAAAGTGGAGCGGATCATCACCTCGTTCTCAGTGATTTTCGGCATTTGAACTTGGGTGACGATTGGCTTTTTCGGTTCGTCGAAGATCAGGGCTTTCATCGGTCTCTCCTACGCCACGCGTTCGATCTTGCCCGACAGGGCCGAGGCAAAGACCGCCTCAAGAAGGGCAATGTTATCAACCAGGTGGGTTGCCGTGATCGGATAGGTTTCGGTTCCGCGCACCGCACGTGCGAAGGACACAAGGTTGTCCTTCACAGGCTCGGCTGGCGGAATTTCCACCGTGGTGATCGGTCCGCCCTGCATGGCAGAGGTCACGATCCAGCCTTCGGGGCTTTCCACATGGGCCTTGTCGCGGATGTCGATCCAGCCCTTCGATCCATATACCGTAAAGCGCGACATGAAGGGGTTGGCCAGCGAGGCCGAGACGTAAGACGTCCCGCCGCCCTTGAACTTGATGAAGGCCGCCACCGTGTCGCCATTGGGCAGGTCAGAGGACAGCTTCTCACAGATGCAAAGCACCGACTCGGCCTGACCCATCAGCCGCACTGACAGGTCCAGCAGGTGGATGCCCGTCGCCGTCATGCCGCCCGCCGGGGCCTGATCGGCCTTCAAACGCCAGTTGTCACGGTCCAGGGCCAGAAACTTGTCATGGCTGAAGTTCGCCTCGATCTGATGCAGCCGCCCCAGGGTGCCCGCATCCGCCATGGCCAGCATCTCGGCAATCGGCGGCTCCCACCGGCGTTCGTGGCCCATGCCCAGAACCAGCCCGGCGTCCCGGCACAGCGCCACGGCTTTCTCGGCCCCCGCCTTGGTCAAAGCCAAAGGCTTTTCGCAGAACACATGCTTGCCCGCCGCCACCGCCGCCTCGATCTGCGCGCCGTGCAGGGAATGCGGGGTGGCCAGCACAACCGCCTCGACCGCCGGGTCGTTCAGGGCGTCGGTGTAGTCGGCCGAGAGCGGGATGCCACGCTCGGCACACAAGGCGCTGACGGAGTCCACATTCGGCTCCACCGCTCGCACCACGCGGATATCGGCGGGCGCTGCGGCCAGCACGTTCAGCATCTTCTTGCCCCACCAGCCAAGGCCGATCAGCGCTATTCCAACGGGTGCGCTCATGTCCGGTTGTCCACACGCTTGAGGAAGGGGCGGATGGAAATCGTGGCCCAAAGCCCGGCCTTGTTGAACGGATCGGCTTGGTTGAAGGCCTCGACATCGGCCAGCGAACCCGCCTCGACCACGAAACAGCTGCCGATCATCGTCGTCTCGTCGTCGGCCATCAGCGGGCCAGAGATGACGGTCTTCATGGCCGCAGCGCCGAGATAGGCCTTGTGCGCCTCGTAATGCTCTAGCCGTTTGGCGACGGCGCCCGCATGGTCAAGGCAATGTATGACATAGTGCATGGGTCTACTCTCGGCTCAGGACGGGATGATCTGACGGGCGCGCAGCTCGTCGAAGACGTCAAAGAAGGAATGGCTGGTCTGCTGATAGGCGGTGAAGCCCAGCGTGCGGCTGTTGGTCATGTCGGTGAAGCATTCCAGCGTGCGGCCAAGGTCGGCATCGGAATGCCACCACGAGGCCAGCTTGTTCACCGGAATGTCCTGCAAGCCATGCTGGGCCACGATCTCGGCCCAGATCGCCGGCGCATCGGCCATCTGGCTTTCCAGTGTCACCGGATGGCCGGGGTATTCGCCGACCGGAAGGCCAAAGTAGCCCGCGATCTGCGTCCAGAGCCAGGTCCAGCGGAACAGATCGCCATTGACCGTGTTGAAGGGCGTGTTCTCGGCCGCTTGGGTTGTGGCGGCCCAATGCAACTGCTTGGCCAGGATGCGGGCATCCGTCACATCAGCGACCGCGCCATATTGCTCCGGCGAGCCGGGGAAGGTGAAAGGCCGGCCGGTCTGCTTGCAGATCGAGGCGTAGACGGCCAGCGTCACCGCCATATTCATTGCATTGCCGATGACAAAGCCGATCATGGTATGCGGGCGGTGCACCGTCCAGGTGAACCCGCGCTTGGCGGCATATTCGAACAGCACATCCTCTTGCGCGTAGTAGAAGTTCAACCCCGGCAGACGCGGGCTGCTTTCCAGGAAGGGCGTATAGGGCTTGACCTTGGCATAGTCATCGAACGAGCCGAGGTAGTGCTTCAGCCCGGTGACCAAGGCCGCATGTTTGACCGGAGCATCGGCCAGACCCTCGAACAGGTTGCGGATCATCAGGGCGTTGACGCGGACGTTCTCTTCTTCGTTCTTCTGGCGGGACCAAGTGCAGAAGAAGACGTGGGTAACGTCCAAGGCGGCCTTGAGCGCATGCAGACTGCCCGGCCCATCTTCCAGGTCCGCTGCAATGTGGCGATCGGACCACGGCAGGTCGGCGGCGCTGCGCGAGAGCGTGACAACCGTCCAACCCTGCTCTTTCAGAGCGTTGCCCGCGTAGCTGCCCGACAACCCGGTAGCGCCCACGATCAACGCGATGTTTTCTTTGCTCATCTGACAGAACTTTCCATTCGTGGCTTGGCTGCGGAAACGCTGGATCGGGTGTTGCATTGGCCTCTTCGGACGCCGTCCGCCCTGAACTGCACATACCGTTCCTGGCGCTTTTCCCCTCCGCGCAGCCTCCCCGCTGCAATGGCCCGCACTTCGCGTGCTGCGAAACCGGACGGACCTGATGCGCAAAATCTAGCAAACAATCTCGCTCCATCGCTGATTGATTTCTCCGGATCGGATAAATTGAAATGGCTTAAGTGAGGAACTCAGTCGCGACCCGGCAAAGCTGACCATCCGCTAGCTTTTGGAGTAATATTCGCTTCGCAAAGGCTGGGCTTTGGCAACGTCCGGACGCAGAGGTGGCATCGCGCTGAACGAAATGTCCGTAACGGATTTTTCCAACAAAAAGCTACCGCCCCAGCGGTGCGCGCAAAGGAAGTTGGCCTGCAGGCAGGTCCAGAGCGTTTGAAATCTGGCTTCGGCTGGGATGGCAAAGGTGAAAGCCCGAAAACACCGACGAAGTTCGACGTCAACGCGCTCTGCGAGATGGATCCAGACCAGCGGGTTGCCTACAGGAAGTTCGAGACACAGCGCCTGCTGAAGCTCAAGAAGACGTGGATCAAGGGCGGCTTGCTGGGGTGAACTTCATCCGCTGCCCACCGTTGATTGATCACCCGCAGAACCCCTGAGCCCCCAGGACAAAGTCGACCTGATCGCCAAGGCCAGCGGTTCATGATGTCTCCGGACAATGCCACGCAGTTCAACAAACCGCTCCCGATCTTCGCCGTGTTCCAACCCCAGCAGGACCGACTGGTAGAGACCTGCAGAGGACCGGCTTGATCGCCAAGCGGGGCAAGATCGACGAGGCCTTCAAGGCCGGCAAGCTGGATATCGTCGCAGCCAGCCCGGCCACCACCAGCGTTGCTTTCAACTGGGGTCAGCTCGACGCGGTGATCTTCATGTAGATCGACTTCATGAACAGCTTGGTCCTGCAGGGGTACTGTCTTTGTTCAAAACCTATGGAAGTATAGTTTGATTTGGTTTGATAGTGGCCGCCCACATCCGGGATCATCTAGGAATGTCCAGGCTCAGGTGGTTGCATCACCGAGCCTTGCCGCCTGAGTGCTGCTTGCGGAACCAGCGTTGCACGGCGGCTGATCTGGTTTGACGGTCAGCTGGAAAGTGGGTTTCAACCTCGGTGACAATCCCCGCTTTGCTGCGATGAGCATAGATGCCGAACCTTGTCACGCCGATCCTTCGGGCGATAAGGCTGTCATGCTTGGCAACGCCGAACAGAACGTCGTACCCCCTGCCGCCGGACAGGACGTCGGCCCCATCGCTACCGACCAGCGTGTCGTTGCCGCCTCCGCCATAGATGCTCGCCGCCGGTGCAACGGCGGCGGTGACCTTGTCGCTGCACGCCCCCATCAGCACGGTCTCGTATTCGGTAGAGGTTCCGAACATCCCGGCGTCGCCTGTGCGCATGTCGAATATCACGTTCTTTTACTGCGCCGCCTGATCCAGTGTGTCGACCCGATCGCTGCAGTCCGTCACATCGGGGCCATCGCCCGCGACCACCGCGTCATTGCAAGCCCCGCCGACAATGGCGGCGCGCCCGGCACCGCCCACCAGCACATCCGCGCCGTCGCCGCCCTGCAACGTGTCATTTCCGACAGCGCCGTCCAGACTGTCATTGCCCGCATCCCTGACAGCAAGTCATTGCCGCCCAAGCCGGTCAGAGTGTCATTGCCGTCACCGCCCGAGATCGCATTGGCCGCCGCGCTCCCTGCAATGTGGGTGGTCGTAGCGTCCCCGATGATACTCTCTGCACAATCTGACGTCGACCGCTTCGGCTGAACTTGATCCGCCTTCACTGAGCATGTGCTAACGGTGCCAAATCTCCCAAGATGACGGCTGCGGTGAGGCCCCCAAAGTGATCGACGGCGTAGCAAGCGGCGGTCCAGATTGATCAGACCGGTTCTGCCCTGCGTACCTGCTACATTACACTCCGGGATCACCCGACCCGCCGGCTCACAAACTTCAAGTGAGAGATGTCTCTCCTCCCGCTCTCCCTTCCCAGCCTTGTCGTCTCTGCGACGGCAGCCCTGTTGGAGGGATTGGTTGCGGTGACCGAGCGGAAGCGGTTCGTCGAAATCTTAGGCTCCCGGGAAATACGTCAGCTGGTCTTTTTCATGAGGGGGAAGGTCAGCCCGGATGCGCAGATCAGCGGCAACGCTTTGAGCTGTCCAGTCACAGGGACAGGAGATTGGAAGGATGGCTGCTTCTGCCGCAAGTTGGACTGGTACGGCACGCCGATCCCGTTTAACGCCCAACGGGTCAAGGCGACCGAGGACAAGAGTTTGCGCTTCACCGTCAACAAGGGGGCCGGGGACTATCCGATCGCGGCGACCGGACGCGGGTCGCCCGGGCGACGATTTGCATGCGGACCTGCAATGCAACGAGACGCGACCCCGGACCCGCCGATCAGTTCAGGGGGGTGCATAGGCCTTTGCGCTTACCGGACACATTGCCTCTCCGTGGCGCGGTCTTGGCTCTCTGGATCCGGCTTGTCCAGGGTCAGGAACATCCCTTCCTGTTGCGGTCGCCGCTTGGCCACTCGGGCGGTTCGGGTTCTTCGGTGAGGGGAGACTGAGGCCCTCAGCCGCATGGCCATACCGATAGCTCTGGCGGCGATGGCGTGGATCTGGGGCTCCGCATTAAACGGAAGGCGCCACCCCGTGCGGACGACCCAGACCAGATCCCGCCGCCTCGCATCATCACCGCGCACGATGCCGCTAAAGCTGCCGGTGTCAGGTTGGAGGCGAGGAGCAGGGCGTTGGAGGGGCACCAAGGCACGCGACCGCAAGTTCGGTCAGAGGATGCGCGGCCCTGTGGCCGTCATAGTCTGCCTCAACATCACATCGAAGAGATGGTGGCCGCTGAACATGCTGCCTGTCACGGGCTGGAACGGATTGTGCGCCGCAGCCGGGCATGAGACAAATCTTCCGCGCCAAGGTCAACGCAAGGTGGGACCGCGCCGACTTCACAGGTCGCCCCGAAGAGGAGCGGCACCTTGCCGATTCACTACGTCACGCCGCCCCGCGACGCCGCCCCTTTCAGGAATTCCAGGATCGGCACCGGCGGCGCGATCAAATGGCCCTGCGCAAAGGTCACGTCCAGGGCCCGCAGCGCCTCAAGAATATCGGGGTGGTCGACATATTCGGCCACGATCGGAATCTTCAACACCTGCGCCATCTCTGTGAAGCTGCGCACGATGATCGGCGACAGGGGATCGCGCAGCAGACCCTGCACGAACTGGCCGTCGATCTTCAGGCAATCGACCTTCAACGCCAACAGATATCCAAACGACGCTGTCCCGGCCCCGAAATCGTCCAGCGAGACCTTCACCCCAAGGCCATGCAACTGATCAATGAAGCGCGAGGCGCTGGCCAGATTGCCCACCGCAGAGGTTTCGGTGATTTCAAAGCCCAGACGGTGGCACAGGTCCGGGCCCGCTTCGGTCAGCATGGCCAAAGCATAGCGATGGAAGGCGCGGTCGGCGACCGATTTGCCCGAGATGTTCATCGACAATTGCCAGATGTCATCGGGGGCCGAATGGCTTTGCAGCGTGTGGATGGTTTCACGCAGGACCCAGCGGTCAATCTGGGTGATCAGGTTGAACCTTTCGGCCGAAGGCAGGAACTGTCCGGGCAGGATCAAGGTGCCATCAGGCTCTTCCAGACGCAGCAGGATCTCGCCGTGCAGGCCGGTGACCTTAGGGTCCAAGGCGCCGATTTCCTGCACGAACAGCCGGAACTGGTTGCCATCCAGCGCCTGTTCCAGCCGCGCCGCCCAACCGATCTCACCCCGGCGTTTGGCCAGTGCGCCGTCGATCTCCCGCCAGACCCGCACCCGGTTGCGCCCGGTTTCCTTGGCTATGCGGCAGGCCGCGTCGGCGGCCTGGACGATGGCTTCGCTGGTGGTCCAGGTCGTGTCGATGGCCACCACGCCGATCGAGGCACCAATCCTGAAGCGACCGCGCGGGCTGGTGAAGCGGTACACTTCCAGCTGATCGCAGATCTTCTGGGCGATCTGGGCGGCCTGCACCGGCGGGCAATCTTCCAGCAGGATGGCGAATTCGTCGCCGCCCACCCGGGCCAGAAGGTCGCGCGACCGGATGGCGCCTTTCAGGATGGCGGCGATCTCTTGCAACACCTGATCGCCCGCCGCATGGCCGCAGGAATCGTTGATCCGCTTGAAGTTGTCGAGGTCAAGGTACAACAGCCCATGCACGCCGTCGCCCGCCTGCCCGCTCAGACGCAACTGGTCCAGCAGGGTTTCAAACTCGGTCCGGTTCTTGGCGCCCGTCAAGGCGTCATGCGTGGCGCGGTATGCCATCCCGTCCTGGAATTGCCGCTTCATCGTGGCGTCGTGAAACACCAGAACCGCGCCAAGGATGGTGTCGGCATCATCCCGGATCGGGGCGGCGGAATCTTCCACGCCGAACTGTTGCCCGCTGCGCGAGACCAGAAGCGTTCCGGCGGGCAGCGTGATGACGCAGCCCTCTTTCAGCGCGGCTTCCACCGGGTCTGGCGCGGGTTGCAGCGTTTCACCGTTCAGGATGTGGAACACTGTCTTGACCGGCTGCCCGATGGCATCTTGCAGCGGCCAGCCTGTCATCATCTCGGCCACCGGGTTCAGCCATGTCACCACGGCCTGCGCGTCGGTGGTGATCACCGCGTCGCCGATCGACCGCAGGGTCACCCGCATCCATTCGTGCTGCAAGGCCACCTCTGCCGACAGGTTGCGCAACTGGGTGATGTCCCATTTGACGCCCAGCAGGATTTTCGCGCCCGATGTCGGATCCTCGGCCACTTCTGCCAAAGATCGGATGTGGTGGACCGAGCCGTCGGACCAGATGATCCGATACTCCCGGTCAAAGCGGGAGCTGCCTTCCAATGCGGCCTGCATGTCGGCCAACACGCCCGCGCAGTCGTCGGGGTGCACCGAATGCGCCCATTGGTCGCCGGCATCGACCAGTTCCGTCGGATCAAAGCGGCCGAACAGCCGGAACATCTGATGATCCCATGTCACGAGACCGGTGACCGAGTTCAGTTCCCAGATGCCGATCCCGGTGCTTTCCGTTGCCAGAAGCATACGACGATGCGCGGCCGCCAAAGCCGACTGACGGGCGACGCGGTCGGAAATATCCTGAACCGCGCCGAATATCCGCACGGGTTTGCCCGCCTTCAGGGTGACAGAGGCCATGACGCGCACCCAGATCAGCGTCCCATCGGTCCTAACAAGTTGCACTTCAAGGTCAAAGCCGGTGCCCTTGGTCATGGCGGCCTTGACCGCTGCGTCAATCACCGGTCTGGAGGCCGGGGCATAGGCCGCCATGGCGGATTTGACATCGGGCACGTAATCAGGCCCCACGCCCCTTATGTGCCGCATCTGATTTGTCCAAGTCACTTCCCGGGTGATCAGATCAAGCTCCCAGCCGCCGACACCGGCGGCTTCGCCGGTCTTGTTGAGCATGTCTTCGCTGCGCCGCAGCCGCTCTTCGGCCTCTTTGCGTTCGGTCACGTCGAACCCCGCCGACATCAGCCATTCCGGATTGCCATCTGCCGTGCGCGTGACAACTTTTGCCCGGACATAGAGCCAGACCCAATGCCCCAGCACGTGCCGCCTGCGGACCTCGATCTCAAAACCGCTGTTCGCGTCCACGACGGCAGGGTCCATCTTTTGCCGCACGGCGTCTTGATCGTCGGGGTGGACGCTGTCCATCTCCCATGGCGCGTTCATATCCAACAGGCTTTGCTGAGTGTGGCCGGTGATGGCCGCCCATTCCCGGCTTCCATGCACTTCGCCGGTTTGCAGGTTCAGTTCACCGGTGCCGATGCCGGTAGCCTCGACGATCAGGCTCAGCCGTTGACGCTTGGTCTCAAGGCTTCGAGCCTGTTTGCGCGCCTCGGTCACATCTTCAACCGTGCCGACCAGACTATGGGTTAGCCCCCCAACCCCGAAAACCCGGTGCGCCACTGACCGGACGATGCAAATCCTGCCATCGCCGCGCAGGATGCGAAATTCCTTGTCGTAAGGCGTCCCCTCGTCCACAGCCAACCGCCAAGCCTGCAGGACACCGCCGCGATCGTTGGGGTGCAAAGCGGCAAGCCAGCCGTCGCCAAGGCTTTCGGCCTCGTTCAGGCCGGAGATCGCAGACCATTGCGCGTTCACATGGGTGCAGCGGCCATCGAGGTCCGTTGCATAAAGGCCGAAGGGAAGGGAATCGTTCAAGACCTTCCATTCCGCCGCCCGACGCGCATGATCCTTGGCGAATTTGGTGGTTTCCAGCACATGGGCGGCGGCACGGGCCAGATGGGTCAGGATGCGGCTTTGCGCGTCGGTCAAAAGGCCGGGGCGGGTGTCCATGACGGTCAGCGCGCCAACCCGAAGGCCGTCTTTCGTTACAATCGGCGCCCCGGCATAAAACCGGATCGCAGGTGGGGCCGTAACCAGCGGACTGTCAGCAAAGCGCGGATCGTCAAGGGTGTCGGGGATCTGGAACACCTGATCCTGCAGGATGGCATAGGCAGAGAACGACCCCTCGCGGGAGGTGTTCAAGGCGCAGTCCAGCCCGGCCAGTGCTTTGAACTGCACCGTCTGTTCGCCGACCAATGCGATCAGCGAAATCGGCATGCCGCAGGCCAAGGCCGCCGCATCGACCAAGCCGTTGAGTGTTGAGGGAATTGACGTTATCTACGGAGGGATGGCAACGCGTGAGGTATATGGAGGTGGCGGAGACGATACTATCTATGGCCACTCCGATACCGGGAAATATTCACTTTACGGCGGTGGTGGAAATGATACTTTCCAAGTGGGAACTGCGACATATATTTTGAACGGTGGAGATGGAGCGAATAGCTATGTATTTCTCAGTCGAGACGACCTATCATTTAGATACAGCAATGTATGGAATGTTGTGCAAAGCAGCAGTTCACTCGACAGGCTATACTTTGGTTCTATCGATGCAGACCCGTATCAGGCAGGCCACCAGTACTTTAAGGTGACGTTGTGTTCGGCCGAAAGCGACTTAAATAATGCTTGGACTGGATTTACCGGTGAAATTGTTATTTTAGCGGGCAACACTTCCTACCAAACTTATTCTTGGAGGATTTATTTCGATTTTGATGGAAACCGTCAAGCTGATGGGAAAATCCAATTTGATGACCTTAGCCACAGTTACACTAACCCGTCTGAGGTTGCAGCCCTTTTTGTTCTAAACCAAGCCCCCTTGGCTGGGTCTGACGTGACAACCTCGGTCTTGGAGAGCGTGGCACCCGGGGTAACCCTCGCCACGGCTTCCGCCACCGACCCGGATGCAAACACGACGTTAACCTATACAATTACCGGCGGCGACCCGTCGGGTCTCTTCGCCATCAACAGCACCACGGGGGCCATCAGCCTCGCCTCGGGCAAACACCTCGACTACGAGACCACCACCCAGCACGTCCTGACCGTCTCCGCCTCAGACGGCAGCCTCTCCGCCATCCAAGCCGTCACCATCAACGTCGGCAATGTGAACGAGACCCCGGGAGTACTTTTGGCTGCAAGCATTACGAACTCAGCGACACAATTCTTTTGGTCTTCCGCTGTTGGTGGGAATGATCACATTTATGAATTCATAAATTCGGACGTAACTTGGGACGCAGCCAGAGCAATGGCGGCATCCCAAGCAATCGCCGACGAGACTGGTTATTTGGTTTCCGTTAACACGCAGGCTGAATTCGATTTTGTTACCTCCCACATGAACTTAATCAGTGTCGGCTGGAACGCGCGCACCATTTGGGTCGGCGCTTCTGACGCAACGACTGAAGGCACGTTTCGATGGGTCGATGGCCCGGAGGCAGGAACAGAATTTATCGAGACGGATTGGGGCTGGCCAAATGGGTATTCCGGTTGGACTGCAGGAGATGACTACCTTTGTATCGACTTTGCGGCGTCGCACTATTATTTCTTAACTTTGGACCAAGAGTGGTTCGCTGGCGGCATGCGCACAAATCAGAACTCTTCGGCCTACTCGCGCACTTATGCTGGAAATGGTTACGTCATCGAATACGGTGGCATACCTGTTCCTAACGCTGCCCCCTTGGCTGGGTCTGACGTGACAACCTCGGTCTTGGAGAGCGTGGCACCCGGGGTAACCCTCGCCACGGCTTCCGCCACCGACCCGGATGCCAACACGACGTTAACCTATAAAATTACCGGCGGCGATCCGAACGGCATTTTTGCCATCGACAGCACCACCGGTGCGATAAGCGTCGCCTCGGGCAAGCACCTCGACTACGAGACCACCATCCAGCACATCCTGACCGTCTCCGCCTCGGATGGCGCACTCTTTGCCACCCAAGCCGTCACCATCGACGTCGGCAACGTCTATGTGCATACCGCCGTCAGCCATACGCTCACCGATACTGAGATGACGCTCACGCTCACGGGGTCCGACCCGACTAGCGGTTGGGGAAACACTTTCGCCAACATTCTAACGGGAAACTCAGAAGCTAACGCGCTTTATGGATTGGGTGGAGACGACACCCTCGACGGGGGCGCTGGCAATGACAGCATGGTCGGCGGCACCGGTGACGACACGTACGTGGTCGACAGCCTCGGCGATACGGTCACCGAGAACGTTAGGGTCAGGACTCGTTCTCGTTTCATAGCCAGAACATGACGGTTGCGGCGAGGGCTACGGCTGAGAGGAAGACTTTTGGACATCTGTCGTAGCGGGTGGCCACACGTCGCCAGTCCTTCAGACGCCCGAACATGATCTCGATCCTGT
>CANBRQ010000007.1 GCA_947371955.1 Paracoccaceae bacterium | reverse complement strand
CGACTACCGCGACACCCGCCATTTCAAACTTTACTCGGATTTCACCGCCGACCCGAAAGCCTTCGTGGCAGAGGCCCTCGCCGACACCGACGACAGCCAATTCTGACCACGCTTGTCAAAGGTAGGATGGGCCATCGGCTCATGCGCCCCACCCCATCGGGCGTTGCGTTAACCAGCCCACCACCGCACGCCGTGTCGGTACAGATGCCATACAAAGTTCCGACGCAAACCCGACGGAGGCCATACAGCAAAAATCTCCGTCTTTTCAGCCGTTAACCCGTCAAATCCGCCCGATTCGGGCAATCCTCACGGCATAACCTCGAACCGGTCTACATCCACCATCCCATGATCGGTAATCTTCAGATGCGGGATCACGGGCAGGCACAGAAACGCCAGTTGCAAAAACGGCTCCTCCAGCACGACCCCCAACGAGGCCGCCGCCGCCCGCAGCTTCACCAGATCTGCCCTGACTTCCTCAAAGCTCCCCAGACTCATCAATCCGGCCACCGGCAAAGGAATCTCCGCCAGAACCCGGCCCCCTTCCACCACCACAAATCCACCCTCGATTTCGCCTAACCTGTTGGCCGCCAAGGCCATATCGTCATAATCCGCCCCCACGACCGCGATGTTGTGATGATCATGGCAGATCGTCGACCCAATCGCCCCCCTCTGCAGCCCGAAGCCCTTCACAAAGCCAGTGGCGAGGTTGCCATTCACCCCATGCCGCTCCAGCACGGCAATCTTCACCAGATCGCGCCCAATATCCGGCCGCTTATCGCCATCCACCGGCGGGATCTGATAGGTCAGATGCTGGGTTATGATCTTGCCCGGAATGACCCCAATCACCGGAGTTTCCACCCGGTTTCCCCCAGTACGGAATTGATTTCCCACAACTTTCGGCGCCTTTACCGAATACCGCGCCACCGGCTCCACCGTCCCCCGCGCCGCAAATGCCGCCTCGGAAACCCTCACCCCCCGCGCAAAAACGGCCTCAACCTGACAAGTCTCAAGCCCATCAATCACCGCAATATCTGCCCGCTTGCCCGGCGCAATCAGTCCGCGATCCTTCAGCCCAAAGGCCTCAGCTGCCGAAAGACTGGCTGCCCGATACACCGCCAAAGGCGGCGCGCCCAAGGCAATCGCCGTCCGTATGATGTAGTCCAGATGGCCATGCTCCCCAATATCCAGGGGATTGCGGTCATCGGTGCAGAAGCACAGATACGGCGCGTGCCGTTCCGTCAGCAGTCCCACCATCGCCTTCAGGTCCTTGGAAACCGACCCTTCCCGGATCAGCACCCGCATCCCCTTGCGCAGCTTCTCCAGCCCTTCCTCGTAGGACGTCGCCTCATGCTCCGTCCTGATCCCGGCCGAGAGATACCCGTTCAGATCCTTCCCCGACAGCAACGGCGCATGCCCATCGATATGCCGCCCGCTGAAGGCCTCCAGCTTGGCCATAGCCCCCGGGTCCCGCGCTAATACCCCGGGATAGTTCATGAATTCCGCAAGCCCGATCACCCTGGGATGATCCATCAAGGGCGCTATATCGGCCGCCTCCAGCCTTGCCCCCGTCGTCTCCATATGGGTCGATGGCACGCAGCTTGACAGGTTCACCCGCAAATCCATCAGCAGTTTCGGCGCGGCGTCGAGGAAATACTGAATCCCCACCAGCCCGCAGACATTGGCAATTTCATGCGGGTCACAGATCGCCGTCGTCACCCCATGCGGCGTAACACAGCGGTCAAACTCAAAGGGAGTGACCAGTGACGACTCGATGTGCAGATGGGTGTCAATGAACCCCGGCACCAGAATTTTTCCTGTAAAGTCAATCTCCTCCCGCCCCGCGTACTCCCCGAAGACGCCCACAATCGTGTCTCCGCAGATCGCCACGTCGCTGGCCACCAACTCTCCGGTGATCAAATCCAGCACCCGCGCCCCTTTCAGAACCAGATCGGCGGGCACCAGTCCGCGCCCCTGTTCGATGCGGGCGGTCAGCGGGGCGGTGGGGCGAAGTTCGGGCATGGCATTCTCCTTTTGGCCAAGCAAAGCGTATAAAGCCCTGCGGCGGCAAGGTGGATTTGGTCTTGTCGCCACCCGGCAAGGGTGTTCAGGTGCCGCCATGCCCGATATCGAGGACAAACCCTTCTCTCGCCCCCTGCGCGGCATCCTGTTGAAACTGGCCTCCGTGCTGGTCTTCATCGTGATGCAATCGCTGATCAAGGCGGCACGGGTTCCCGCCGGAGAGGCCGTCTTCTTCCGCTCGGCCTGTGCCGTGCCGGTCATCGTGGCATGGCTGGCAGTGCAGGGCCAACTTGCGACAGGTTTTCATGCAAAACAACCACTTGGCCACTTCTGGCGCGGGCTTTTGGGCACCACGGCGATGGGTCTGGGCTTTGCCGGCCTGTCCTACCTGCCCCTGCCAGAGGTCACGGCGATCAGCTACGCCTCCCCCCTGATGGTGGTGATCCTTGCCGCGATGTTCCTGGGGGAAGAGGTTCGCCTCTTCCGACTTGCCTCGGTCGCCCTCGGTCTGATCGGCGTTCTGATCGTTCTCAGCCCGCGTCTGTCGATCGGCCCCAGCGCCGGCTCTCGCGAGGCATTCGGGGCCATGGTCGTGCTGGGTGGCGCGGTCTTCGCGGCCCTAGCCCAAGTCTTCGTCCGCAAACTGGTGCTGATCGAATCGACCACCGCAATTGTGTTTTACTTTTCCTTAACCGCAACCGCGTTATCCTTGCTGACCATTCCCTTCGGCTGGGTCTGGCCGTCTGGATTCGAGGCTGCCTGCCTTGTCGGCGCAGGTTTTCTCGGCGGCATGGGGCAGATCCTGCTGACCTCCAGCTACCGCGAGGCGGATGCCTCGCTGGTAGCCCCTTTCGACTATGCCTCGATGATCTTCTCGCTGGGGATCGGGTTCTTCATCTTCGGCGAGGTGCCGACGCTCACAATGCTAACCGGTGCCGCCCTTGTCGTGACCGCCGGCATCCTGATCATCTGGAGAGAGCGGCAACTTGGGCTGGAACGCGCAAAAGCCGCCAAATCATTGATTCAAAATGCTTAATTCCAACGCACCGTGATATCCGCCTGACGCGAGCCGCGAATGACCCGGCGGATGTTGGGCATGTCATTGCCATCAATCCACGCCCGGGCCTGCTCCGGCGTCTTGCCGTAGAAGGCCCAGCGGTCCAGCAGGCGACGGTCCAGTTCAGATTCCGGCACCTCAATGAACACGGTCAGATCAAAGTATTCGCCAAGGCCAATCCAAGGACTTTCGTTCAATAACAGATAGTTACCTTCTGTCACCAGAATGCGGTGGTGCTTGGTCACAAGGTCAGCCGAGCCGCGCGACAGTTCCAGCGAACGGTCGAATACCGGGATCGCGACCTCGTCCTCATCCTGCAAACGCGACAGCAGGTGGCGGTAGCCGGCCACATCGAACGTCTCGGGCGCGCCCTTGCGGTTGCGCTGGTCCCGGGCGGTCAGGATGGCGTCGTCGAAGTGGAAGCCATCCATAGGCACCACGCGGGCATCGCTGCCCAAAGCCTCCACCACGGCCTCGGCCAAGGTGGATTTTCCTGCACCGGGCGGGCCGGCAAGGGCGACGATGAACCGTCCCTCCAGATCCTCCGCCCGGCGGCGGATGTCTTCGGCAAGCAGCGCCGGTGTCATGCGGCTTCGTTCAGATCGTCGGGCAGCTTGGCCCCGGTCATATAGGCCACAGCATCCGACATGGAGTGCAGCTTGGGGTCAATCACGCACAGACGGCGGCCCAGACGGTGCACGTGGACACGGTCGCAAACCTCGAACACGTGGGGCATATTGTGCGAAATCAAGATGATAGGAATGCCACGGTCGCGCACGTCCTTGATCAGATCCAACACCCGGCGGCTTTCCTTGACGCCCAAGGCAGCGGTCGGCTCATCAAGGATCACGACCTTCGACCCGAAGGCCGCAGCCCGCGCCACGGCCACACCTTGCCGCTGACCGCCCGAAAGCGTCTCAACCGCTTGGTCGATGTTCTGGATGGTCATCAGACCCAGTTCCGACAGCTTGGCGCGCGCGAACTCGTTCATCCGGGCGCGGTCGGTCATCCGGAAGACCGAGCCGAGGATGCCGGGCTTGCGCCACTCACGCCCAAGAAACATGTTGTCGGCAATCGAAAGCGCCGGCGACATGGCAAGGTTCTGGTAAACGGTTTCGATGCCCACAGCGCGGGCATCATCGGGGCGGCGGAAGTGAACTTCCTTGCCTTCCAGCTCGATCGTGCCGTGGTCGGGGGTGACTGCGCCCGACAAGGCCTTGATCATGGTGGATTTTCCAGCACCGTTGTCGCCGATCACGCCAAGGATCTCCCCCGGGTACAGGTCGAAATCGCAGCCGTTCATAGCAACGACGGTACCATAGCGCTTCATCAGGCCCCGTGCCTTGATGACCGGTTTAATATCAGGATGCGTCACTTCGAAGCCCTCCGCAGATATTGATCCAAGGCAACGGCGATGATGACAAGACAGCCGGTGGCGAAGGTCTGCCAGTAGCTGTCGACGCCCGCCAAAGCGAGGCCCGTCACGAACACGCCCACGATGATGGCCCCAAGAACCGAGCCCACAATCGACCCACGCCCGCCAAACAGCGAGGTGCCGCCGATCACGGTTGCGGTGATGGAGTCGAGGTTGATCGTCTCGAACCCGATCGGCGTGATGGAACCGACACGGCCAACCGAGACCCAAGCCGCAAAGCCACAGATCAGACCGGCGACGCCGTAGACCGAGATGATGGTCTTGTCGACCGCGATACCCGACAGCATAGCCGCATCGGCATCATCGCCCAAGGCGTGAACGTGGCGGCCCCACGCGGTGCGGTTCAGCACGTACCACGCAAAGAAGGCGACGATCACCAGCGTGATCATCCCATAAGTGATCACAGCCGCGCCAAACTGGAAACGATTGCCGAAGAACAGCAAGCCGGATGCCTTGGCCTCGATGTCGACGTTGCGGATCGATTCCGAGTGGGAATAGGCCAGCTTCAGCGCGCGGAAGATCGACAAGGTGCCCAAGGTCACGATGAACGGCGGGAGCTTCATCTTTGCGACCAGAACGCCATTGAACAGACCCATCACCGTGCCCGTCGCCACACCGATGGCAATGGCAACGCCCACAGGCCATTCATGATTGACGGCAAGGTTGCCCATCACCAACGAGGACAGAACCAGGATTTCGCCCACCGACAGGTCAATCCCGGCAGTCAGAATGACGACCGTTTGTGCCAGAGCGACAAAGCCTGTCACGGTCACTTGCTGCAGAACGGTCGTCAGTGCGCCCATGCCCAAAAAGCGCGGAGCGACAATGCCGAACCCCAGCACCGAAATGATCAGCACAAGGGCCGGGATCATCGTCGGATTGTCGCGCAGGAAACCCCGCGCCTTGGAGAAGGCTGTTTTGTCGTCCTTTTCAAACTGCGCAACCGTCTTGTCGGCGGCATCAAGCTTGGCTTCGAAATCGGAAATTGTCTTGGTCGGTGTGTCTGGATTGCTCATCGCTGCGGATGCCCCCCCATCAGAGCCGCCCGGGACGTTTGCCCTCCCGGTATGAAGAAGGGCGAGAGTAACCTCGCCCTTCAGTTAATCAAGTCAGATGTGAGGCCGTATCAGCCCCAGCAGAGTTCGGTGCCCTTGGCGGTGTCGATGGACTTCACGCCATCAACCGGCTTGTCGGTCACCAGGTTCACACCGGTGTTGTAGAACGACAGGCCATCCGTCACGGTGGGCTTGGTGCCGTCCTTGGAGAAAGCCACGATGGCCTCGATGCCCTTGGATGCCATCAGCAGCGGGTACTGTTGCGAGGTGGCGCCGATGACGCCGGCCTTCACGTTGGCAACGCCCGGGCAGCCGCCGTCAACCGAAACGATCAGAGCGGTCTTGCCAGCGGCTTTCAGAGCCTGGAAGGCACCTTCAGCAGCCGGTTCGTTGATCGTGTAAACGACGTTGATGTCCGGGTCCTTGGCGAGCAGGGTTTCCATGGCCTTCTGGCCGCCTTCGGGGTTCGCGTCGGACTGTTCGTGGCCGATGACGCGAGCGTCCTTTTCCGAACCCATGACGGTCAGATCCGGGACTTCGATGCCGAAGCCCTTGAGGAACCCGGTGTCACGCGCAACGTCAACCGAGATGTTGTCGTGGTTGATGTCGAGCATGGCGATCTTGGCGGTGGCTGCGCCATCACCCAGGGTTGCCTTGGCCCAGGCACCGATCAGGGTGCCGGCTTCGAAGTTGTCGGTCGCGAAGGTGATGTCCTGGGCGTCTTTGTCAGCCAGGGGGGTATCCAGAGCGATAACCAGGATGCCAGCAGCGCGGGCAGCCTTCAGAGCCGGCCCGACCGAGTCGTTCGAGGGCGTGATCAGGATACCTTTGGCGCCCGAAGCGACGCAGTTTTCGATGGCGGTGATCTGCGGAGCAGCGTCGCCGTCTTTTTCGCCAGCGAAGGCTTGGAAGTCGAGACCAGCAGCCTTGGCAGCAGCCTCAGCGCCTTCCTTCATTTTCACGAAGAAGGGGTTGGTGTTGTTCTTGGTGATCAGGCAAGCCAGATCAGCAGCAGAAGCGGAACCGGCGACAAGTGCCAGCGCAGCGGCGCCGATAAGGGCGGCAGCTTTGAACTTCATTTGTAGTCCTCCCAAGGAAAGGGGAATGTTTTCCCCGATGTAAACTTTGTCGCCCATCCCGGAGTTGATCCCCGAACCTGACGATGCCGGGGAGATAAACTGATTCCCAAAGCTACGTCAAGATAAATAAATCAGTGTGATTTATTATTGACAGAACCCCTATTCCCGCAGAAAGTCCCTTAGTCTCGCGGGGTCGCGGGCCCCTTCCTTACAGACTGGTGACGACGATGCTGATCGGTATTCCTGCTATTCTTGGCCCTGACCTGCTGTTCACGCTGCGGTCCATGGGCCATGGCGACGAGATCGCTTTGGTCGATGCCAATTACCCCGCGCATGAACATGCCCGCCGTCTGGTGCGGGCCGATGGTCACGCCATGATGCCCATGCTGGAGGCCATTCTGGCCGTGATGCCGCTGGACCGCGCCGTGCCGGAGGCGATTTTCCGCGCCGCCTTGAACAATGATCCGGCGCAGTCGGGGCCATTCCATGTGGCCGTCGATCAGGCTTTCGGGCGACTGGCCCCGGGCTACAAGATCACGCCGCTGCACGGGACCGATCTTTATCCGCGTATCCGGGCCGCGCATACGATCGTCGCAACCTCTGAAACCGCGTTCTTTGCAAATGTGATTCTGCGCAAGGGCGTGATCGGGGCGGATGGCCGTCCGGTATGATCCGGATTGCAGGAGTTTGACGGCAGGATGATGCAACTTCCGCAGGAAATCCCCAGCGAACGCGCGATGACCGAGGCCGCGGCCCCCCGCGGTACCAATCAGGCTGGCATGCGGGATTATAACGAGCGGCTGGTTCTGTCTCTGGTCCGCCAGCATGGCGCCTTGGCGAAGTCCGACATCGCCCGCATGACCGGGCTGTCGGCGCAGACCGTGTCGGTCATCATGCGCGCGCTGGAGCAGGATGGGCTGTTGCTGCGCGGCGAGCCGATCCGGGGCAAGATAGGGCAACCCTCGGTGCCGATGTCGCTGGCCGCAGATGGGGCCTATTTCTTGGGGCTGAAGATCGGGCGACGGTCGGCCGATCTGGTGCTGGTCGATTTTCTGGGGCAGGTCCGGTCGATCCACCGCCGGGTCTACCGCTATCCCTCACCCGACGCGGTGGTGGGCTTCGTGGCCGAGGCGCTGCCGGGTCTGTACCGGGTTCTGACGGGCGAACAACGCGAGCGGATCGGCGGCATGGGCGTGGCCATGCCGTTTCAATTGTGGAACTGGGTGCAAGCCTTGGGCGCGCCGCAGTCCGAGATGGACGCCTGGCGTGACCGTGACATTCAGGCCGAACTGGCCGCCATGACCGGCGTGCCGGTCTTCGTGCAGAACGACGCGACCTCGGCCTGCGGGGCGGAACTGGTGTTTGGCACGGGGGAACGGCCCAAGGATTTCCTCTACTTCTACTTCGGCACCTTCATCGGCGGCGGCTTGGTCTTGAACAGCCAGCTTTTCCTGGGCCGCACCGGAAATGCGGCGGGGGTCGGGCCTTTGCTGGTGCCGGGGCCGGACGGAAAGATGCGGCGGTTGTTCGATTCAGCCTCGATGGCGGTGCTTGCCGGGATGATGGAGGAGGCGGGCGAAAGCTCGGATCATCTGTGGGAACGGCCGGATCACTGGAATGTCTCGGAACGGCTGCTGCGGCGCTGGGTTGAACTGGCGGCGGAGGGGCTGGCGGGGGCGATCCTTTCAGCCTCGGCCCTGTTGGAACTTGAGGCCGTGCTGATCGACGGCTGGATGCCGACCTCGGTCCGGGCCATGGTGACCCAGCGGACTCAGGAGGCGTTGATGAAGATGGACCTGTCCGGCATCACGATGCCTCAGGTCCGGGAGGGGACTGTGGGGGCGCAGGCGCGGTCTTTGGGGGCGGCGGCCATTCCGCTGAGCCAGAGGTATCTGATTGATCAGAATGCGGCAGGGCGCGGGGCGTGATTGCACGCGTGCAATCCAGTTTAAGCTATTGAAAATGCTATACTTATGAAGATCCCATTAACGTCTTGTTAGGACATTTCCGCCATGTCTGATGCCAGAATATTTCGGCGATAAATCTTGGCTATTCGCCGCGCGGGAAGCGTTTGCTGTCCTCCAGGATGTTCAGGTCCATATGGTTGCGCATGTATCGCTCTGACGCCGCACGGAGGGGTTGGTAATCCCACGGGTAGTAGCTGCCATTGCGCAAGGCCTCGTACACCACCCAACGGCGGGCTTGGGATTGGCGCACTTCGGCGTCGTAGGCGGGCAGGTTCCAGCGTTCATCGGCGATCAACTGGAAATGCGCGAGGATTTCGGCGGCGCGCGGGTCGGTGGCGAGGTTCTGGTCTTCCTCGGGGTCGTTGACGAGGTCGAAGAGCATGTCGGGGTCTGCAGCGCAGCGGATGTATTTCCACGCGCCTTGGCGCAGGGCGACCATGGGGGTGATGGAACCCTCGGCAGCATATTCCATCGCGACCGGGCTGGTGCGGGGGGTGCCTGTGGCGAGGGGAACCAAGCTCTCGCCGTCGGTCCAGGGCATCACCTCGTCCATTGAAATGCCCGCCAGTTCGCAAAGCGTCGGCGTGACATCGATAGTGGACACAGGGCTCTGTTCTAGGTGCGGGTCAAGGCCCGGGGCGCAGATCATCAGGGGGACGCGGGCGGCGCCTTCAAAGAAGTTCATCTTGAACCACAGGCCCTTGCGGCCGAGCATCTCGCCATGGTCGGAGACGAAGACGATGATCGCCTCTTTGCGGGAAGCCTCCAAGGCGGCAAGAATTTCGCCGATCTTGTCATCGACATAAGAGATATTGGCGAAATAGCCTTGGCGGGCGCGGCGGATATGTTCTGCGGTCACCGTCAGGCCACGCCAATCGCAAGCATCCATCAGGCGTTGGGAATGGGGGTCCATCGCGTCATAGGACAGTTGGCTGGGCGGTTGCAGTTCTGGGACGCCTTCATAAAGGTCCCAATATTTGCGGCGGGCGACGAAGGGGTCGTGAGGGTGGGTGAAGCTGACGGTCAGGCTCCACGGGCGGGGGTCTAGGCCGCGGGACAGGTCGTAGATCTTCTGGATGGCTTGGTGGGCGACATCGTCGTCGTATTCCAGTTGGTTGGTGATTTCAGCCACGCCAGCCCCGGTGACGGAGCCGAGGTTGTGGTACCACCAGTCGATGCGTTCACCGGGTTTGCGGTAATCGGGCGTCCAGCCGAAGTCGGCGGGGTAGATGTCGGTTGTCAGGCGCTGTTCGAAGCCGTGGAGTTGGTCGGGGCCGACGAAGTGCATCTTGCCGGACAGGGTCGTCTGGTATCCGGCGCGGCGCAGGTGGTGGGCGAAGGTCGGGATATCCGAGGCGAACTCGGCGGCGTTGTCATAGACCCGCGTGCGGCGTGGCAGGGCGCCGGACATGAAGGCGGCGCGGGCAGGCGCGCAAAGGGGCGAGGGCGTGTAGGCGTTGGCGAAGCGGACCGAGCGGTCGGCCAGTTTGCGCAGGTTGGGCGCGTGGAGGAAGGCGGCGGGGCCATCCTCGAACAAGGTGCCGGTGAGTTGGTCAACCATCAGGATCAGGATGTTGGGTTTGGACATATTGGCCCCCTTCGCTGCGCGTTCAACCATGGGTGGCGCGGGTTGGCCATTTGGGCAAGAGAAGATTTTGGCGCGGCTTTCGTGCGTGTCGCAATCGCGGTGCAGAATGCCGTTTCAGAACCCGGGATTGGCGCTATCCTGCCACCAGATGGCAGCAGTCTGGGGAGGCGCCGATGACCACACGCACTGAGTTCCCGCACGCGATCGTGGAAGAGCCGGATATGGGGATCGTGATGTCGGACGGGTGCCGTCTGTCGGCGCGGGTCTGGATGCCCAAGGATGCCGGGGTCAATCCGGTGCCGGCGGTGCTGGAATACATTCCCTACCGCAAGCGCGATGGCACCCTGCCCCGCGATGAGTTGATGCACCCTTACGTGGCCGGTCACGGTTATGCCTGCGTGCGGGTGGACATGCGGGGGAATGGCGATAGCGAAGGGTTGATGGCGGATGAATACACCATTCAGGAACTGGCCGACGCCTGCGAGGTGATCGAATGGCTGGCGGAGCAGCCGTGGTGCAGTGGAACCGTGGGGATGATGGGGAAAAGCTGGGGCGGGTTCAACTGTCTGCAGACGGCATTTCTGCAGCCGCCGGCGTTGAAGGCGGTGATCTCGGTCTGTGCGACGACCGACCGGTTTGCCGATGACATTCATTACCGGGGTGGGTGTTTGCTGGGAGAGAATTTTGGCTGGGGGGCGGTGATGCTGTCTTATTCCAGTCGCCCGCCGGATCCTTTGCTGCGGAATGATTGGCGGGAGATGTGGCTGGAACGGCTGCGGGCCGAGCCGTGGCTGGCGCCGGTCTGGGCGGATTTGCAGGAACGGTCGGAGTATTGGAAGCACGGCTCGATCTGCGAGGATTATGGCCGGATGCAGGTGCCGGTGCTGATCTGGGGCGGTTGGGCCGACAGCTACATGAACACCGTCGCGGCGATTGTGGAGAATGTGCCGGGGTCGAAGGGCATCGTCGGGCCTTGGGTGCATCAGTATCCCCATACCGCCGTGCCGGGGCCCAAGGTAGGGTTCCTGCAGGAAGCGGTCCGGTGGTGGGATCGGTGGTTGAAGGGCGTGGCGAACGGGGCGGAGGAGGATCCGGCCTATCGGGCCTATATGCTGCATTCCGAGCCGCCGGATGCGAGCCCGAAGCATCGGGCGGGGCATTGGGTGGCGGAAGCGGTCTGGCCCTCGGCCCGGGTGACGCGGCGGCTTCTGGGCTTGCAGACCGCTGCATCAAGGCCGGGGGGTTTCACACCCCCCGGACCCCCCGTGGGATATTTGGGGACAGATGAGGGGGGGGCGATTTCGGGGCAGATTGCGACGCCGCAGCATTTGGGGATGAATGCCGGGGAGTTCTTCCCGATGGGGCTGAATGCCGAGATGCCGGGGGATCAGCGCGGGGATGATGCCTTCAGTTTGTGCTTTGACGGGGATGTGCTGGAGGCTCCGCTTGAGTTGCTGGGGGCGGCGCGGGTGAAGCTGCGGTTGGCCTCGGACAAGGCTTTGGGGTTTGTGGTGGCGCGGTTGTGTGATGTGGGGCCGGATGGCAGTTCGGTGCGGATTGCGCATGGGATGTTCAATTTGTGCCACAGGGAGAGCCGGGAGACGCCGAAGCCCATGGTGCCGGGCGAGGAGCTGGAGGTTTGCTTCGCCTTGGACCAGATGGCCTATCGGGTCTCGGCCGGGCATCGGTTGCGGCTGGCGTTTTCCAATTCCTATTGGCCGTTTGTCTGGCCCTCGCCCGAGGCGGGGGTGTTGACGCTGACCGGCGGCAGTCTGGATTTGCCGGTGCATGAGGGATCGGGGACGGAGTGGGAGCCTCCGGTGGCGGAGACGGCCACGCCTTGGGCGCATCGTGTGCTGCGCGAAGGCAAGGCGGGGCGGCGGATTGAGACGGAACTGCTGACCGGCATTCACCGGCTGATTGTCGAGGATGATCTGGGCGATGTGGAGAACCTGACGCATGGGCTGATCACGGGCGAGACCATGTCCGAACTGTGGGAGATTGGCGCTGACGATCCGACCTCGGCCCGGGCGGTGCATGTCTGGGAGCAGCGGCTGTCGCGCGGCGACTGGGGGGTGCGGACGAGGGCGGAGTCGGAGATGACCTGCTCGGCCACGGAACTGCGCATGACGGCGAAGCTTACCGCTTGGGAAGGCGACCGCTTGGTCTTTACCCGCGACTGGGACGAAAGCGTGGAACGGCGCTTTGTCTAGGGCGCCACGCGGCGGACCTGACCTTTCCCCGCGCGTTCACCGGCCAGACCTGCGACTAGACAATATCGGCGTTTCATGGGACCATCAATGCAAAGATGCCAACCGTCAAAATGGTCGTTGGGGTTCATCCATGACAGTTTACTCCTATAATCTATGGCTCAAGATTGATGTTTTGCCCTACTTCGTGTCGACAGACGCCAAATATGGCGACGTCATCGCGGACTTGGTGGGCTATGTGGACCCGCTGACCCGGACGGCCGAGACGCTTACAGTTCCGGTCGTCAACGGGGAACGGGTCTTTCAGGGCATCCACGGCTTGCAGGTGAGCGAAGACCATCTGGGGGCCGGCAGCCCGGTGGACCGGCAAACGGCGGACACCTTCCTTGGCTATGGCAGCTGGAGCGTCGCCCTTGCCTTTGGCGTGCCGGGTGGCGGGCAGGATTATGTGGTGTTCGACCAGCGGGTTCAAAGAATTGTCGTCAATCCCACCGCAGCGCAGGTCAGCCATTTTGGCACGCAGGTGCATGACTACCTTTACGCAGGTCCTTCCGAGGTGTCCGGCCCGATCCGGTCGGCCACCAATGTGGCGGACATCTTTACCGACTACAGTTTCACCTTCGCCAGTTACTACTGGAAGCACGAGGCCGGGCAGGTTGAGGCCGGCTTCACCGAGCAATCGGACAATTTCAACCTCGACAAGATCAAATTCCCCGCCCTGCTGAAGATCTTCGACCCGAAGCTTGCCAATGTGGGGCTTTTCGCGCTTGGCGGAAATGACGTGGCCCATCTGGGCGCCAGGAACGATCAAATTCATGGTGGCACCGGCAGCGACAGTCTGTTTGGCGATGCGGGCAACGACGAACTTTCGGGCGACGCGGGGCGAGACTCGCTGAGCGGGGGCGGAAACGATGATGTGATGTTCGGGGGCGATGGCAACGACACCGTGGAGGGCGGCCTGGACGATGACCAGCTTTACGGCGGCAAGGGCAACGACCGTCTGGCCGGTGGCGCTGGCAGCGATCTGCTGGACGGGGGGGCCGGGATTGACCGGATCATCTATGCCGGCAGTACGGCGGTCTTTATCGACCTTCGGGTCAAGACGGCACAAGCCACAGGTCAGGGCCGCGATACGATCCGGAACGTGGAGAATATCCAGTCTGATGCCGGAAACGACACCCTGATCGGGACGGCTCAGGCCAACCACCTGACAAGCGGCGCCGGGGATGATCAGGTGTTCGGGGCCGGGGGCAATGACGTTGTCCTTGGAGGATTGGGCGCCGATATCCTTGATGGCGGCCTGGGCAACGATCAGCTATCCGGCGGTGACGGCGCGGATACATTCCTGTTCACGGCAGGCTTTGGTGTCGACATGGTGACGGACTTCAGCGCGGGTCCGGAGGCCGGGGATCTGCTGGACCTGAGCCGCCTTGGGCTGCAACTGGCGGACCTGCGGATCACCAGCATCGCCTCGGGTGCCGGCACCAGCATCGCGGTGATTGGCGCCGCAGATGTGATCGTGCTGACGACGGTGGCGTTCGGCACGCTGGACATCACAAACGACCTGCAATTGTAAGCTGGTGGCAAACATCAGGTCCGAAACGGCTGCCCACCGGTCTGGAACGGTGTGGCAGCGGCAGGTGTTCGCATCTTGGCCGCCGAAGTTCGCTGACAGGGCGCGGCACGGGCTACGGCCAATCCGCCCGACAGCGACATGAAGCAAGTGGGCCGCGAAATAGTCCTTGGTTCAAATGAAGAATCACGTTTTATTGATTCCGCAATCAAGAAAAACCCGGGGACTCGGGAAACAAGACAGGGAGAAGACCATGTCCAATGAATTGAACCACCTGCTGAGCCTCGCCTCGGCGGGCAAGATGAACCGGCGTGAGTTTGTCGGCCGTGCGGGCGCCTTGGGTGTTTCGACCGCAATCGCGGGGGCGATGCTTTCCACGGCGGCCTTTGCCGAGACGCCGGTCAAGGGCGGCATCATGCGGGCGGGCGTGCAGGGCGGCCAGTCGACCGACTCGCTGGACCCGGCGCTGGCCGCTTCCGACGTGCCGTTCATGATCAACTCCACCTGGGGAGAGACGCTGGTCGATGCGGGCCTGAAGGGTCAGGTCGAGATGCGGGTGGCCGAAGAGGTGTCTTCCAACAAGGACGCGACGCAGTGGATGTTCAAGATCCGCAAGGGCGTGGAATACCACAATGGTGCGACGCTGACCGCTGATGACGTGATTGCCACGCTGAAGCGGCATACCGATGAAAAGTCACAGTCGGGCGCTTTGGGCATCGTGAAGGGCATCAAGGACATGAAGGCCGAGGGTGACATGGTCACCCTGACGCTGGAGGCTGGCAATGCCGACCTGCCCTTCCTGATGGCCGATTATCACCTTGTCATCCAGCCCGGTGGCGGCGTGGACAATCCGGCGGCAGGCATCGGCTCCGGTCCGTACAAGGTCACCGAGAATGAACCGGGCGTGCGCACAGCCTTTGAAAAGCATGCGAATTACTGGGACGCCAACCGGGGCTTTGCCGATCAGGTCGAGGTTCTGTCGATCAACGACAACACCGCGCGGACCGCAGCCATTCAAGCCGGGCAGATCCACATGATGAGCCGGGTCGACCCGAAGATCGTGGACATGCTGAAGGGCAACACCGACGTGGTGATCGAACGGGCCGCAGGGCCCGGGCACTACGTCTTCATCATGGAATGCACCAAGGCGCCGTTTGACAACAACGACCTGCGGATGGCTTTGAAGCTGTCGATCAACCGGCAGGAGATGGTGGACAAGATCCTGGGCGGCATGGGCTCGCGCGGGAATGACTTCCCGATCAATGCGGCCTATCCGCTGTTTGACGACTCGATCCCGCAGCGCGAATACGATGCGGCGGCGGCTTTGGCGGCGTACAAGAAGTCCGGCCATGACGGTTCGCCCATCGTGCTGCAGGTGGCTCCGGGCGCTTTCCCCGGCGCAGTCGAGGCGGCGCAACTGTTCCAAGCCTCGGCCAACGCCGCTGGCATTCCGCTGCAGGTGAAGCTGGAGCCCGATGACGGCTATTGGTCGAACGTCTGGAACGTGGCGCCGTTCTGCGCCAGCTATTGGGGCGGGCGTCCGGTGCAGGATCAGATGTATTCCACCGCGTATCTGTCGACCGCTGACTGGAACGACACCAAGTTCATCGACAAGCATTTCGACGAGGTGTTGATCGCCGCACGTGGCGAGTTGGACGCGACCAAGCGCAAGGCGATGTACAGCGAGTTGGCCAATATCGTGCGCGACACCGGCGGTCTGATCTGCCCGATGTTCAACGACTGGGTGGAAGGCCGCCGCAAGGAAGTGGGTGGCTGGATTGCCAACCCGGCGGGCACGTTGATGGACGGCAAGGCGCTGAGCATGTGCTGGCTGAACGCCTGAGGCTGCGGTGCATCCCCTGATCAAACTCGTGGTCCAGCGCGTGGCGCTGGGCCTGATATTGCTGCTGGCGGTGTCGGTCGTGATCTTTCTGGGGGTCGAGATGCTGCCGGGTGACACGGCGCAGGCGATCCTTGGGCAATCGGCGACGCCAGAGGCCCTGGCCAACCTGCGCGAGTCTTTGGGCCTGAACGAACCGGCGTGGCAGCGCTATTTCACCTGGCTGGGTCATGCCTTGCAGGGCGATCTGGGCAAGGCCTTGACCAACAAGCAGGATATTGCCCATGCGATTGGCCAGCGGCTGGGCAATACGCTGTTTCTGGCGGTCTGCGCCGGGGTTGTTGCAGTGCCCTTGGCGATTAGTCTGGGCCTGCTGGCCGCGCGGTATAACGGGCGCTGGCCGGACAAGGTGATCTCTGGCGTGACCCTGGCCACGATTTCCCTGCCGGAGTTCGTGGCGGCCTATTTCGTGATTTACCTTTTGACGCAGGTTGTCCCGATCTTCCAACCCGTCTCGATGGTGTTTCCGGGGATGGGGTTCTTCGCGCAACTGAAGGCGGTAGCGCTGCCGGTGATCGTGCTGGTGATGGTGGTGCTGGCGCATATGATGCGGATGACGCGGGCGGCGATCCTAAACGTGATGCAATCGGCCTATATCGAGACGGCGGAACTCAAGGGCCTCAGCCCGATGCAGGTGATCTGGCGGCATGCCTTGCCGAATGCGATTGCGCCGATCATCTCGGTCGTCGTGATCAACCTCGCCTATCTGGTGGTGGGGGTCGTCGTGGTGGAGGTGGTGTTCTCTTACAACGCCCTCGGCCAGTATTTAGTGGACCATGTGGCGAAGAGGGACCTGCCGGTGGTGCAAGCCGTGGGGATCATCTTTGCCGCCGTCTATATCGGGCTGAACATCCTCGCCGACCTGATAGGGATCGTGGCAAACCCGCGACTGAGGCATCCGAAATGAGAATTCCGCTGTCGGCCCTGATCGGGATCGTGATGACCTCGGTCTTCGTGCTCTCTGCGGTCTTGGCCCCTTGGATCGCGCCCTATCCGATTGATGCGGCAGTGGGCGGTGTGTGGGAGGGGCCCTCGGCGAAGTTCTGGCTGGGGACGGATACGATTGGGCGGGATATCCTGAGCCGGTTGATCTACGGCGGGTCGGTGACGATCTTCGTGGCGCTGGTGTCGTCTTTGCTGAGCTTCGGGATGGGCGCGTTCTTTGGTTTTCTGGCGGCGACGCGAGGCGGCTGGATTGACACGGGCCTTTCAAGGCTGGTCGATCTGATGATGGCGGTGCCCTCGCTGATCGTGGCGCTGGTGGTTCTGTCGGTGCTGCCCTTGAACCTAACGGTGCTCATTCTGGTGATGGGTGTCCTGGATTCCACGCGGGTGTTCCGGTTGAGCCGCGCCGTCGCGGTGGATATCGCGGTGATGGACTATGTCGAGGCGGCGCGTCTGCGCGGCGAAAAGCAATCGTGGATCATTTTCCGCGAGATCCTGCCAAATGCGCTGACGCCCCTGGTGGCCGAATTCGGCCTGCGCTTCATATTCGCAGTGCTGTTCATCTCCACCCTGTCGTTCCTTGGCCTCGGCATCCAGCCGCCCTTGTCGGATTGGGGCGGCATGGTGCGGGAAAACAAGGATGGTCTGGTTTACGGCAAGGCGGCGGCCCTGATGCCGGCCTTGGCGATTGCGGTGCTGGCGATCTCGGTCAATCTGGTGGCGGATTGGGTGCTGTCGAGGACATCGAGCCTGAAAGGGGGTCGCGGTGGCTGATTTGCTGGAGATCAAGAACTTGCGGATCGAGGCGACGGCCTATCCGCCGGGCGAAAAGCCAAGGCATCTGGTGCTGGTTGATGACGTGTCGGTCTCGCTGCAGAAGGGCCGCGTGCTGGGGCTGATCGGGGAGTCGGGCGCAGGCAAGTCCACCATCGGGCTGGCGGCAATGTCGTTTGGCCGGGGCGGCGTGCGGCTGACAGGTGGCCAAGTGCTGCTGAACGGGCGCGATATCCGGACGGCGGGCGCCTCCGGCCTTCGGGCTTTGCGGGGCAAAGAGGTGACTTATGTCGCCCAATCCGCCGCTGCCGCCTTCAACCCGGCGAAACGACTGATGGAGCAGGTGATCGAAACCACCCTCCTCCACAAAGTCATGTCCCGCCCCGAGGCCGAGGCGCGGGCGGTGGACCTGTTCCGCAAGCTGGGCCTGCCAAACCCCGAGGGCTTTGGGCAGCGCTACCCGCACCAGGTCTCGGGCGGGCAACTTCAACGCGCCATGACAGCGATGGCGCTTTGCCCCAAACCCGACCTTGTGATCTTTGACGAACCCACCACCGCGCTGGATGTGACCACGCAGATCGACGTGCTCGCCGCGATCAAGGAGGCGATCCACGATACCGGGGTTGGCGCCATCTACATCACCCATGACCTCGCCGTGGTGGCGCAGGTCGCCGATGACATCATGGTGCTGCGCCATGGCAAGACGGTGGAATACGGCTCCACCGACCACATCATCAACCGTCCGGCGCAAGCCTATACCCAGGCGCTCGTCTCGGTCCGCAGCATTGATCACACGGAAAAACGCCCGGCCCCGCCGGTCTTGAAGGTGGAAGGCATAACGGCCCGCTACAGGGGCACCAACTTCGACGTGCTGAAGAACGTGAATGTCGACGTGGCAGCAGGACAGACGCTGGCGATTGTGGGCGAAAGCGGCTCGGGCAAGTCGACGCTGGCGCGGGTGATCACCGGGCTTTTGCCGGCCAGCGCAGGCAAGATCAGCTTCGCCGGGCGCCAATTGTCGGCTGACCTCGCAGCCCGCACCAAGGACGACCTGCGCGAGGTGCAGATGATCTACCAGATGGCCGACACCGCGATGAACCCGCGCCAGACCGTCGGCACCATCATCGGCCGCCCGCTGGAATTCTACTTCGGTCTGAAAGGCGAGGCCAAGCGCGCCCGCGTCCAGGCGCTGCTGGAAGAAATCGAGATGGGCAAAGGGTTTGAGAACCGCTACCCCGCAGAGCTTTCCGGCGGCCAGAAGCAGCGCGTCTGCATCGCCCGCGCCTTGGCCGCCAAGCCTAAGCTGATCATCTGCGACGAGGTGACAAGCGCCCTCGACCCACTGGTCGCCGATGGCATCCTGAAACTCCTCCTGAACCTGCAAGCGCTGGAGGGCGTGGCCTACCTCTTCATCACCCACGACCTCGCCACCGTCAAAGCCATCGCCGACAAGATCGCCGTCATGTACCGCGGCGAAGTCGTCCGCTATGGTCAGAAATCCGATGTCCTCGCTCCGCCCTTTGACGACTACACCGATCTCCTCCTCTCCTCGGTGCCCGAAATGAAACTCGGCTGGCTGGAGGGGGTGCTGAAAAGCCGCAAGATGGAAAGCGCGGGCAACTGACCCTTTCATACTTGCCCAAATATCCCCGCCGGAGGCTCCTTCGCCGGGCAAGGAGACACCGATGGCAAAACTGCTGCTGATCCTGCTGGATGGAGTGCCCTACGCCAACTGGCGCCGGTTGTTCGGCAATCTGGAGGGCTGGGTGGCGTCAGGTGAGGCGCGGGTCTGGAAGATGCGGGCGGTTTTGCCGTCCACGTCAGGCACCTGCTATGCCTCGATCCACACCGGATTGCCGCCGCAGGTGCATGGCATCTGGGGCAACGCCACGCGGCGACGGCTGGAGTTTCCGGATGTGTTTTCCGAGGCGTCCAAGGCCGGGCTGAAGACCGGGGCCGTGACGCACAGCTTCTGGAGCGAGTTCTTCAACCGCTATCCCTTTGATGTGGTGGAGGATATCGAATACGACGAGCCCGGCGGCCCCATCACCCACGGTCGTTTTCACACGATGACCGGGGACAGCAGCTACAACCAGATGACCCCCGCCGATGTCGACCTGTTCGCCATGCTGACCATGCTGTGTGAAAGGAAGGGCATTGACTACGGCATCCTGCACACCTGCACACTCGACAGCATGGGGCATCGGTTCTTTCACGATTGTGAAGAGATGGACGACGCCTGCTACCGGATGGACGAGGCTTTGGCGGGCTTCCTCGCCCGCTGGCGGGCCAAGGGCTATGAGGTGATCGTCACCGCCGACCACGGGCAGGATGCGCGCGGGCATCACGGTGGAACAGGGGATTTGCAGCGGGAGTTTGCACTGTATTACTTCGGCGCCGCCGAGGGTCCGGCCAAGGATGTTGTGCTGGACCAGCTTGCGCTGGCGCCAACGATCCTGACGAGGCTTGGCGTCAAGGTGCCGGAAACCATGAAGGCTCCGGCGTTCCTGACGGCGTAATCCCATGGCTTTTCAGCGAAAATCCTTGGGGTGTCACTGGGCGTAAGTCGCGCCCTCTTCGTCCAACAGTGCCTTGATCTCGGCCAGGTGAAAATCGGCACCGCCGGGATAGGCTTCCCATTCGCGGGCGGTTTTCTCGGCGATCTCATCGGACAGCACGCGCAGCGGGCGGCCGGTTTGCAGGGCGCGGATATAAGTCTCGGCGGCGCGTTCAAAGTAGGTCAGGCGGTTGAAGGTTTCCGCTACGGTCTGCCCGATGATCAGCACGCCGTGGTTGCCCATGATCATCGTGGTGATCTTGGGATCGGACAGCATATGGGCGCAGCGGGCGCCTTCCTCGGCGAAAGCCATGCCGCCGTAGTTGCCATCCACCACATGGCGGCCGAAGAACATGGCCGAGTTCTGGTCGATCGGCGGCAGGGTGCTGTCGGCAAGTGAGGCGAGAACCGTCGCGTGCATCGAATGCACATGCATCACACAGCGCGCATGGGGCAAGGCGCGGTGGATCGAGCCGTGCAGGCCCCAGGCTGTGGGATCGGGCGCATCGGGACGCTCCATCGTTTTCGGGTCGTTGGCGTCGATCTCCACCAGGCTGGAGGCGGTGATACGGCCGAAATGGCGACCGTTGGGGTTCATCAGGAACCGCGTGCCGTCCGGGTTCACCGCCAGCGAGAAGTGGTTGGCCACAGCCTCGTGCAGGTTCAGCTTTACGGTCCAGCGGAAGGCGGCGGCGAGATCGACACGCTCGGCCCAGTGCTCCAGATTGGGGCGGGTGATGTTGGCTTGTTGGTTCATGAGGCGTCTCCATAGGGCCACTCGCGGCGGGCGAGGGCGGAAAGGGCGGTGGTGATGCGGGCAAAGCTGGCGGCAGAGCGGGGTACGGAATGGCGGGCGCGGAGGTAGCCGTGGACAAGCCCTTGTTCGGTAAAGCTTTGCGCAAGGCCGCCGCCCAAGCGGATCGCTTGGGCATAGGTGGCTGCGTCATCGCACAACGGGTCACATTCGGCGCCAAAAGCCACGGTTGGCGGCAGGCTGGTAAAGTCTGTGTCGTGCAGAGGCGATACGGTCGGGTCCGCTTGCGGAGCCTCGCCCCCATGGCGGATGCCGGCATAGAAAAGCACATCCGCGCGGGTCAGCATCGGGGCATGGGCATGGGTGAGGTAGCTGCCGGTATCGACGTCTCCCCCAAGACCGGGATAGATCAGCACCTGACCCAGCACGCGTATGCGCGGCTCTGCCCGCAGGACATGAGCGGCTGCGGCAGCGAGATTGCCCCCAGCACTGTCGCCCGCCAGCAGGATCGGACCATCCATCCCCAAGGCGCGGGCAACAGCCAGAGTGTCCTCCAATGCCGCAGGATGCAGGTGTTCTGGCGACAGGCGGTAGTCGACGCAGACGACGGCCAGTCCGGTCTCGGCGCGGATCTCGGCGCAGATGTCATCGTGGCTGTCCAGCCCGCCCACCACAAAGCCACCGCCATGCAGATAGATGACGGCAGGAGATGCCCCGGGAAAGATCCGGCAGGGAACGCCCGCCACCGGGCCGTCTTCGGCTACGATGCCCGGGGGATAGTCCTGATGGAAGCGGCGACACATCGCATCATAGATCGCCCGCTGCTGCGTGATGGAAAGGCTTGCCGTATCAGCGGGATAACAGGCGTCGGTGGCCGAAATGAAGGCCCAGGTCGGCGCGTCGATCAGGGTCGCATAGTCCATGGCACCTCGCGGAACATCTGCATCACGGCGGTGTTCGCCAGATTGTGACAGCAGATTGAACCAGCCGACTGTGCCGCAATCCGCCCCGGGTGACAACAGAACAAGACGCCTCAAAATTGGCACAAACGCCGATGATCTTCCTGACGGAGCCCTTGAAGCGCCGTGCTATGTTGATGCAACGCAACCCGATGGTGGCCGACATGCAAGGGCTTTCAGGCCTGTCCTGGTTTGCTGATCCGATCCGCCCCCAACACACGTGCTGTTCTGCGGACCAGACGGCCCGAGCGGGTCGATAGAACAGCGGCTAACGGTCTTGGGGATGGAGGTTCACCCCGTCGCGGAACTTTTCACCGCGTTGGCGGAGGTGATTGATGACCCTGCAGATTTCTGCGCGCTGGGAGTGGACTGCGACGCGCCCGGGATAGGGGGTCTGGCTGGCGGTCACCGCGCCGCGCAAATTCTGGGAGAGGTGCGTGGCCGGTTCCCGGTCATCCTCATATCCGTCGCGTGCAAAACCCCCAGCCTTCCGCTGGACCGACGTGCGCCGCTGGAACAGTCGTCTTCTGCCCTGCGGGCGGGTCTTGCCAATGCCCTGCGCGACAGGCTGTCTCACCTGACCTGGTGATACGAAAGGGCGCACACCGATCCGGCGCGCGCCCTTGTCTTGCGGCTTGGATCAGGCCAGCGAGATATTCGTCGCCGATTCCCGGCCATCACGACCGGCTTCAATGTCGAAGCTGACCGCTTGACCGTCCTTCAGTCCGCGCAGACCAGCCCGCTCCAGCGCGGTGATATGCACGAACACGTCCTTCTTGCCGCCTTCCGGGGCAATAAAGCCGTAGCCTTTGGTTTCATTGAACCATTTCACGGTGCCCTTGGCCATCGTGAACACTCCTGTCAATTCGCCGCCCGCGAGATTGCGGCGGCCCGGCCCCGTCAGCTTTGGATCGAATGCTGTGGCCGAATTTGGTGGCAGACAGGTCGATAGAGATAACGTCGCGGGGATTCATATGAGGGCAAGCGGAGCCCAAATCAAGATAAATCCGGACGACGCGCGGCGGCCCGCCAACCCGGCAATTGACCCAGATCAAGGCGATTGGCGCAAATCTCTTTCATTCTGGTGGCAGGGCGGCACGGACCGCCCCAGCCAAGGACCAAGACCATGACCCACCGCATCCTGTGCCCCATCGACGGGACCGATCACGCCGCCCATGCCATAGACGTCGCAGCCGACCTTGCCACCAAATACGGTGCCGAACTGTTGCTGTGCGTGGTGAACGTGGCCCATGGCGGCGGACGCGGCCCCCTGATCCACCATTGGAGCGACGCCGACGCCAAAAAGATCCTTGACGACGGCACCACAGTCGCCGTGGCCAAGGGGGTCACGCCGACCGGCTCTGCCATCATCATCGACCGCGAGGCCGCCTCGGGCATCGTGACCTATGCCGAGATGAACAAGGTCGATCATATCGTCATGGGCACCGGCGACAAGCGTGGGCTGTCGCGGCTTGTGCTTGGGTCGGTCGCAGCCGACGTGGCGGGCCGTGCGCATTGCATGGTCACGATCGCTCGCTAAGCCATTGGTGCGAAGGTACATTTCGTCTTTGCCAAGACCGACGGTTCTGCCATCACCCTCCCACTCGCGAAGTCGTGAGAAGGTCTTCAGCCTTAGGTCCGGATCAAACTCCGGTCCTTTGCGCTACCCTTCTCCCCGACAGGCGCGGGTATCCCCCCTGTCTTTGGCAGGACCGGAGCCTTCCGGTTGATCCCGCCACGCTGCTGCGGCGCGTTCTGCCGCAGGGGAGATATTCGATGCCTCGGACACACCTTCTGACCGCCCTTTTCGCCGCCTCACTGCTTGGCTCCACCTGCGCCGCGATGGCCGGGATGGTGATGGATGCCAAGGGTAACACCTTGTATATCTTCGACAAAGACACGGGCGGCGTGTCGGCCTGCTATGACGATTGCGCCAAGAACTGGCCGCCCTATCTGGGCAAGGCCGACGATCCGCTGACCGAGGGCTGGACCCTGGTGGACCGCAAGGACGGCACCAAGCAATGGGCCTATGATGGCAAGCCGATGTACTATTTCATCGGCGACACCAAGGCCGGCGACGTGACGGGCGACGGCAAGGGCGGCGTCTGGCATGTGATCAAAGAGTAAATCCGCAAAGCCACGGGGCGAATCGGGGGATATTCCTTGGTTAACAAGGGAAATCCGCAACGTCGCCCCGTCTGTTTTGCGGGCGCTCTCCGTCTGTTTTGCGTATGGCATCTGTACCGACACGCGGGACGCTGGGTGCGAGATTAACGCAATGCCCGCTGCTGCGTCAGAAGATGTGGAAGACGTAGAGCGCGATGATGACAATCAGCGGAACGCCGAGCAGATAAGCGAGAATGCCTTTCATGGGGACCTCCTTCTGGGGTGCCAGCCTCAACGCGCCGATCCCCGAAAGGTTCCCGCCCCACCCTAACCCACGGCATCGCAGCCTCTTCTGGCGGGCGTAATTTAAGGGGGCACACAAGGTGCCATGGGAGATTCAAGATGGACAAGGACCGCATCGCAGGCTCGGCCAAGGTTGTGGCGGGCAAGGCCAAGGTGGCTGTCGGCAAGCTGGTTGGCGATGCCAAGCTGCAAGCCGAGGGCCAGGCCCAGAAGGTTGAGGGCAAAGTGCAGAACGCCGTGGGCGGGATCAAGGACGCGGTGAAGAAGCACTAGCGTCGGTAGAGTCGGGGCACGCCCCGACCTACGGTTTGGCGAGTTCCCTTTCCAGCGCCTCGCGGATGAGGCGTTGGTAGGGGATGCCGCGCTTGGCGGCTTTGGCTTTGAGAGCGGCCATCAGCGCTTCGGGCAAGCGCATGTTGATGCGGGCGGATTTGGGGGAGGTCTCCCACGTCAGCGGTTTGAATTGGGCGAAGTCGAGGTCGGAGAGGTCTTGATCGAGGAAGGCCTCCGCCTCGGCGTCAGTGGTCATGGTCGGGACGGTCTTCATAGCGGCGGGCCTCTCGGTCATGCATGTAACGGGCGCTGATGGGGCGGATTTTCTCGCCCCGCCAGCAGAAGGCGACAAAGGCCGAGCGACCATCCGGCATTTGGCCCACCGCAATGAAGCGCTGTTCCATGCCTGAGTGCATCGGGTCAGGTGCGACACGGGGTTCAGCCCGGAAGAAGGCTTCGATCCCATCCCGCGTCAGCCCGTGCTTCTCGCACTTGGCAGAGTTGCCGTCGTCCCAGTCGAATTGCATGAAATGTATGTACAGATGTGTGGACAGTCAAGGGGTGGGTGCAAGGGGAGGAGATAGGGGAATGGTTAAGGATGCGTTAAGATTGGTATCTTCCGTCATTTCATTCAGACTGTGGAGTAGCAGACAAATTCGATTGCGGGAGTAGGTGGTTCGTGTTTGTTTCGGAGCAGCCACGGGAGCACATCCAAAATGAAGAACGCTTTTTGTATTCCTTTGATCCTAGTGATGACGTTTGCAGGGTGTGTGCCTGCCGCGATTGAGGCGAAGCTTCCTTCGGGTCAGACATTGAAAATGTCATTTTACCCTGGGGGAAATACGCTCGACGACCTCATCATTATCGACGGGAAGAATTACTTCGGCAAAGCCGAATATCAGATGAACGACCCTCTCGGTGATATTGGCTTTAGGTTCAAGAGCGGCGAGAGGGTGCAGGCGGAATGCAAAGTTGTCGGAAAGAACATCATCGGAGACGATGAATGCAAGAGTTATTCAGTCTACCGAAGCTCTTTCCAAATGATCCCAGAAGGCTCGGTACTTCCGCGCCCCGAGCACTTCTGATTGATCCTCTAAGCCTCTTTGAATCCTACCTCGTAAACTTCTTATACTTCACCCGCGTCGGCTCAATGGAATCTGGCCCCAACCTACGCACCTTGTCTGCCTCATAGGCCTCGAAGTTGCCTTCGAACCATTCGACGTGGGCGTCGCCTTCGAAGGCGAGGATGTGGGTGCAGAGGCGGTCGAGGAAGAAGCGGTCGTGGCTGATGATCACGGCGCAGCCGGCGAAATCTTCGATGGCCGCCTCTAGCGCTTGCAGGGTTTCGACGTCGAGGTCGTTGGTGGGTTCGTCGAGGAGGAGGACGTTGCCTCCGCTTTTCAACAGCTTGGCCATGTGGACGCGGTTGCGTTCGCCGCCGGACAGCAGGCCGACTTTCTTCTGCTGGTCGGTGCCCTTGAAGTTGAAGGCGCCGCAGTAGGCGCGGGAGTTCATGTCGAAATCGCCCAGCTTGATGACTTCCGCACCGCCGGAGATTTCCTCCCACACGGTGTGGTTGGCGCCCAAGGCGTCGCGGGATTGGTCGACGTAGGCGAGTTGGACGGTGGTGCCAAGGGTGATGGTGCCCTCATCCGGGGTTTCCTGGCCGGTGATCATGCGGAACAGGGTGGATTTGCCTGCACCGTTCGGGCCGATGACGCCTACGATGGCGCCGGGGGGGACGGTGAAGGACAGGTTTTCAATCAGCAGGCGGTCGCCCATGTGCTTTTTCAGGCCGACGACGTCGATCACCTTGCCGCCAAGGCGTTCGCCGTTCGGGATGATGATCTGGGCGGAGGTGGAGCGTTCGCGGACGGTCTGGGTTGCCATCTCGTTATACTTGGAGATACGGGCCTTCTGCTTGGCCTGCCGGGCGCGGGCGCCGGCGCGGATCCATTCCAGTTCCTTCTCCATCGCCTTTTGCTTGGACTTGTCCTCGCGCGCTTCCTGCGCGGCGCGTTTGGCCTTTTGCTCCAGCCAGGCGGTGTAGTTGCCTTCGTAGGGGATGCCACGGCCGCGGTCGAGTTCCAGAATCCAGCCGGTGATGTCGTCGAGGAAATAGCGGTCGTGGGTGACGACGAGGATGGTGCCCTTGTAGTCGATCAGGTGCTGCTGCAGCCAGGCGATGGATTCGGCGTCAAGGTGGTTGGTCGGTTCGTCAAGCAGGAGCATTTCCGGCGCTTCCAGCAGAAGCTGGCAGAGGGCGACGCGGCGGCGTTCGCCACCCGAGAGGGATTCGACGTCAGCGTCATCGGGCGGGCAGCGCAAAGCCTCCATCGCGACGTCGATCTGGCTGTCGAGGTCCCAGAGGTTTTCGGCGTCGATCTGGTCTTGCAGGGAGGACATCTCGTCCGCCGTTTCATCGGTGTAGTTCATCGCCAGTTCGTTGTAGCGGTCCAGCTTGGCGACCTTGACGGCACAGCCGAGCTTGACGTTGTCGCGGACGTTCAGCGTGGGGTCGAGGATGGGTTCCTGCGCGAGGTAGCCGACCTTGACGCCCTTGGCGGGCCAGGCGTCGCCGGTGAAGTCCTTGTCGATGCCGGCGATGATGCGCAAGAGCGTCGACTTGCCGGAGCCGTTGATACCGACCACACCGATCTTCACGCCGGGCAGGAAGTTCAGCTTGATGTTCTCGAAGCACTTCTTGCCGCCCGGGTAGGCCTTGGAGACGTTGTCCATGTGGTAGACGTATTGATAGGCGGCCATGTGCGTTCTCCATCCGGGGTTGGCGCGTATGTAACGACTAGGGGGCCGCGCTGCAACCGGGAGAGGCGGGTCAGAGCGCCTTGGCGAACCAATGGGTGGCCGGATAGCCGGTATAAGGCGCGGTATCGACCCAGCCGGTGGCGCGGTAGAGGGCAATCGCCTCGGGCAGGGCGGCGTTGGTGTCGAGTTTGAGGTGCCGGTAGCCTTGGGTGCGGGCGTGGGATTCGATCTGGGCCATCAGGCGGCGGGCGAGGCCTTGGCCGCGGGCGGCGGGGGCGATCCAGAGGCGTTTGACCTCGGCCACTTCGGGGGCAAGGGCGTGGAGCGAGACGCAGCCAAGAGGGATGCCGTCGGACCATGCCAGAAGGAAAGCGCCGTGGGGCGGACGGTAGCTTTGCGCATCAGGATCGGGGAGAGGGATGTGGGCGGGCGTGATGCCGTCGATCTTGGCAGCCAGCAGGTCGAAATACTGGCGCAGGCAGGCGAGGGCTGCGGGCGCCTCGGGGTCGGTGAGGCGGATGTCGATGGGCCGGGCATGGGGATCGGGGGGCATGGCGGGCCTTGGGGTTGGGGTTCGGTCGACATTAGCCGTGGGGCCTGCAAAGGCAAGGTGGGTTGCATTTCGCCTTGACCCTGCGGGCAAGCCCCTGAAACATGCGGCAAAAGCGAAGGATAAGGCGCAGGGATGGTTCAGGGCTTTCCGCCAGCGTATCGGGGCATGGTCGTGGGCCTGCTGGGCGGGTCGTTTGACCCGGCGCATGAGGGGCATGTGCACATCACGCGGGAGGCGATCCGGCGGATTGGCCTCGATCGGGTGTGGTGGCTTGTGTCTCCGGGCAACCCGTTGAAGGCGCGGCAACCGGCGCCGATGGCGCAGCGGACGGAACGGGCGCGGGCGCTGTTGGGGGATGACCCGAGGGTGATTGTCAGCGATCTGGAGGCCCGGTTGGGCACGCGGGCCACGATTGACACGATCCGCAAGTTGCAGGCTTTGTATCCGGGGGTGAAGTTTGTCTGGCTGATGGGGGCGGATAATCTGGTGCAGTTCCACCGCTGGCGCGAATGGCGCGGGATCATGGCGCGGGTGCCGGTGGCGGTGATGGCGCGGCCGGGGGCGGGGCTGGCGGCGCGGATGTCAGTGGCGGCGCGGGCGTTTCGCAGCGCGGAAGTCACACGGGCCGAGGGGCTGGGGGACAGGCTGCCTCCGGCGTGGTGTTTCGTGAATTTGCCGATGAATGCGGCGTCTTCCAGCGCCATCAGGGCGCGGGGGGAATGGCGGGCGAGGAAAGGGAAATGAATGCTGAACATTGATCCATCTATTTACGTGCGGCACGACGTGTTTCTGGCTGAGCGGGAGAAGCTGTTTGCAACCTCGTGGCAGTTGCTGGGGCCGATGAGCAAGCTGACCGAGCGGCGGTCCTATGTGGCGAGCGAGATTGCCGGGATGAAGGTCTTTGCGGTGCGCTCGAACGACGGGGTGCTGCGGGCTTTCAGGAATGTGTGCCGGCATCGCGGGGCGCGGCTGTTGCCGGAGGGTGAGGGGACCTGCGGGCCGATCCGGTGCCCTTATCACCAATGGCAATTCTCGGATGCGGGGGAGTTGCTGAAGGCGCCGTGGTATGGCGAGGAGCCGGGGTTTGATATGAAGGATTGGCCGCTGGAGCCGATCTCGGTTCAGGAATGGCGGGGGCTTGTGTTCGTGGCGATCAAGCCTGCGTGTGGATTGATGGAGCAGATGGGCGATACAGTGGCGGAATTGGCCGAGGAGCCGATTGAAACCTATGTGCCGGTGCGGACCGAGCGGATGATCTTTGACGCCAACTGGAAGATCTATACCGACAATTTTGTCGAGGGGCTGCATATCCCGGGCATCCATCCGGCCTTTCATGCGGCGATCGACTTCGAGGCGTTCCAGACGACGGCGCATGACGGGTTGGTGCGGATGACCGCTCCGCCGAAGGATGGGCTGTGGTACCGGGGCAAGTGGCTGTGGATGTGGCCGAACTGGACTTTGTCCTTGTTTGCCGGGGGGATGAACACCAGCCGGATCAATCCGATCGATGAGAACCGGACGGAGTTGATCTACAACTTCTACTTCGCCGACACCTCTGACGCCCATGCAGCAGAACGCGAGCGCACCATTCAGGAGACGCTGGGCGTGGTGCGGGAGGATTTCGAGGTCTGTGTCGAGACCCAGAAGAACTATGCCACCGGGGCCTATAGGCCGGGGCCTTTGTCGCCCCGGCATGAGAGGGGTGTGGCCTATTTTCAAGGCATGGTGGCCGAAGTGCTGGGCATGTGACCCGGTTGTCTTGGGGGGTGGCATGGATGTAAGTCGGTTCCGGCACTTCAGGGGACGGGCATGGCTTTGAACAGGTGGACACGGCGCGGGATGCTGGGGGGGCTGGCCTCGACGCTGGCGCTGCCGGCATTGGGCAAGACGAAGAAGGCCAAGGCGGCGGCTCCGGTGGTGGACCCTACGGCGGGCAAGGCCGAGGATTGGGTGACGCGGGCCAATCTGACCGGGGTCAGCGGGTTCTGCGTGGCCGAAGTGGCGACGGGGCGGGTGCTGGAAAGCTTCAACGCCGGGGCGCAGGTGCCGCCCGCCAGTGTGGCCAAGACGATCACCTCGCTGTACGCGCTGGAGCGGTTGGGGGCGGATGCGGTCTTCAACACGCAGGTGTTGGCGACGGGGCCGGTGAACGGCGGGCGGCTGGACGGCGATCTGATCCTGTCGGGCGGCGGCGATCCGACGCTGGACACCGACAAGCTGGGCGACATGGTGGCGGCTTTGGCGCGGACGGGGTTACGGCAGGTCTCGGGGCGGTTTCTGGTTTATGCGGGCGCCCTGCCCGCATTTGAGCGGATCACGGATGAGCAGCCCATTCAGGTGGGCTATGATCCGGGTCTGTCCGGGCTGTCCTTGAACTTCAACCGGGTGAATTTCGAGTGGACCAAGGGTGGCGCCACGATGCAGATGAATGCGCGCGGCGAGCGCTATGTGCCGGTGGTCAAGGGCATCACGATGGGTGCGGCCGACCGCGAGGGGCCGCTGTTCACCTATAGCGGGGGCGATGCGGAACGATGGACCGTGGCGCGCGGGGCCTTGGCGCGGGCGGGCAGCCGCTGGTTGCCGGTGCGCCAGGTGGCGGGGTATGTGGCGGAGGTATTTGCCACTTTGTCTACCGCGCAGGGGATCGTGCTGCCAAAAGCGCAGATGATTGCTGCGCTTCCTTCGGGCGCGCAGCCGCTGCTGACCTGGCCCAGTGCGCATCTGGACGGGATTTTGCGCGAGATGCTCAAGTGGTCGACCAATATCACGGCCGAGACGATGGGGTTGGCCTCTTCGGGGCAGCCGAACCTGCGGGCCTCGGCGGCGGCGATGCAGACATGGGCGCATGAAACGCTGGGGCTTTCGGCGCAGTTCGTCGATCACTCGGGCCTTGGGGCGGCGTCGCGGGTGACACCGGAAGGCATGATGCGGGCGATCATGGCGGGGGAGAAGCGGGCCTCGGGGGCTGGTTTGCGGGCGATCCTGAAAGAGGTGGGCGTGCAGGGCGCGGATGGCAAGCTGGTCAAGGGTGGCGCCACGCGGGTGCATGCCAAGAGCGGGACGCTGAATTTCGTCTCGGGGCTGGTGGGGTTCATCGAGCCGGCGTCGGGGCGCGATCTGGCCTTTGCGATCTTCTCGGCCGATCCGGCGCGGCGGGCGGCGGTGCCGGTGGCGGAACGTGAAGACCCGCCGGGCGAGCATGGCTGGGTTGGCCGCGCGCGTGGCATGCAGCGCGGGCTTTTGAGCCGATGGGCGGCGATAGTTTAGGGCGCGTTTGGTAGGGTGGGGTTGTAACCCCACCCTACGGGCGCTTTACGGACGCAGGTGGCGCACCCTTGCCCCCCATTCGATCGCGGCGGCGTGCAGGCGGTCGATCTGCAACTCCTCGCGGACCTCTTCCAGCATGCGCAACTCGACCTCCTGCAGGGTGCCGTCGGCGGAGACAACGTCACAGGCCAGCGCATAGGCGGTTTCATTCAATCGTTCAGGCAGCGCGTCGCGGATCAGGCCGAAGAGGGCGGCCAAGCCATCCTCTTCTTCAAACAGGTCGAACACGGTCTGGGCGATCAGCCGGATCCGGTCGTTGTCATAGTTGGCGAAGACCGGCAGGTGATTCACGATGCGCTGGATGGCGACCAGTTCCGTCGTCCGCATCTGCTCGTCCGAGGCGGAGACAGCGATCATCACCGCAATCAGCGCATCGGGCGGCGACATCGAGGCGGGCAGGCTGTCTGGCATGGGAGTTCCTTTCGAGGGCAGCCCACACATTATTGACGTCAGACCGGGGCGGCAATAGAGGACGGGGACTGGGGGCGGCATGTTGCCGCCCAGATGGAGGATGCGCCCATGAGCGCCTTGCGTGACGCCGCGATGAAGTCGAAAGCCTGGCCCTTCGAAGAGGCCCGCGCTTTGCTGAAACGCTACGAACACAAGGCCCCAGAGAAGGGCTATGTCCTGTTCGAGACGGGCTATGGTCCGTCAGGCCTGCCGCATATCGGCACCTTTGGCGAGGTCGCGCGGACGACGATGATCCGCCGGGCGTTTGAGGTGCTGTCCGACATCCCGACGCGGCTGATCTGCTTCTCGGATGACGTGGATGGCATGCGCAAGGTGCCGGAGAACGTGCCCAATCAGGACATGCTGCGCCAGCATATGCAGCAGCCCTTGACGACCGTGCCCGACCCTTACGGTGAATACGACAGCTTCGGCGCGCATAACAACGCCATGCTGCGGCGGTTTCTGGACACATTCGGGTTCCAGTACGAGTTCATCTCGGCGACCGAGTTCTACAGGTCAGGCCAGTTCGATCAGGTCCTGCTGCGCTGTGCGGAGCGCTATGACGCGATCATGGCGATCATGCTGGCCTCGCTGCGCGAGGAACGCCAGCAGACCTATTCCTGCTTTCTGCCGATCCACCCCGAGACCAAGCGCGTCATGTATGTGCCGATGAAGGAAGTGAACGCCAAGGATGGCACCATCACGTTCGACGATGACACCGGGAAAGAATGGACCCTGCCCGTCACGGGCGGCAACGTGAAGTTGCAATGGAAGCCGGACTTCGGCGCCCGCTGGGCCGCGCTGGATGTCGACTTCGAGATGTATGGCAAGGACCACTCCACCAACACGCCGATCTATGACGGGATTTGCGAGGCGTTGGGGGGCCGCAAGCCCAACCATATGAGCTATGAGCTTTTCCTTGACGAAGGCGGCCAGAAGATTTCGAAATCCAAGGGCAACGGCCTGACGATTGACGAGTGGCTGACCTATGCTTCGACGGAATCCCTCAGCTATTTCATGTACCTCAAGCCCAAGACGGCCAAGCGGATGTGGTGGGATGTGATCCCGAAGGCGGTGGATGAATACCACCAGCAGCTGAAGGCCTATCCGACGCAGGATCTGGACCAGCAGCTGAACAATCCGGTCTTCCACATCCACGGCGGTCAGGTGCCTGAATCGAAGATGGTGGTCAGCTTTGCCATGCTGTTGAACCTCGCTTCGGTGGCGGGGGCCAAGGATGCGGCGGGGCTGTGGGGCTTCATCAAGAAGTACGCCCCCGATGCCAGCCCGGAAACCCACCCCGATCTGGATGCGGCGGCGGCTTTTGCCCTGCGTTACTTCGACGACAAGATTGCCCCCAACCGGACTTACCGTCTGGCGACTGACAAGGAGCGTGCGGCGATCCTTGATCTGCGCGGGCGTCTGGCGGCATGGGACGGCCAAGCGGACGAGGAGAGCTTGCAGACTGCTTGTTATGCCGTCGGCAAGGAACACGCCTTCGACCCGCTGCGCGACTGGTTCAAGGCATTGTACGAGGTGCTGATGGGCGCCTCGGAAGGGCCGCGCTTTGGCGGGTTCATCGCCCTTTACGGCGTGCCGGAGACCATAGGCCTGATCGACAAGGCTCTGGCGGGCGAACTGGTGGGCTGAAGGCGGGAACGCCCAAGAATTTTCGGCGAAAATTCTTGGGTGGCGGACTTCGGCAGAAAATTTTGCTGAAGGTGAAACCAAAACGGATTGGCTAACGTATCTGTGCTATTGTCATAGCGGAGGTCACCATGCTGCGTGTTTGCCTGCTTTGCCTTTCCCTGCTCGCCCTGCCCGCCGCCGCCCAAGAGGCGCCCATTCAGGATACGATCCGAAAGCAGATCACTGCCTTTCAGGCTGATGACTTCGCCAAGGCCTTCACCTTCGCCTCTCCGACGATCCACCAGCTGTTTGGCACGTCCGAGGCCTTCGGCAAGATGGTGCGCGAGGGTTACCCGATGGTCTGGCACCCTTCGGCGGTGGAAATGCAGGAATTGCGGTTCATCGGCGGCGCCTTTTGGCAGCGCGTCAGGGTCACCGATGGCAAGGGGCAAAGCTATCTGATGGATTATCAGATGGTTGAGGGCCCGGATGGCTGGTTGATCAACGCCGTTCAGATGCAGAAGGCCCCTGACGTCGGGGCGTGAGCCGGGATTTTCTCCGCCGATGTGTCTCAGATCTGAGACACATTTGTAATTGCCATTCGACAGGTGAAATTCCATCGGGCAAGACTATTGCTGCACCTGCCCCGATTTTGAAACGGAATGTATCCGTGCTGCGCGGGCAGGACATAGCAGACTGCAACCGGGAGGGGTTTCATGAAGCTTGCCGAGGAACGGCATATCAACGCAGACCCTGCGACAGTCTGGGCTGCGGTGTTGAATGCCGAGGTGCTGCGCGCCTGCGTGCCGGGCTGTGAAAGCCTGACGGGCAATCCGACCGATGGCTTTGAGGCGGTGGTTGTCCAGAAGGTCGGCCCCGTGAAGGCCCGCTTTACCGGTGTGGTGACGCTGTCGGACATCGTCGAGGGGCATTCCTTGCGGATCACCGGCGAGGGCAAGGGCGGCGTTGCGGGCTTTGCCAAGGGCGGGGCTTATGTCACCATGGAGCCTGAGGGCGACGGGACCAAGCTGACCTATGACGTTGATGCCTCGGTCGGCGGCAAGATCGCGCAGCTGGGCAGCCGGATCATTGATGGCTTTGCCAAGAACCTTGCGGAAGAGTTCTTTAATCGCTTCCAGACCGCCATCGAAGGCCCTGCCGAGGAACCCGCGGCCGAGCCGGAAGCCGAAACCGTGGCTGCCGACGGCGCGGAAGAAGCACCCAAAAAGGGCTGGTTCCGCCGCTTGATCGGCTGAACCTTATAAATGCTGGACTGAGAAAAGTTTCAGGGAGGAAACGATGACCAAAGTGACGATGACCGTGAACGGCAAGTCCGTCTCGGCCGAGACCGAGGGGCGCACGCTTTTGTCCGCCTTTCTGCGGGAAGGTTTGAGCCTGACGGGCACCCATATCGGCTGTGACACCTCGCAATGCGGCGCTTGCGTCGTGCATGTCGATGGCGTGGCGGTGAAAAGCTGCTCTGTCTTTGCGCAGGATGTGGCGGGGTCGAAGGTGACCACGATTGAAGGCATGGCGAATGCGGATGGCTCGTTGGGCGTGATCCAGCAGGCGTTTCAGGATCACCACGGGCTGCAGTGCGGCTTCTGCACGCCTGGCATGGTGATGTCGGCGGCGGCGCTGCTGGCCGACAACCCCAAGCCTTCGGAAGCCGAAGTGCGCCATGGGCTGGACGGCAACATGTGCCGCTGCACCGGATATCATAACATCGTCAAGGCCGTGATGGCTGCCTCGGGGCAGGATGTCATGTCCGTGGCCGCCGAATAAGGGGGGATCAAGATGCCGAAGGATACTGGGATTGGCGCCGAGGTCAAACGGACCGAGGATATCCGCTTTCTGACCGGGGCGGGGAATTACACGCAGGATATCGACGTGCATGGGCAGGCCTATGCCGTCTTTGTCCGTTCTAACATGGCGCATGCGCGGATCAAGTCGGTGGGCGTTTCCGCCGCTGAAGGGATGCCGGGCGTGCTGGCGGTCTTCACGGGTGAGGATTTCAAGGACGTGGGTGGCAACCCGGCTGGCTGGTTCATCGGCTCGCGCGATGGCACGCCGATGAAGGAACCCAAGCGTCCGGTGCTGGCGCATGGCAAGGTGCGGCATGTGGGCGACGCTTACGCCGCCGTGATCGCGCAAAGCTACATGGAAGCCAAGGACGCGGCGCAGGCTGTGGCCGATGCCTCGGAGTTCGAAGAACTGCCGGCGATCATCGACATGGCGGCGGCCTTGGCCGACAACACTAACCGGGTGCATGACGAGATCGCCGACAACCAGTGCTTTGACTGGGGCTGGATCGAGGACAACCGCGCCAAGGTGGATGCGGCGATCAAGGCAGCACCCCATGTCACCACGCTGGAGCTGATCAACAACCGGTTGATCCCGAACGCGATGGAGCCTCGGGCGTCCATTGGCGAGTTCAATCCGGGCACTGGCGATTACAAGCTGACGACGACCAGCCAGAACCCGCACCTGACGCGTCTGCTGGTCGCGGCGTTTGTATTGGGGATTCCGGAGAACAAGCTGCAGGTCGTGGCGCCCGATGTGGGCGGTGGCTTTGGGTCGAAGATCTATCACTACGGCGAAGAGGCTTTGGTTCTGGCGGCTGCCAAGAAGCTGAAGAAGCCGGTGAAGTGGGTGGCGGAACGGTCCGAAAGCTTCCTGTCGGATGCGCATGGCCGGGATCATGTGACGAAGATCGAACTGGCCTGCGAGAAGGACGGCACCTTCATCGCCTTCCGGACCGAGACTTTGGCGAACGTGGGTGCCTATCTGTCGAACTTCTCGACCGTGACGCCGACCTTCCTGCATGGCACGTTGATGGCTGGCCCCTACAAGGTGCCGAATGTCTATGTGAACGTGAAGACGGTGTTCACCAACACCGCTCCGGTGGACGCCTATCGTGGCGCGGGCCGCCCGGAAGCGACCTACAGCCTGGAGCGTGTGGTGGATCTGATGTGCCGGGAACTGGGGCTTGACCCGTTCGAGGTGCGTCGCAAGAACTTCATCACCACGGACATGTTCCCCTACACCACTCCGGCGGGGCTGGCCTATGACGTGGGCAACTACCATGCCACGCTGGACAAGGCGATTGAACTGGCCGACGTGGCTGGGTTTGAAAAGCGCCGTGAGGCTTCGGCGGCCAAGGGCAAGTTGCGCGGTTTGGGGCTTTCGACCTGGATCGAGGCTTGCGGGATTGCGCCGTCTCATCTGGTGGGCATCCTTGGTGCTCGCGTCGGTCTGTACGATGCGGCGACGGTGCGGGTGAACCCGACGGGCAATGTGTCGGTGATGGTTGGCGCGCATTCTCATGGCCAAAGCCATGAAACGGTGTTTGCGCAGATCATCTCGGACATGTTCGGGATTCCGATGTCTTCGGTGGATATCGTCCACGGCGATACCGCGAAGATTCCGTTCGGGATGGGGTCGTACGGCTCTCGTTCCCTCGCGGTCTGCGGGCAGGCGATGGCCAATGCGGCGGACAAGGTGATTGCGAAGGGCAAGAAGATTGCCGCGCATATGCTGGAAGCGGTTGAGGCGGATATCGTGTTCTCGGACGGCGTGTTTGCCGTGTCGGGGACCAACCGCTCCAAGACCTTCGGCGAGATCGCCTTCTCGGCTTACGTGCCGCACAACTATCCGTTGGCGACGCTGGAGCCGGGGCTGGAAGAGACGGCGTTCTATGACCCCGCCAACTTCACCTACCCGGCTGGGGCGTATCTGTGCGAGGTCGAGGTGGATGCCGATACCGGCAAGGTCGACGTGCTGGCCTTCACCTGCGCGGATGACTTCGGGAACGTGATGAACCCGATGGTCGTGCGCGGTCAGGTGCATGGCGGTGTCGTGCAGGGCATCGGGCAGGCGCTGCTGGAGCATGGGGTTTACGACGAGAACGGCCAGCTTCTGTCGGGCAGCTACATGGATTACACCATGCCGCGCGCCGATGATGTGCCGATGATCGTCGTTGACCATTCCTGCATCACGCCGTGCAGCCATAACAAGCTGGGCGTGAAAGGCTGCGGCGAGGCGGGGGCGATTGGGTCACCTCCGGCGGTCGTCAACGCGGTGATCGACGCTTTGAACCGGGCGGGCCGCAAGGTTGCCCATATTGACATGCCCCTGACGCCGTCGCGCGTTTGGGCGGCGATGAACGCCTGAGGGAGGATCAGATGCAAAACTTCGAGTTCGTGAAGCCTTCAAGCGTGGCGGAAGCGGTTGCGGCGCTGACGGCCGAGGGGGCGCAGGCCCTGTCGGGCGGGCAGACCCTGACGCCGACGATGAAGCAGCGCCTTGCCACCCCGGATGTGCTGGTCAGCCTGACCGGGATCGCCGAGATGAAGGGCGTCAAGGTCAACGGCGGCGTGCTTTGGGTTGGGGCGGCGACGCCCCATGCCGTGGTGGCACGCGAGGCGGCTGCGGCCTTCCCGGGGCTTGCCGCTTTGGCGGGCGGCATCGGCGATGCGGCGGTGCGGAACCGTGGCACAATTGGCGGATCCATCGCCAACAACGACCCGGCAGCGTGCTATCCTTCGGCGGTGCTGGGATCAGGGGCGACCGTGATCACCAACACGCGGCGGATTGCGGCGGATGACTACTTCACCGGCATGTTCTCGACCGCGCTGGATGAGGGCGAGATCGTCACGGCGGTGGAGTTCCCGATCCCGAAGCGGTCGGCCTATGCCAAGTTCAACCAGCCGGCCAGCCGGTTCGCGCTGACCGGGGCGTTTGTGACGCAAGCCGCCGATGGTTCGGTGCGGGTGGCGATCACGGGCGCGTCGAACAATGGCGTGTTCCGTTGGACCGAGGCTGAGGCGGCACTGGCGGGGAACTTCTCGGCAAGTGCCTTGGCGGGGCTGACGGTCGATTCGACCGACATGATCAGCGACCTGCACGGCACGGCGGCCTACCGCGCCAATCTGGTCAAGGTGATGACCGGGCGGGCGGTTTCGGCGGCCTGAAGGGTTTGAGATTGCAGGAACGCCCGGGGGAAACCTCCGGGCGTTTCGCTTTTGGCTGGCGGCCGGGGAGGTTTCACACCTCCCCGGACCCCTCCGTGGGATACTTCTCAGCGAGGATGGGGGGCAGGAGCGGTTTGGCGAAGGTGATCGAGGTGGGGCGGTCGAAGCCCGCGTGTGCAGTGCGCGCCGTTTCGTGGAAACCCATATGCTGGAAGAAGGCGTGATTCTCAGTCAGTTCCACGCGGGTTTCGAGGCGCAGTGCCGGCAGGTCGAGGGCGCGGGCGCGGGTTTCAGCATGGGTGATGAGGATGCGGGCGAGGCCCCTGCCCTGCTGGCCGGGCTCGACCGCGAGTTTGCCGAGGTAGAGGTGATCGGGCTTCGGGGTCAGGATCATGCAGGCTTGCGGCGGCTGGCCGATGGCCCATACCTCGGCGGTATGCGCGGTTTGTGCGAGGCTTTCGGGCGTCATGGCATGCAGGGACGAGGGCGGGTTGATCCGGCCCTCCATCCCGGCGAAGGCGCGCTGGATGAGGGAGAGAAGGGCGGGCCAGTCGTAGGGGACGGCGGCGCGGTGGGGGACGGGGCGGTGCGCCCAAGGGAGCGCCTCGGACGGGAAAACCTCGTCTTGGGGGCTGAAAGTGGTGGGATCGTCGAGCGTTGCGGCGTAGAAATGCGTCTCGCCGGGGAAGCGGGTGCTGCGATAGGTCATTTGCGAGCCGCAGGTCGGGCAAAAATCGCGCCGGACGCCGGGGCTGGAGCTGTAGGTGGCGGGAGGTGTGCCGGTCCAGCGCCAGTGGCCGTCGGCCATGCCAAGGAAGGCCGTGAAGGGGGACGAGGTGGCGCGGCGGCAGCTTTCGCAATGGCAGAGGCTTTGCCACAGGGGGGCCGCGTCGCAGGTGTATCGTACCGCGCCGCAGAGGCAGTGGCCTGAAAAAGGGGGCGTTGGTCCTTGGGTCATGGTGTGAGGGTGATGGCGCTAGGGCCTCTGGTCAAGTGACAAGATGTTGGGGATAAGCGCGCCATCCTCCGCCATAGGCGGGGCGTCACGGTTGACTTGATGTGACAGTGGCATGACACTTGTCCGGATTCGAAAGGATTACCTTTGCGCCTGACCCGTCTGCGCCTCAACGGCTTCAAAAGCTTTGTCGACCCCACTGATCTGATGATCATGGAGGGGTTGACCGGTGTTGTCGGGCCGAATGGCTGCGGCAAGTCGAACCTCTTGGAGGCACTGCGCTGGGTGATGGGGGAGAACAGGCCCTCGGCCATGCGCGGCGGGGGCATGGAGGACGTGATCTTCAACGGATCAGGCGGGCGGGGGGCGCGGCATTTCGCGGAAGTATCCCTTATCATCGACAATCAGGATCGGCTGGCGCCTGCCGGGTTCAATGATGCGGATACGATCGAGGTCGTAAGGCGCATCACGCGGGAGGCGGGCTCGGCCTACAAGGCCAATGCCAAGGACGTGCGGGCGCGGGATGTGCAGATGCTGTTTGCCGATGCCTCGACTGGCTCGCACAGCCCGGCCCTGGTGCGGCAGGGGCAGATTACCGAGCTGATCAATGCCAAGCCCAAGGCGCGGCGGATGATTCTGGAGGAAGCGGCGGGGATTTCGGGCCTCTATCAGCGGCGGCATGAGGCGGAGTTGCGGCTGACGGCGGCGGAGGCCAATCTGCTGCGGGTCGATGACGTGCTGGAGGGGCTGGCGCAGCAACTGTCCACCCTGACACGGCAGGCGCGGCAGGCGGCGCGGTACCGCGAGATCGGCGTGGAACTGCGGCGGGCCGAGGGGATGCTGTTGTATCGCCGCTGGCGCGAGGCAGAGGTGGCGCGGGCCGAGGCGGAGTTTGGGCTGCGCCAGCGGCTTTCCGTGGCAGCTCAGGCGGAACTGGCGGCGCGGGCTGCGGGCAAGGGGCGGGAGGTGGCCGAAGCCGCCTTGCCGCCGAAGCGGGAGGAGGAGGCCGTGGCCTCGGCCATCCTGCAGCGGCTGACCTTGCAGAAGGATGCCTTGGGGGCGGAAGAAGCGCGGGCCTTTGCTGCCGTTGAGACGTTGAAGGCGCGGATTTTGCAGATGGGTCGCGATGGCGAGCGGGAGCAGGCGCTGAACCGCGATGCCGCCGAGATGATTGAGCGGCTGGACTGGGAGGTCGACCAGTTGCTGCGCGCCAGCGAGGGGCAGGAGGACCGGTTGGCGGATGCCGCCGAACTGGCGCGGGCCGCCGCGGCGGAATTGGGCGCGCGCGAGGGGGACCTGTCGCAGGCGACCGAGGATGCTGCAAGGCTGGCGGCACGGCATCAGTCAGCGGAGCGGTTGGTGACGGACAGCCGCAAGGCGTTGGAGCGGTCGGAGGCGGAGGCTTTGCGGGCCGCAAGTACGGTTGAGGCGGCGCTGGAGGCGGTGGAGCGGGCCGTTGAGACGCAAGGCGGCGCCGTGGAGGCGCAGGAGGCGGCTTTGGCGCTGGCCGAAGCGGCGGAGGAGGCTTTGCTGCGGGCCGAGGAGGCGCGGGCTGTGACGCAGGCGCGCGAGGCCGAGGCGCGGGCAGTCAGGTCTGGCGCCGAGGGCGAGGCCAATGCGCTGCGGGCTGAGGTCGGCGCGCTGGCGCGGCTGGTGCAGCGGGAGGCGCAGGCGGGCTCGCAACTGCTGGACCAGTTGGAGGTGGAGCCGGGGTTCGAGGCGGCTTTGGGCGCGGCCTTTGCGGATGACTTGCGGGCGGCTGAGGTTGAGGGGGCAGCGCGGTCTGGCTGGGTGCGGCTGGGAGCCTTTGATCCGGTGCAGGCTTTGCCGGAGGGGGTAGCACCTTTGGCAAGCCATGTGGGCGCACCGCCGGTGCTGGCGCGGCGGTTGTCACAGATTGGCATCGTGGCGGCGGAGGATGGACCTCGGGTGCAGGGATTGCTGCGGCCGGGGCAGCGGATCGTCAGCCTTGAGGGGGATTTGTGGCGCTGGGACGGGTTCCGGGCGGCCTCGGACGATGCACCCTCGGCGGCGGCGGCGCGGCTGAGGCAGTTGAACCGGCTGGTGCAGGTGAAGCGTGATCTGGAGGAGGTGGCGGCCAAGGCCGATGGGGCGGCGCGGGCGCATGAGGCGTTGCAGGTGCGGCTGGCGGAGGTGGCGCGGGCCGATCAGGCGGCGCGGGATGCGCGGCGCACGGCAGACAGCCGCGTGACGGAGGCGAACCGGGCCGCCTCGCGCGCCGAAGGCGAGCGGTCGATGGCCGAGGGGCGGCTTGAAAGCGCCGAGGCGGCGGTGGCGCGGTATGCGGACGATGCAGAGGGTGCGCGGGAGCGGCTTGAGGAGGCGCTGGCCGGGCTGGAGGATCTGGGCGATCTGGCGACGGCGCGGGCTTTGGTGGAGGATATGCGGGTGGCCGTGGAAGGCGCGCGGATCGCCATGATGACGCGGCGGGCGGCGCATGACGAGGCGCGGCGCGAAGGGGAGGCTCGGCTTCGGCGGCGGCAGGAGGCCACGAAGGAACTGTCAGGCTGGCGGCATCGGCTGGACACGGCAGGCCGGCGTATGGGGGAACTGACCGAGCGGCGGGAGGAGGCCGAGGAGGAACTGGCGGAAGCCTTGGCCCTGCCCGAGGAGATAGCCGAACGGCGTGAGGATCTGGTCGCGGCGATCGAGACCGCCGAAGCACGGCGGCAGCAGGCGGCGGAGGCTTTGGCGCGGGCTGAGGCCGCTTTGCGGGCGGCGCAGGGCGCTGAGCGCGAGGCGGAGCGGGCGGCTGGTGAAGCGCGGGAAGCGCGGGCGCGGGCCGAGGCACGGCAGGAGGCGGCACGTCAAGCGGCCTCCGATGCGACCGGGCGGATTGCGGAGGAACTGGGTGCCTCGCCGGAGCAGTTGCTGAGCACTCTGGCCATGGATGCGGACCGGATGCCGGATGTGGCGGCGTTGGAGACCGAGGTGGGCCGCTTGAAGCGCCAGCGCGAGGCTTTGGGTGCGGTGAACCTGCGGGCGGAAGACGACGCAAAGACGGTGACGGCGGAGTATGATGCGCTGGTGGCCGAGAAGGTCGATCTGGAAGAGGCGATCAAGAAGCTGCGCGCCGGGATTGCCGGGCTGAATCGCGAGGGGCGCGAGCGGCTTTTGACGGCGTTTGAACAGGTGAACGCCAATTTTGCCACGCTGTTCACCCATCTGTTCGGCGGTGGCGAGGCGCGGCTGGTGATGGTGGAAAGCGATGATCCCTTGGAAGCGGGGCTGGAGATCATGTGCCAGCCGCCGGGCAAACGGCTCTCGACGTTGTCGCTGCTGTCAGGCGGCGAGCAGACCCTGACAGCGCTGGCGCTGATTTTTGGCGTGTTCCTTGCCAATCCGGCACCGATCTGCGTGCTGGACGAGGTGGATGCGCCGCTGGACGATGCCAACGTGACGCGCTTCTGTGACCTGATGGACGAGATGCGGCGGCGGACCGAGACGCGGTTTCTGGTCATCACGCACCATGCCGTAACGATGAGCCGGATGGACCGGCTGTTTGGCGTGACGATGGCGGAACAGGGGGTCAGCCAGCTGGTCAGCGTCGATCTGAAGCGGGCTGAGGCTTTGGTGGCGTAGTGCCGGTCTACAGCTTTTCTTAACCATGCCAGCGTACCCCTGTTTTGCCACGATCCTTCGTGGCGAGAGGAGGTGATTGACCTGAACGAATGGAACTATCGTAAATGGATGGTGCGGAGTGCAGCGGGAACGTTGCTGAGTGCCGCCCTCCGCCTTTGGATCGGAAGCTAGTCCCGAAAAGAAGGAGACCCGGCGGAGAGGCAACTCCGCCGGGTCGTTTTCAAGCTGATTGGCCTGAACTTTTGGACCATCGTATGCCTATTATGATGGGCATTCGTTATGAAAAAGTAAAGGCTGAGACACTGGTCGGGCCGGACGATCATGGTTAGCGGTAAGTCAGGTCCTGATCGACAGCGTGTGTTCCCGCAGCCAGGCGAGGAAACCGCGCGGGTTGCCTTTCCACTTGTCGAGTTCTGATGCCGGGATCGGCTCGCCGACATAGGGGCGTTGCGGTTTGAAAAGGGAGCGCCGGATTTCGTAGAGCAGCAGGCCCTGCCGCAGCGTCGCCGCCAGTTTGTTGGCGATCTGGTAGGCGCGGGAGTTCTGGCCGGTGAAATGGATCGGCACGATCATCGCGCCGGATTTCGAGATCATCTTGTGGGTGAAGACATTCCACTCGGCTTCAATCGCCGGGCCGAACCAGGTCTCGGACGAGGCGACGCGGCCAGCCGGAAACAGAATCACCAAACCGTTGTTGGCCAGATGCGCCATGGTCAGGTCGCGCATCTGCAGGCCCAGTTCGCGGGAGTTCTCTTCGTGCGGGAAGGGGACGGGGATCATGAACTCTTCGATTTCCGGAATGCCGGTCAGAAGGCTGCGGGTCAGGATCCGGAAGTCGGGGCGCACCCGGCTGACCAGCTCGGCCATGATCATGCCATCGACCAGCCCGTGCGGGTGGTTGGCCACCACGACGACCGGGCCGGTGGCGGGGATGCGGGCGATCTCTTCGGGCGGGGTGTCGATGCGGATGCCCATGTGGCGGACGGCCTTGGTCCAGAAGGCGACACCGACCGGCGCGCCGGATTTCTCGAAGCTGCGGATCATCGACAAAAGCTTGACCTTCGCCGTCAACCACTCCAGCGCGCGGATCGTGATGACCTTGGCCGGGTTGGTGAAGGTGCCCGCGTAGGACAGCCGCCGCATGTCATACTTGTTGGCCACCTCGACCCGGCGGCGTGCCCTGGGTGTCACCACCCGTTTGGTCTGCTCCAACTGGCTCACGACGTGTCCGCCTTCCCTTGCAGGGCGCCTAGCGGTCTTCGCCGAAGCGATCGCCCACCAGCGCCGTCAGCGCCGCCGCAAGCGCCTCGGCTTGTGGTCCGCTGGTTTCCACCTCAATAGTGGTTCCGCGCGAGGCTGCCAACATCAAAAGCCCCATGATGCTGTCGCCCGATACGGACATCCCGTCGCGGGTGACCTGCGCGCTGGCGTCGAAGTCTTCGACCACCTCGACGAACTTGGCAGAGGCGCGGGCGTGCAGGCCCTTCTCATTGATGATTTTCAGGATCATTTGGGCCAAGTTACGCGCCGCCCCCCAGATCCAGACTGTTGATGTACTTGCGTCCGGCATCCAAGGCAGCCGCCACGGCATCGGCCACGGGCATCTCTCGCGACTTGGCCAGCTTGATCAGCATCGGCAGATTTGCGCCGTAGATGATCCGCCGCTCTGACCCCGCGGTGCAGGCGAGGAGCGAAAGGTTCGACGGCGAGCCGCCGAACATGTCCGTCACCACCACAACCCCTGCCCCATGATCGACAGCATTGGCCGCGTCACAGATCTCGGCCTGTTTCTTGCCACGGTCACAGTCATCCTCGATCGAGATGGCCTGCATGTCCGACTGTTTGCCCACGACATGCTCGACGGCCGAGAGATACTCTCGGGCCAATCCGCCATGCGCTACGATGACGACTCCGATCACCCGCGACCTACCCCTGTTTCGCCACTGATCCCGTCCGGCGCCGGCGAAGTTCCGCGCCGTTCCAGTTCCCGATGACGTTTTGACACCTGCCAGCCCGCTTCCGCAAGGACTTTGGACAATTTTTCTGCAACTGCAACGGACCTGTGTTGCCCGCCGGTACAGCCAAAGCCGATGGTGAGGTGGGCTTTGCCCTCTTGCAGCTGTGCCGGCAAGAGCAAGAGGATCAGTTCCTGCAACCGCAGGAAGAACGGGACGAAAATCGGATCCGATTCAACGTGTGCTGCCACAGCCGGATCGCGGCCATCAAGGTCGCGCAGGGCGGGCACCCAGTAGGGATTCGCCAGGAATCGGCAGTCGAACACCATGTCGACGCCCCGCGGCAGACCGCGCTTGTAGCTGAAGCTTTGCACGGAGACCGCGAGTCGGGCGGTGTGGCCTTGGCCGAACCAGTCAACGATCTCGGCTTTCAGGTCATGCGGCGATAGGTCGGATGTGTCGATCAGATGGTCGGCGCGGACGCGGATCGGGGCCAGAAGGTCAAGCTCACGCTCCACCCCCTCGGCGGCTGTGGCGGCCTCGGTCAGCGGGTGGCGGCGGCGGGTCTGGCTGAAGCGGCTGACCAGAACCGAGGGCGCGCAGTCGAGGTACAAAACCTCCAGCGTCACACGGGGATCGCGGGTCAGGGTGTCAATCAGTTCGATGGCGGCAGCGGCGCTGAAATCGCGGTTGCGCACGTCGAGGCCAAGAGCAATCGGGCGGTCCAGCGGCGGGCCGTCCAGCAGGCGCGGCACCAGGCTGATCGGCAGGTTGTCGATCACCTCGTATCCCAGATCCTCAAGCGCGTGAAAGGTCGTCGACCGGCCGGCGCCCGAAGGCCCGGTGACCAGAACCAGATGGTGCGACGCGATGGGTACGATGGGTCCGGTCATGCTTTGCAGGAGGTTCATGAGATCAGTCGGAAGGGGTCAAGCGTATCGCGAGCCGTGTAGATAGCACAGAATGCTGGCAGGAAAATGGGTATGGGCGCTTCCAAGCACAAGGTCACGCTCTCTTCCGAGTAGGGTGACGCGGCGTCGAGGCGGCAGACGTTCGGTTTCGGTCTGATCCAGGTCGATCACCAGCGTGATTTCTGCGCTAGAGATGTGGGGCAGACGCAGAATCCCCACGCCACGGGCTTCGATGAGGCCCCGGATCGGGTCTGGGGCGCGGGCATGCAGGGTGGTGCCGTCTGTCCAGATTTCGGTCCGGTCATCGGCGACCAGATCGGCCCCGAAGGCGATCAGTTGCAGGGCCAGCGATGACTTGCCTGCCCCGGACTTTCCCAGAATCAGCACGCCACGCCCGGCACACGCCACGCAACTGGCGTGCAGCACGGTCGGTGTCACACCGGCAGGCCCACGACGAAGCGGGCACCCAGCGGTTCAGAGGTGATGTCGGCCTGCGTCGGGCGGATGTTCTCGGCCCAGATCACCCCACCATGCGCCTCGATGATCTGCTTTGAGATCGCCAGACCCAGACCGGAATGGTTGCCAAAGTCGCTTTTCGGGCGTTCGGAGTAGAAGCGCTTGAAAATCTTGGTCAGCGCCTGTTCGGGAATGCCCGGACCGGTGTCTTCCACCACCACCAGCACGCGGTTTTCCCGCCGCCGCGCCCAGACCCGCACCGCATCGCCATCCTCGCAGAAGGAAATCGCGTTGGTGATCAGGTTGACGAAAACCTGCGCCAGACGCGCCTCAAGCCCGTTGATGCGAATCGGGTCGTTGGGGAAGTCCGTGATGAACTCCACCCCCTTCTGGTTCGCCTGCTGGCCAAGGTATTCGGTCAGGTTGGTCAGGGTCTTCAGAAGGTTGAACTCTTCTTCCTCTTCCTTCACCAACTCGCTGTCGAGCCTTGAGGCGTTGGAAATGTCGCTGACCAAGCGGTCCAGCCGCCGCACGTCATGTTCGATCACGTCCAGCAGTTTCTCGCGGTGTTCTTCCTTCTTGACCATCCGCAAGGAGCCCACAGCAGAGCGCAAGCTTGCCAGCGGGTTCTTGATTTCATGGCTGACGTCGGCCGCAAACTGTTCGTTGGCGTCGATCCGGTCATATAGCGCCGTCACCATACCGCGCATGGCGATGGAGAGGCGGCCGATTTCGTCGGGCCGTGCCGAAAGGTCGGGAATCCGCACCCGGCCCGGTGCCATCGCCCGGCTGTCCCGGTCGCGGCCAATTTCGGCGGCGGCGGCCAGATCGGACAGCGGGTTGGCGATGGTGGAGGCCAAGACCAGTGAAAGGCCGATAGACACCAGCAGCGCGATCACGAACATCTGCAGGATCTGCTCGCGCTCATACCGCACCAGCCGGTCAATCTCCCCTTCAGCCGAGGAGACGCCGACCACCGCCAGCACGACACCATTTCGCACAACCGGCGTGGCAATCGAGAATTGCGCGCCGCCCTCGGGCCCCTGCCCGGTGTTCACGGTGGTGCCGCCTGCCTTCGCTTGCGGGAACAGCTTGCGGGTCATGTCCTCGCCCGAGACCTTGACCCTGCTGGACGTGGTGCCGGACAGGATGCCCGAGATGCCGTCCCAGATCACGTTCAGGAAGTCGGTGATCAGGGTCGAGCGTCTGGCGGTTGACGCCTCAGCCCGTGGCGCCCCGACCGAGCGGGCCAGCATGGTGCCTTCGGCATCAAACAGATAGACCTCGACCCCCGGCCCGATGGTGGCGTCCTGCAGGCGGTGGGAGAGCGCGTCCTTGTCGACGCCTTGCAGCAGGCCGTCAGCCGGCAGACCCGCCTCGACCACATTGGCGATCAGACGCGCCTCGTTGACCAGACCCTGCTCGCGCTGCAGCACAAGGCTGTCGCGGAACGGGTTCATGAACAGAACGCCAGCCACCAGAATGACCAGCGCCATCAGGTTGAAGACGATGATCTTGCGCGCCAGCGGCGAGTGGTTCAGTGACACCAGCCCGCGCCGACGCCGGCCATCGCGCAACGAAGGCTCGATGGTTTCCGGCGAGACCCAGTCCTCCCCCAGAAGCACCCCGGCAGAGCGGTCCTCGGGCTTGGAGTCGCGCTTCTGCGACGGGCTGACTTGGGGTATTGCGGTCATTCTTCGTTGTAACGATAGCCAATGCCGTACAGCGTTTCGATGGCCGAGAAGCTGTCATCCACCGCGCGCATCTTTTTGCGCAGGCGCTTGATGTGGCTGTCGATCGTGCGGTCGTCGACATAGACCTGATCGTCATAGGCCACGTCCATCAACTGGTCACGGCTTTTCACGAACCCGGGCCGTTGGGCCAAAGCCTGCAACAGCATGAACTCGGTCACGGTCAGCGAGACATCCAGCCCCTTCCACGACACCGAATGGCGCAAGGGGTCCATGCGCAGGTTCCCCCGCTCCATGATCTTGGTTTCTTCGGTCACGGCCACTTCGCCAGTCGAAATCGCATCCTGACGGCGCAAAAGCGCGCGAATGCGTTCGACCAGAAGGCGCTGGCTGAAGGGCTTTTTCACATAATCATCGGCGCCCATGCGCAGACCCAGAACCTCGTCGATCTCATCATCCTTGGAGGTCAGGAAGATTACCGGCATCGAGGTTTTGAGCCGCAACCGTTGCAGCAGATCCATCCCATCCATCCGAGGCATCTTGATGTCCAGCACGGCCATGTCGGGCATGCGCCTGTTAAAGGCGTCCAGTGCGGATTGGCCGTCGTTGAACGTCTCTACTTCGAAACCTTCCGCTTCCAATGTCATCGAGACAGACGTCAGGATGTTCCTGTCGTCGTCCACAAGGGCGATCCTTGCCATGTCGGCTATCCTTATCTGCTCGGTTTGCCTTATTTATACCATATGATCCGTTGTTCCCCCACCGGAATCAACTCTAAAGTCGAATCACCGTACCCGTAAGAGTCTATCAACTGCCGAAATTGCCAAGAAATGACTAATTTGCCGCAGTAGCGGGTAGAGATCGCATTTGGTTGCGCTAACCTGCGGTTGATTGCGCTAACGCAGCAAATCAGCGCTTTTCCCGTTTGGAATCTGCATGTTATAGCGATTTTACGTCCTGCCTGTTGGCCCGGGTGCGGCGTGGCGGCTGTTGGCCCGGCCGTCTGGGTTGAAATCAAGGGGAGCCGCTGTCTGGCGGCCATGGGAGCTTGCAGGATGTCGATTGGGCGTGTGAACCCGGCCATGCGGCTGGAAGATCAGGGTATGTCCGGGCTTGGCACGGTTTACTACAATCTGATCGAGCCAGCCTTGGTAGAGGCGGCAGTAACGCATGGGGAAGGCAAGCTTGGCCTTGGCGGTGCGTTTCTGGTCGAGACGGGGCAGTTCACCGGACGCTCTCCCAAGGACAAGTTCGTGGTGCGGACGCCTTCGGTTGAAGACACGATCTGGTGGGAAAACAATGCGCCAATGACGGTGGAGGCCTTTGACTGCCTTCATGCCGACATGCTGGCGCATATGAAGGGGCGCGACTACTTCGTGCAGGATCTGTACGCTGGCGCCGATCCAATCCACCGGGTCGACGTGCGGATGGTGACGGAGCTGGCATGGCATGGCCTGTTCATCCGGCATCTGCTGCGGCGTCCTGCGGCGGCTGAACTGGACAGCTTCAGTCCGGACTGGACCGTGATCAATTGCCCGACCTTCAAGGCCGATCCCAAGCGGCATGGCTGCCGGACCGAGACGGTGATCGCGTTGAACTTCGATGCCAAGCTGATCCTGATCGGCAACACGGCCTACGCGGGTGAGAACAAGAAGGCGGTCTTCACGCTGCTGAACTATCTGCTGCCGGAAAAGGGCGTGATGGCGATGCATTGCAGCGCCAACCATGCGATTGGCAACCCGGTCGACACCGCCGTCTTCTTCGGGCTCTCCGGTACGGGCAAAACGACGCTTTCGGCGGACCCGTCTCGGATCCTGATTGGCGATGACGAACATGGCTGGTCGGACCGCGGCACCTTCAACTTCGAAGGCGGCTGCTATGCCAAGACCATCAACCTGTCCGCCGAGGCAGAGCCAGAGATTTTCGCCACAACGCACCGATTTGGCACGGTGGTAGAGAATATGGTCCATGACCCGCTGACGCTGGAACTCGACTTCGCCAATGACAGCCTTACGGCGAACACCCGCTGCGCTTATCCGCTGGATTATATCTCCAATGCCTCGGCCAATGGATTGGGCGGGCATCCCAAGCATGTGGTCATGCTGACCTGCGACGCCTTTGGCGTGCTGCCGCCGATTGCGCGGCTGACCCCGGCGCAGGCAATGTATCACTTCCTGTCCGGCTTCACCTCGAAGGTTGCAGGGACGGAACGTGGGGTGACGGAACCGCAGCCGACCTTCTCGACCTGCTTTGGGGCGCCCTTCATGCCGCGCCGGCCCGAGGTTTATGGCAAGCTGCTGGAGGACAAGATCGCCAAGCATGGCGCGTCCTGCTGGCTGGTGAATACCGGTTGGACAGGTGGCGCTTATGGCACCGGCAAGCGGATGCCGATCAAGGCGACGCGGGCCTTGTTGGCGGCGGCGCTGGATGGCTCGCTGGCCAATGCGACCTTCCGCAAGGACCAGAACTTCGGCTTTGACGTACCGGTCTCGGTGCCGGGGGTGGAGGATGCGCTTCTGGACCCGCGTCGCACCTGGGGCAATCCGGCGGAGTATGATGTGCAGGCGAGAAAGCTGGTCGGCATGTTTTCGGCCAACTTCGCGCAGTATCTGGCGCATATCGACGAGGATGTGCGCGCCTGCGCAATCTAACCGAAAATCGCCTGGCGGACGAGGTTGGCGCCCGTCAGGATCAACAAAGCTTGCGTCCAGCGGCGGAAGCGCTGCTGGTCCATCCGGTCCTGTATCCAGTTGCCGCCGATCTGGCCCACCTGCGCCGCCGCAGCAAGCGTGCAGGAGAAGGCGAAGCTTTGTTCGTTGAGCACGCCTGTGTGCAGATGTGACAGCATCAGCACGACGGCCCCAAGCAGGAAAACAACGCCCTGCACCCGAACCGTCTCTCGCTTGTCGGCGCCGATTGACAGCAGGTACACGATCAGCGGCGGCCCCCAGATGCCCGAGACGCCACCATAAAGCCCGCCAATCGCTCCCAGAATCCACTCGGCCCGGGCGCGGTGTTCCAGCCGCATGGCCAAACGCAGGCCTGCGAGTTGGGCCAGCGCGAACAGCGTGATCGGCAGGCCAAGGCCAAACAGGAACAAGTGCTGCGGGATGACGTGCACAAAGCCCGAGGAGATGACGATGAAGACCAGCGTGGCGATCAGGAAGCGGTGATAGGTCCGCGCTGTTTGCACCGCAGGGGTCCAGCCCTGCCGGAAGGCCTGGCTGAGGTTGGTGATCAGCGTGGGCATGATCAGTCCCGCCAAGGCCAGTTGCGGTGGCAGAAAGCTGGAAAACGCGCTCATCATGATCAACGGCATGGCAAAGCCCGCCACCCCCTTCACGAAGCCCGCGAACAGGGTAATCGCCATCGCGGCCCAGAAGGCCGGGGCGGAAAGACCTGCCATGAAGAACTCCACGCGCGCTTCGTAGCCGAGTGCTGCTGGGAAACCTAGGCCGGACCGTTGCCAAAATGGCTTTTCCATGTTGCGATGAGGCCGGGCCAAGGGGAGCATTGCAGATGAGGGTCTGGCTGGCGTTGCTGTTCAGTGCATGGTCCGTGGCCACACAGGCTCAGGTGGCCCCGCCGGTCCATTCGGCCCACGTGACCGCGCTGCGGCCGGTGATCTTGTGCACGCCGCAGAACCGGCATCAGGAACCTGCGCCGGGCACCGAAGCCGGGTTCATCGAAATCCCGGATGAGGATCTGGTGGTGATCGCCGAGGGGCAGGCCGTTCCAGCGGTGCTGGGGATGGCCTTTGGTGTGGCGATTGTGCCCGGTCAAGACCTGAGCGACATCAAGATGATGGCCCGGCGTCCGGGGCGCGCGGCGGCGGATGTTTACGTCTCGCAATTCCACGGTGGCGAGGAGTCGACCAACTTCTTCTCATTCGATGTCGAAAGCGAACTTGTACCCGGCATCTGGACCTTCGAGGCCTGGGAGGGCAACAGCCGGCTCTATCGGGTGGATTTTCAGGTTCTGCCCGCCGGGGCCAAGCCCGATCTGGTGGCCCTGTGCCGCGCGCCAACCTCCTAACGGGTGCGACACAATAATTCACATGGCGCAGCGCGGTTGAATTATTATTGCGCTGCGGTTGCAAAGACGCTATCCCGCTGTCATTCGCAAATTCCGTGAGGGTGCCATGCCGCATGATGGACAAGACCTGCCCAAGACCCAATTGCTGCAAGGCCTGATCGCCCTGACCGAACCGGCTTTGGCCGAGGTGCAGGCGCATCTTGACCATGCCAAGGCGGCCTTGGCCGGACGGGTGACGGTCGCGGGCCGGGTCTCTTCCGAGGCGCTTGAGGTGCATCAATATGCGGCCCATGGGCTGGCGTGGCTGGCGACCTATGTGCAAGCCTTGGCGCAGTTGCGTGCCTGGGCGCAAGGGCTCGAGGCCACGGGCAAGTTTGGCGAGATGGAAGGCCTGATCCTGCAGATCGGCTTTGGCGAGTATCTGGCGCAGATCGCGGGCGGCATCTCGATGAGCCAGAACGAAGTGGCCCGCGCCAGTGATCTTGGGATTGCCGCCTATACGCCGGGGGCCGAGGCGCAGACGCTGATCCTTGGCGCAGGCGATTCCGCCAAAGGGCGTTTGGTGGCCCTGATGCGGGCGCAGAATGGTGCCTCGACGTTTGGCGCTTCCGGTCTGGATGATGAGTTGGAGATGATCCGCGACCAGTTCCGCCGGTTTGCCGATGAAGAGGTGATCCCCTTCGCCCATCAGTGGCACCTGAAGGATGAATTGATCCCGATGGAGGTGATCGGCAAGCTGGCCGAGATGGGCGTCTTCGGCCTGACGATCCCCGAAGAGCATGGCGGTTTCGGCCTGCCGAAATCCGCGATGGTGGTGGTCAGCGAGGAACTCTCGCGCGGGTATATCGGCGTGGGGTCGCTGGGTACCCGCAGCGAGATTGCGGCGGAACTGATCCTGTGCGGCGGGACCGAAGCGCAGAAGGCGTACTGGCTGCCGAAGCTGGCGAGTGCCGAGATCCTGCCGACGGCGGTGTTTACCGAACCCAACACCGGGTCTGACCTTGGCGCCTTGCGCACGCGGGCGGTGCGAGAAGGCGACGATTGGCGCGTGACGGGCAACAAGACCTGGATCACTCACGCCTCGCGCGCCCATGTAATGATGCTGATGGCGCGGACCGATCCGAACACCAAGGATTACCGGGGGCTTTCGATGTTTCTGGCCGAGAAGACGCCGGGGACCGAGGCTGAGCCTTTCCCGACGCCAGGCATGACCGGGGGCGAGATCAAGGTTCTGGGCTATCGCGGCATGAAGGAATACGAACTGGCGTTTGACGGCTTTGCGGTGAAGGGCGAGAACCTGCTGGGCGGGGTCACCGGTCAAGGCTTCAAGCAACTGATGCAGACGTTTGAATCCGCCCGCATCCAGACCGCAGCCCGTGCGATTGGCGTGGCGCAATCGGCGCTGGAAACCGCGATGAAATATGCCACCGACCGCATCCAGTTCGGCAAGCCGCTGATCAAATTCCCCCGCGTGGCGGCCAAGCTGGCCATGATGGCGGTGGAAATCGCCCTGTCGCGGCAGATCACCTACCACGCGGCGCGGCAAAAAGATGACGGCAAACGCTGCGATCTGGAGGCCGGGATGGCCAAGCTGCTGGCGGCCAGGGTCGCCTGGGCCTCTGCGGACAATGGCGTTCAGATCCACGGCGGCAACGGCTTTGCGCTGGAGTATCTGGCAAGCCGCCTGCTGTGCGACGCCCGCATCCTGTCGATCTTTGAAGGGGCGGCCGAAATTCAGGCGCAGGTGATTGCGCGCCGCCTTCTGGACTGAATGCCGCTCCTGCACTACCTGTCAAAGAGGGGCAGGAGGGTGGCATGGAAAAACGCGTGGTGCTGATCACAGGGGTCTCTGGCTTCATCGCCAAGCACATCGCCCTGCGCTTGCTGCAGGCCGGATGGGCCGTGCGCGGCACCCTGCGGTCACTGGACCGCGCCGAGGAGGTGCGGGCTGCCCTGCACCCGCACCTGACAGACAAGTCCTTGGCGCGATTGTCTTTTGCCGAGGCAGACCTGACATCCGATGCGGGCTGGGCCGAGGCGGCGCAGGGCGCGCATGTTCTGATCCACACCGCCTCGCCCTTTCCGATGTCGCAACCGAAGGACCCGGCGGATTTGGTGCGCCCGGCGGTGGAGGGCACCTTGCGGGCGCTGCGGGCGGCCTACGGGGCGGGGATACGGCGGGCGGTTGTCACCTCCTCGACCGTCGCGGTGATCAACGAGGGCAAGCGCGGCATACAGGATGAAAGCGACTGGTGCGATCTGACGGCGCCGGGGACGACGGCCTATGCCACATCCAAGACCATGGCGGAGCGGGCAGCTTGGGAGTTTGTCGCCAAAGAGGCGCCGGGTCTGGCGCTGACCTGCATCAACCCGGGTTTCGTACTGGGGCCGCCGTTGGACAAGCACTTCGGCACCTCGATGAACGTGGTGCAGCGGTTGCTGCGCGGCAAGGACCCGATGCTGCCGATGATCGGCTTTGTCTGCGTCGATGTGCGCGATGTGGCCGAGATGCATCTGCGCGCGGTGCTGCGGCCCGAGACATCCGGAAAGCGCTATCTGGCGGCGGGAGGGTCGATGACGATGCCGGACATGGGGCTGGTGCTGAAGACCGCCTACCCGCACCGGCGGATCGCCACCCGCGTGGCGCCGCTGTTCGTGCTGCGGCTTCTGGCGATGTTCGATCCGGCGATCCGGGGCATCCTGCCGCAGATCGGGCAGTTGGCGCAGGTGTCCAATGCCCGTGCGACGCGCGAGATGGGGATGCAGTTCATCGAACCCGCCGACGCGCTGCGGGCGAGCGCGGAATGGCTGGTATCACAGAACACGGTCTAAAGGCTTGAAATCGGACGGAATCTGATCCCGCCCCTCCAGCACCAGATCGCAGATCAACCTTGCCGCCTCGGGCGCCACGCCAAAGCCGATCTTGAAGCCGCCATTGGCGATGAAATGCCCCTTTCGCCCCGGCCAGAGTCCCAAAAGAGGCCCCCGGCTGGCGGCGCGCGGCCGCAAACCCGCCCAGCGCGCCACCTCTGGCGCTTCGCGCAGCAAGGGCAGGGCTTGGCGGGCACGCTCCAGCAAGGCGTCGGATTGGGTGTCGGTGTCCAGATGGGTCCACTGGTTTTCCGTGGTGGAGCCTATCGCAATGGTGCCATCGGCATGCGGCACGATGTGCAAGCCGTCGATGAACAGTTGCGGCTGGCTTTCATAGCCCGGCAGATGAACCGAGACCGCCTGCCCCTTCACCCCCTGCCCTGCCTTGCGGCCAAGATGCGCTGTCAGCGCCTCCAACCCCGCCGCGCCCGTGGCCCAGACGACCGGGCCCTCTTCCGCAGCGCTGCCGATGACAATCTCCGCCCCCTTGGCCCGCAACGCCGCCTCCAGCGAGGCCACAGCCTGACGGGGGCTCAGACGCGCGGACAGCGTGTCGTGGATCAGAAGGCCCGAGGGTGAAGCTGGCTCCCAAGCCTCGCCCGTTGAGGGGATGATCCGCCAGACCGCCTTGCCCTGCCAAAGCGTATCGGCCTGCCCGGCGCGGGTCCGCGCCAAGGCCACCGCCGCCTCATCTGCCAAGGGCTGCAGGCGGCCCACGCGGGAATAGCCCGAGGATAGGCCGGACACCGCATCCACCTCGGCCCACCAGCTTTCCGCCCGCAAAAGGCTGGCCAGTTGGAAGGCTTTCACCGGGTTCCAGCCCTCGGGCGTATGGGGGGTCAAGGCACCGACCAAGCCGCCGCTGGCCCCGGCGCCGATCCCTTCCCGCTCAATCAGCCTGACGCGGGCGCCGCGCTGCACGGCATCCCAGGCCACCGAAAGCCCGAAGATTCCGCCGCCCTGCACTGTCAGATCGACTCTTGTCATTCCAGACGCCCTTGCTCATGGTCCGCGCCAAAAGGGCTAGTGCAAATGGCGGGCAGTGAACAGGCGGAAGGTCTGGAATGGCTGGACGGGGTCATCCCCGTCTCGCGCCGGTTCGACGACCCGTATTTCTCGCTGGCTGGGGGCTTGGCAGAAACAAGGCATGTGTTCCTGACAGGGAATGGCTTACCGGACCGGTTGCGGCCTGAGTTCCAGATCGCCGAACTTGGCTTTGGCACCGGGCTGAACCTTCTGGCAACGTGCCTGTTGGCCCCCGATATGCCCCTGCACTACACGACCTTCGAGGCCTACCCGATCACTGCCGAGGACATGGCCCGCAGCCACGCCGCCTTCCCCGACGCGGAAGCGGTTGCGGCCCCTTTGGTGGAGGCCTGGGCCAAGGGTCAGCGGCGGTTTTCCCTTGGTCTGATTGAGGTTGAGGTGATCGAGGCGGATGCCCGCGCGGCCTTGCCGCTTTGGCAGGGCAAGGCCGATGCCTGGTATCTGGACGGATTTTCACCGGCCAAGAACCCGGAACTCTGGGGAGAGGACCTGATGGCAGAAGTCGCTCGCCACACCGCGCCCGGCGGCACCTTCGCCACCTATACAGCGGCGGGGCATGTCCGCCGCGCTTTGACTGCCGCTGGCTTCACTGTCACCCGCGCACAAGGCTTTGGCACCAAGCGCCACATGAGCACCGGAGTGCTGGCATGAGCCGCAATCCCACCCGTGGCATCTGGCTGATGATCGCCGCCGTTCTCAGCTTCTCGCTGCAGGACGGCTTCTCGCGCCATCTGGCCGAAACCTACAACACCCAGATGGTCGTCATGGTCCGCTACTGGGTCTTTGGCGCCTTTGTCCTGATCCTGGCGCTGCGCAGGCCCGAGGGACTGGCCGCGATCAAATCCAAGCGCCTGCATTGGCATGTGTTGCGCGCCGTGCTGCTGGTGGCGGAAATCTGTGTCATGGTCTATGCTTACACCCTGATCGGGCTGATCCAGACGCTTGCGATCTTCACCATCTGCCCGCTGCTGGTGGTGGCGATGTCCGGCCCGATCCTGGGCGAAAGAATGAGCCTGAAACGCTGGCTGGCCGTCGCCTTCGGATGCGTAGGCGTGCTGGTGATCCTGCGCCCCGGGGCAGGGGTGTTTACATGGGCGGCGCTGCTGCCACTGGCTTCCGCCTTCATGTTCGCGCTGTACTCGGTGTTGACAAGGCTGACCACGCGGGACGAGCCCTTCTTCGCCGCCTTCTTCTGGCCGCCGATCATTGGCGCGCTGCTGATGACCGTGATCGGCCTGCCGCATTGGCAAAGCGTGGCACCGCAGGACTGGGTGTACCTTCTGGCCTATGCCGGCATCTCGGTCGTCTCCAACTGGCTGTTGCAAAAGACATATGAGGCGGCGGAAGCCTCGGTCGTGCAGCCCTTCGCCTATTTGCAGATCGTCTTCGTCACCGTGATCGGCATCTCGGTCTATGGCGAGGCCTTGCATCTTGAAGTCGTCGTGGGCGCCGTGTTGGTGGTGCTGGCAGGGCTTTACGCGCTGACCGTGGCGCGGAAAGAGGCGAAGGCGTGACCGAACAGAACACGAAGCGCGGCATCGGGATGATGGTGCTGACGACGCTGATCTTCGCGCTGCAGGATGGGCTGACCCGGCATCTGACCATGCATTACCCGGTGCAGATGGTGGTGATGTTCCGCTTCTGGTTCATCGCGGCGCTGGTGCTGGTGCGCCATGGCCGCAAGGGAGACCTGCCCCGGATGTTCGGTACAAGGCAAAAGCCGCTGCATATTGTGCGGGGCGTATTGCTGGTCACCCAGATCTCGATGACCGGGCTGGCCTTTGCCAAGCTGGGGTTGATCGAGAGCCATGCCTTGCTGACGGCCTATCCATTGTGGGTCGCGGCCCTGTCCGGCCCGATCCTGAACGAGAGGGTCGGTTGGCGGCGCTGGCTGGCGATTGGCGTGGGGTTTGCGGGCATTCTGGTGATGTTGCGGCCGGGGGTTTCGGTGTTTTCCTTCTGGTCGGTGATGCCCCTGGCGGCTTCTGTCATGTTCGCGCTGTATGGTCTTTTGACCCGCAAGGCGGCGCGACAGGACGGGGCCGAGGTCAGCTTCTTCTGGACGGGAATTGTGGGCGCAGCGGCGATGTCGGTCATGGGTCTACCGGTCTGGCAGAACTTCGCGGCTTTGGACTGGGGTTTCATGGCGCTGCTTTGCGTGCTGTCGGCTGCCGGACATTGGTGCATGATCCGCGCCTATGATCTGGCCGAGGCGGCGGATGTCCAGCCCTTTGCCTATCTGCAACTGGTCTGGATCGCCCTGTTGGGCCTGATGTTTTATGGTGAGACGCTGCGGCCTGCAGTGATCCTCGGTTCCAGCATCGTCGTTGCCGCCGGATTGTTCACGCTTTGGCGGCAAAGGGTAACGGCGCGGGGTTAGGGGTTTTCTTTCCTGATGGCTTGGGCATATTAGAACCATTCCAAAGAGGGTTCCGACATGATCTCCAGCTTCACGCAGCGCCGCCGCTTTTCCGACCTGTCCGAGCAAGAGGTGCTGGCGCTGGCGATCTCGTCCGAGGAAGATGACGCACGCATCTATCGCAGCTATGCCCAGATGCTGCGCACGGAATACCCCGGCTCGGCCAAGATATTCGACGGCATGGCGGTGGAGGAAGACAGCCACCGCAAGCGCCTGATTGATATGCATGTGGTCCGCTTTGGCGAGGTTATCCCCTTGATAAGGCGCGAACATGTGGCAGGATTCTATGCCCGGCGGCCGATCTGGCTGACCAAGAACCTTTCGCTGGACACCATCAGATCGGAAGCCTCGGGGATGGAGGCGCAGGCCGCGCGGTTCTACGAGACCGCCGCCGCCCACACCTCGGATGCAGCGACCCGCAAGCTCTTGGGCGATCTGGCGGCAGCCGAGGCGGGGCATGAGAAATCCGCCTCACGGCTGGAGGCCAAGCACCTTCCGGGCGACGTGCGCGAACAGGAAGACGCCGGAGAACGGCGGCAGTTCATTCTGACATGGGTTCAGCCGGGGTTGGCGGGGCTGATGGATGGCTCGGTTTCGACCTTGGCACCGATCTTTGCGACGGCTTTTGCCACGACGAACAGCCATACGACGCTGCTGGTCGGTACGGCGGCGGCGGTGGGGGCTGGCATCTCGATGGGGTTCACAGAAGCCGCGCATGACGACGGGGTGTTGTCAGGGCGCGGCAGCCCGTGGAAGCGCGGGTTGGCGAGCGGCATGATGACGGCGATTGGCGGGCTCGGTCACGCCCTGCCCTATCTGATCCCAGATTTCTGGACCGCCACCGCCATCGCCATGTGCGTTGTTTTCATTGAACTTTGGGCGATTGCCTGGATTCAGAACCGCTTCATGGAGACGCCTTTCCTGCGCGCCGCCTTGCAGGTTGTCGTCGGCGGTGCTTTGGTCTTTGCCGCAGGGGCGCTGATCGGGGGAGGCTGAGGCATGTATCGCAAGGGCGAGGTGAGCTATCAGCCGATCCCGCTGCCCGACCGCGTTCAAATGCCTGAGGCGGAGGCTTTGGCGGCCTCGAAGACGTTTCTGGCGCAGATGAAGACGCGGCATTCGGTGCGGCAGTATGCCCCGCGTGACGTGCCAGAGGCCTTGATCACCACCTGCATCGCCGCTGCCGGTAGCGCTCCATCCGGAGCGAACCACCAGCCGTGGTTCTTTGCCGCGATCTCCAACCCGGAGATGAAAGCGCGCATCCGGGCGGCTGCGGAGGACGAGGAGCGGGAGTTCTATGCCGGGGGTGCGGGGGATGAGTGGCTTGCGGCTTTGGAGCCGATTGGGACAGGCGTGTCCAAGCCGCATCTGACTGAGGCGCCTTGGCTGATCGTGGTCTTTGCGCAGAGGTGGGGCGAGACCGAGGATGGGACGCGGTACAAGAACTATTATGTGCCCGAGAGTGTCGGGATCGCGGTAGGGTTCCTGATCGCTGCGATCCATCATGCCGGGCTGGTCTGCTTGGAGCATACGCCTAACCCGATGAAATTCTTGGGTGAAATGTGCGGGCGGCCCGCGAGTGAGAAGGCCATGATGATCTTGCCGGTGGGCTATCCCTCGGACGATGCCACGGTGCCGGCGGTGGCCAAACGGAAGAAGCCATTGGAGCAGATTTGCACGGTCTTTCGGTGAGGAAGCGGGGGGCCAGCCCCCCGCAGCCTCCGGAGTATCTGTGCCAAGATGAAATGAGGAACAGATGAAAATAGTCTCTGAAAACAAGGCGTTCGGGGGGCGGCAACTGGTGGTGTCGCATCAGTCGGGCTTGTGCGCCTGCGAGATGACCTTCGGGATTTACCTGCCGCCGGGCGAGGGACCGTTTCCGGTGCTGTGGTATCTGTCGGGGCTGACCTGCACGCATGAAAACGCGATGGTGAAGGCCGGGGCGCAGGGTTGGGCGGCGCGGGCGGGGATTGCGTTGGTGTTTCCGGATACGTCGCCTCGGGGGGAGGCGGCGGATGATGCGGCTTATGATCTGG
>CANBRQ010000006.1 GCA_947371955.1 Paracoccaceae bacterium | reverse complement strand
GGCCGGCGCGCAGCGAATGGCCGGAGTAAAGCCGCAGGCGTTCGGCCTCGGGCAGGTCGGGGCCGATGCCGGCCTCTTTCACCGTCTGCTTGATCAGACGGGCGACGTGCTTGTCGGAGAGCCGGTTCGGCGTTGCTTGCAGCCCGCTGCGCGAGACGGCAACGAAGATCGGGCCGAAGTCGATCTTGGCGTAGTGCAGCCATTGGCTCAGGGCATGCACGGGGCAGGTCTGGTCGCTGGAGCCGCGGGCGATTTCCACCTCGCGCCAGCCGGTCTTGCCGCGCAGGCGCAACAGGGCGCCACCGTCGAGGATTTCCACCCAACCGCCGCTGTCGGGCGTGTCGTCCTTGCCGTGGTCAAGCGTGACGATCTCGGAGCGGCGCAAGCCTCCGGCAAAGCCAAGCAGCAGGATCGCCCGGTCGCGCAACCCGCGCAGATCACGGGGCAGGGTGGCCAGCATGGCGCGGATGTCGTCGGGCAGAATCGCCTCTTTCTGCGCCGGTGGCCGGGCGTGCTTGCGGAGGATGCCGGCAAGCACGGTCGCGATGTGGCGGTCCTTGCGGTCCAGCGTCAGCCCGCGCTGTCCGTAGCCCCAGGACAGGCCCGAAAGCCGCCGCGCAATGGAGGCGACCGAGAGGGCAGGGGTCTTGCCTTGAGGGGCGGCCAGATCGGCGATGTAGAGGCCTATCAGTTCAGGCGACGGCGGCAGAGCGTCCCCGCCACGCATCCGGCACCAGCGGGCGAAATGGGCCCAGTCCTTGGCATAGGCCCTCAGCGTGTTGTCCGAAGCCGCAGCCCTGGCATAGTCGCGGGCAGTCTCGACCAGCCGGTCAAGGGCACCTGACCTTGCCATGTGGGAGGGCAGGGCGGCTTCGTCCGCTTGGGCGGCGGGGCGATTTGGCGGTGTTTCGGGCGGTTTTTTCATGCTGGTCAGCATAGCGCCAGCGTGTCCGATAATGCAAGATTATTGGACATAGTGAAGATCGGAACCATGCGGCGGTATTAACCGATAAGACTGGCCTAAAGCGCCGCGACGGGCTAGCGTTCTGGCATGCGACATCCCGGTCCCGACCCTGCAGAAAACGCTATTGCCATCGCCCCCCTGCCGCGCTGGATCGTGGCGGGGTCTGCCGAAACCCTTGCCGATGCGGCGTTTCGGTCTGGTGCGGCGCTGGCGCATCTGCATGGGGTGGCGGCGCAGAGCTTCATCCCGCACGCGCTGTGGCGCGACCGGCTGGCGCTGGCGGCGGCTGAGGTCTGTGTGGGCTCTACTGGCCGGAGGGAGAGTCAGGCCGCCTTGCGCGATGCGGTGCATCTGACGCGGGCGGGCGATGATCCTGGGCCTGCGGGCGGGGTTTTCGCGCTTTGGTCCCGGGCGGTGGCAAGGCCAATAACTGTCGCGCATCTGGAGCGGACGCTGGCGAGTTTGCCTGCCGGCCAGATCGCCCTCTGCCTTGCTGCGACGGAAGGCACTCCAGTGGACCGGGCGGCCTACGTGATCGAGGCGGTGCTGACGGACCTGCCCCGCGCCGAGACGGCGGCTTTGGTTCTGGCCGATGCGGTGCTTGGGACAGCGATGGGCTGGAATCACATCCTGCCGGTTCTGGCTGTGGCGCTGAAGCTGCGCGATCTGCGGTTGCGGGGCGATGACCTGCGGTTGGCCTGCCACCGCGCCATACTGGCCGGGGCAAAACAGGCCGTTCCGCTGGCGGCCGATCTGGCGCGGCGGGCGGCGGGATTGCGGGCGGTGGCGCCGAAGCTGCGCGCCAAGGCGGCGGACCGCGCGGTTGAGATGTTCCTGTCACGCGACGCCCTCGCACCATCGTCTTTGACCACCTTCATGTCAGACCGCGCCGCGCGCCGCCTGTCTGACCGGCTTGTCGAGCTTGGCGTGGTGCGCGAGTTGACCGGGCGGGACAGCTTCCGCCTCTACGGGGTTTGACCATGGCGCAGCATGCGGAACTGGACCGGGACCTGCTTGATCTGCCACCCGAGATGCGCTGGCGGGAATGGCTGCGGCGGATCGAGGCGGTGCTGTTCGCCTCGGCCACGCCGGTGGGCCGCGATGCGCTGGCGCGGGTTGTGGGGCAGGGGGCTGCGGTCGACCTTTTGATCGAGGATCTGATAGCCGATCTGGAGGGCCGCCCCTATGAGGTGACAAAGTCGGGGTCCGGCTGGCTGCTGCGGACCAAGGCCGTCTACGCCCCCGCGATCCGCGCGGCGGCGGATGTGGGGGGGCAGGCGCTCGACCTGAGCGCCTTTGACACCGCCGTTCTGGCGGCCATCGCCTACCACCAGCCGATCAGCCGCGACGGGTTGAAGGATATCTTCGGCAAAGAGATCAGCCGCGATCTGATCCGGCGACTGGCCGACTGCGGCCTGATTGCCACCGGCCCCCGCGAACCCCGACGCGGCGCGCCCTATACGTTCGTGACCACTGACGCCTTCCTTGCCGCCTTCGGCCTGCAAACGCTGCGCGACCTGCCCGATGCAGAGCAACTGTCGGATGCCGGACTGATGGCACCTTGACCGTCAGAGTGCCGCCACTTGCCAGACCTGTGCAAAGCCCGCGGTGGCGGTGGCTGCGCGACGGCACGGGGTGCCCAGGCACCATATCCTTTCTTGGAGGATTCGGGTGAAGAGAGACGCCTTGATCCTGCCCAGTTCGCGTCGTTGCCGGTTGGGCCCGCCGAGGCCCCAGAGCCCGCGCTAACGGTGCCAGAACGATCTTGGCAGAAGTGGCGAGGGTTCCAGCCTCTTCTGGTCCTGCCCAAGAACCCGCCGTGGCGACGGATTGCCAAGGCAATGGCCCCGGACCAAAGACACGAGATCTGCGAAGACCGCATACTCAGCGGGCAAACGTCGCCATCAACCGGAAATCGTCGCCCTTGCCTGCGCGAACGCCTCGTGCAAGGCGGCATGCTCTTTGCCCAGACCCTGAGTGCAATAGGCGTTCAGGAACTGTCGACCCGCAAACAGGTTTTTGTCCGTCTGGCTCAGTTTGGCCATGTCGCAGATACTGTCCCACGCGCCCGCGATGATGGTGATCTGCTTGTGCAAGATCTGTGCTGCGCGGTCCTCGCTCAGCAGGAAGGTTGGAGCGGCGGCCAGGCAACTGGCCAGCGTGCTCCTGCGGTTGTCGCCGGTGATCAGCATGGCTTGGGTGGCCTCAGAGCCCGTGCGGCCTTGCGGACAAATGTCATAGGCAGGCGTCAAGGACAGCGTCTTGCCGTCCCAGAACGCGGCGTGGTTGCGGGCGTGGTCGTCCGTATTGCCGCACAGGATGTTGAAACAGATCCGCCCGAAGAGTTCCTGCAGTGTGTCCTTTGGGGATGCGAAGCGGTGGCGGATGATCTCTGCCAAGTCTGCGTAGGAGGCATACCGCGCCATCATCTCGTCAAGGCCGAAGAGTGTCAGCGCGGAAACCATCGCCCGCCGCTGCCACCCGGCCGCCACCTTTACCCGATCAAAACGCTCGATGAGCAGGACGTCTTTGCCTGCAGCTGGGATCAAGGAGACAGGCGCTACGTTCAGGCCGCAGGCAGATGCCAGCTTCATGGCAAGGAATTCTGCCTTCACGACGCTGTAGATATCAGCGCTTGCCGAAAACTTCGCGATCAGCTTGCGATCTCCATCATCAATCAGTGCCTTCGGGCGTGCGCCACCGATTGAGGTTCCGTGATTCAGGGCCAAATCAAGGGCTGGTGTCAGCGACATACCTTTCTCGACCATGGCTGCGGCCTCAAGAAGCTCTTCGTAAGGCGCGTTGGCCTTCAAGCGCGGTACATAATTGGTCGCGGACTCCTGGAAATCCAAGGCACCGATGCGATCCGACCCCGACTGAAGCAGGAAGGTGAGTTCCGTAAGGTCTGTGGCTTCAGCGGCCTTGGCCCCCATCAGCCGATTGATGATCACGCGCCGCCCCCAGGCATCCGGGGAGCCGTCGCGAAGGCTGCCGGCCATCGAGAGGCCGGGCTGCGGCTCGATCAGGCCTCGGCCAAGCGGAAGCTCGGGTTCATAGATCGGGATGGCGTCATTGCGGCTCAGATAGCTGGCACCATAGTTGAAGACGTAGCGGTCTTGGTCTTGTGCGATACGGCCTGCCACGACCGGCTCGGTCTGGCCCGGCAGCCAGATCCAGACAAAGGCTTCATTGCGCTGCGCGAGCTTAGAAGTCATCGTCAACCTCCGGGCTGGCGGGGCGAGCGGTCTTCGGAAGCAGCGTCAGTTTCTCGTCCAAGCGCGCCGCATGCAGGGCAAGCGTCGGCTGATCAACGCCAAAGAGCCGGATTCCAAGGAGTGCGGCGACCTCGAAGGCTGCCCCGATTTCGGTTCCGGGTCCGCCATTCTCGATGTTGCGCAAGGTCGTGCGGCCGATGCCGGCCCGTTCTGCAAGCTCCTCGGAGGTCTGGCCGCGTTCAAGCCGCGTCGTCTTGATCAGTTTGCCAAAGAGCGACAGGGCTTCGGTCGTCACCCGCGAGTAGCTTCTGATCCGCTTCATGGGTGTTGGTTCCTTTGAGCAGTATAATGACCGCGAGACATCCTTGTGATCATTTAAGCGGTCACTGTATGTTCTGACGGCATCGACGTCAAGGAATGGCCTGTTCAATGACCGTATTCCGTATAAATGGCTATTTACGTGCGCGACGTCGAGGATCGGTCGAATGGTCATATTTGCTGCGCAGGAGACTTCACCTCCGGCCCTGACGCCAAAGGACACGGAACTCCAAACAGCTTTGCTGGGCCGCGCAAGCGCTCCAGATCGTTGAACTTTCGTGTCAGGACATATCGCCAAACATGCCACGCTTCAGGATTTGGCTGCGACGCAGGGCGGCGACCGGATAGTCCGGGTCTTCGACCATCTGGCCCGGCGCAAAGTCCGGCTCAATCCGGCGCAGTTGAGCGACCGCGAGACTGGCTTGGTCAGTCAGCCCCTTGTCGGCATAAAGCGCGGCAATATAGCGCAGCGGCGGTTTGAAATGCGGGACGACCGATGCCGCAGAGGCCAGGCGCAATGCCTCATCCAGCCGTCCGGTCACAGTGGCCATAAGGGAGCGCCCCATATCATACCAATGTTTGAACGGCGTGTTTCCGGCCAATCTTTGCGCCTTCACTGCAAAAACATAGGCCTCTTCGAGTTTGCCGGCATGGAGCGCGGCCGTTGACAGGCAATCCCAAGCAAATGGGTTCGACTGGTTCAACCGGACGGAGCGTTGTGCCAATTCCAGCGCCGCACCCGCATTGCTTTCAACCAGCATCGCGGCATTGGACGCTGCCGCCAGAACCATGGAATTCATCGGCTCAAGTTCCACGGCGCGATGGGCAAGGTCAATTGCCTCATCAATAACAACAAAACGGTCGATCTGGTGTCGCTCGACAAGCTGAATGATACGCATCAGCACTTTCCAGGCAAGGTAGATGCCGCGCGGATCGAGGTCGAAGGCCCGATTCAAGAGATCGTCGGCATCTTCGTATTCCGTCGGGCGCATCGTAAAGATCCGGCGCACGGCCAACCGTCCTATCGCCGTCGCGTTGAGCCGCACATGGCCCGCACGTTGATCCGCCAAAAGCGCGTCTGCGTATCCCTCGACGGCTTCGTTGACCAGGCGCTGGATGTCGTCGTTCTCCAGCGCGGCCATCGCGCCCAGTTCTACCGCCATCCGATGACCCGACCACAGCGGCCGCCGCATGGGACCTGCTTCAAGCGCCACACGAAGCGCGGTCGTCCCGCCAAGGATCATCGCATCCGCGGTAAAAGTCAGGTCACGCGCACGCCCCGCCTCCTGACGGCGTGGCATTATGTAATTGATTTGAAGAGAAAAATGTTCAGCCAAAGAGCGCGAAAGGGCGTCGACAAACAGATTGCCCAACATGGTTTCCTGCGCCGATGAGCGAGGTTCGCGCAGGATGTACAGCGCAGGCATTTCCCCCACCGAAGCGCCCGGCGTCGCAGCGCTGGGTCTGGGATCGCTGCCAGACTGCCGCAGGCGCATGCCGCGTTCCAGACGCAACCACGCCTCGAATACAGGATCAGGCACCACCAGTCCTTCCAGGAAGATCCCGTTGTCCGCAGGATTTGGCGGCAGGATTTCGATGAGGGCCGGGTCAAGGCCTATCCGGTGACGGTCTGCCGTAAGCGCCATGCCCGACTGGCCAAGCGACCGGCGCAGCGACGACAAAGCCTGCCGCAGGCTGGCAGAGCGCTGCTCAGCGCTGCGATCGCTCCACAAGGTATCCTCGATCATGCCGCGTTCCCGTTCCAGCCGGGGTGCGGTTGCCAACAGCGCCACAAGGCCGAGAATCTTGCGCGATCCTTGTGGCGTAACATCCGCCCCGTCCGCCGCGCGAATTTCCAGTGGTCCATACAAGCGAATCGAAAGACGTTTCAGTGAATAGCCTTCGGGCACAACAATCCCTCCGTCGCGGAACGCAAATTCGTCGCAAATTCTGCCGGATGTCAAAGAAAACATAAACAGGAATCGTGTTTCGCGTGGATAGTCGAATTCAGAAATTGATCCTGAGGGATGCGCCATGTCAGAAGTTGGAAAGTCGGGGAAATCGGGCAAGTCGGGGAAATCCGGAAAATCCGGAAAATCCGGCAGCGCGACCGATCACGCCGGAAGCGAAGCCTCCAGCGAAACCTCTCTTGCTTTGGCGCTCAATCGGGACGGTATTGTCGGGTCATGGGATGGCTTGGGCAGTGCCGCACCGGCCACGATTCCGGGAACGGGCTTGTCCTATCTGACCGCCGATTTGCGCGGCGATGTCATTGATCAGGAACTGGTGTCGGCCTTGCAACTGACCTGCGATTCCAACCTTGCCAAAGTCTTGATCGTGGGCGCCGGACCGCTGATCGCCATCACGAAACCTGCACCCATGGATTTCCAGGCGCAGATGCCGACGTTGCGCACCCTTGCAGATCTGCGCGAGGACCGCTTGCCCGAGATCGTCGTGCAGATGCATGATATCCTGTCGTTTTTCGGCACGATCCATCAGCTGGATGACAGCCAAAGGCGCTGGACGCTGGAACTGCTGGAAGCGGCGGTGCGGCTTGCCGTTACGGTCGAGATGCCGATAAAACATGGATTCCGCGCGCCAAGGCCAAACACCTTTGCGCCCGAAATCATGCCCCTGATCCAAACGCCGCCGCATGGCAGCTTTCCTTCGGGGCATGGCTGCGAAGCCTTTTTTGTGGCGACTGTGCTGCATCGTCTTTCTTCGGCGATCCCCACCGAGGATGCGGTCCGCGCCGACATGATCCTGTTCAAACAGGCGCGCCGCATCGCCGAGAATCGCTCGGTCGCTGGCGTGCATTTCCCGCATGACAGCTTGGCCGGAGGGCTGTTGGGCTGCTGTCTGGGCGATTGGCTGGCGGATTGCGCGATGGGCAACGCTCCACTGGGCGGTGCCATCTACGACGGGACTGTCCCGGGCATCTGGACAGAAAACGGCAAGCCAAACCCAAATCCTTTCGGTTCGGCCAATCTGGCAGAACTTCTTGGGCGGCGCACCGCGCAGGGCAGACTTGGTCCGATGCCCACGCTGGCCGAATTCTGGGTCCGTGCCAAAGGGGAGTGGTAGGATGCCGGAACTTGTCACACGGGCTTATCGGCCCGGCCCGAGCGACTGGCCAAATGGCGAAGAGTCCGCCTATGTCGATTGGTGGAAGCAAGTCGAAAGCAATGGTGGCGCGCGAGATAGTCTGTCGGGGCTGACCTTTTCCCGCGAGACCCAGGTCGAAGGTGATGGCGGGGCGATCACACCTTTCCGTGTCACTTCGCGCGGAGATGCCGCCAGAAGCCAACGCTTTCTGCCGATGTGGCCGGTGGCTTTGGGGCCAAAAGCCGATCAAGTTGCGGGCGACGTCGAATTTGGCGACCCCATCGACGCTTTTGGCACCCATCCCAAGGCGATCATCGTCGTGATCGACACGGACATAAACCCGTTGCAGGAAAGGTTCCGCAGCCGGACCGGCGCACCGCGCATCTGCGCCCATTGGTTGATGGAGGCACCTTTTCTGACCGGATCAAACCGGGTGATCTATGGGCGCGAGTTGCGTCAAGACGATTTCCAAGCCGTCGAGGCCCTGACCGAGGATACTGCGCTTGGCAGGCTTGGCTGTCAGGTTCTGGAGATGGCGCAGGCTCCACGCGGGACGGCGCTGATGGAAGCCCATGGAACCCATGTGCTGGACCTGGCTGCGGGCACCGACCCCATGCGTTCCGACGCGGAAAACCTGACGCTTCGCGACGTGCCGATCCTTGCGGTTTCCCTGCCGTCCAACCGCATCCTTTCGCCTTCGGGAGTCTTCCTGGATGTATTTGTGGATCAGGCGCTCAGCTGGGTTCAGCAGAGGCTGACCGAACTGCTGTCCGATGACGCGACCAAATGGCCGACCATCGCGATAAATCTGTCTTATGGTCTTTCGGCTGGGCCCAAGGACGGCTCTGACCCTTTGCCCAAACGGCTCAAGGCGTTTCTGGGCAAGCATCCCTCGGCCAACCTGTTCATGCCTGCTGGAAATGACGGTTTGGGCAAGGCCCGGGCCAGCCTGACGGCCACACGCGAAGACGAGACCGGAATCGGCTGGCAGGTGGCGGCGGGCAATCCATTTTCGACCTATGCCGAGGTCTGGTTTCAGGCGGATGCAGATTTGGCGGGGCTGACGATGACCTTGAGCCCACCCAATGGGCCTGCGGCCGTGATCTTTCCTTGCGAGGCATCTACGGCGCAGGAAATTTGCCCTGAAGGCAAGGAGGACCCAATCGCCCGAGCCTATGTTCTGGGTGCCCCAAATCCAGGTGACCGGCTGGGGCTGATCCTTTGCGTGGCTCCAACCCAACCGCATCGCACGGACCGCATGTCTGCACCGCCTGGTCATTGGCGGTTGCAGGTCAGCCGGACTGCGTCGCCTGTTCGACTGGATGTCGAGTTGCAGTCTGAACGTGCTTTGCGGCCCAACGACAACGGAAGTCGTCCGTCGCAACTGGTCAACGATCACAAAGTTGACGCCAGCCCATGTGGCACGCTGAACGCTTCGGCGGTGGAAAGTGGCGCTGTGATCGTTGCGGGCTACCGCTGTTCAGACAAGCAACCGGTGGCATGGGGATCCCGCGGCGATCTGACCAACGTGCCGAACTTCGCGCCAAGCGTAGCCTTTCCGGCGGATCGGTCGCCGTCACGACCGGGATTGATTACTGCCGGTTATCGCTCGGGCAGTTCGGCCATCGTTCAGGGCACCAGTTTTTCCACCGCGCTCGCAACCCGCCACTTCGTTCGCCATGTTCTGGACGGCGGTTCTGCGGCGGCTTGGACGGCGCTGATCGCGCCACCGGTTGACACCCCGGCGGCGGTGAAAGAGCGCGGATACCCCTGCGAGGTGCGCTTCGATTTGACCAATGGTTTGATTGCGGGCTGACCTTGGATTGATTTCTAGTTGAGGCCAGTTCCACGGCCTCCCGACAGATGACGCCCCTCGATACAGGAGAGAAAGATGAAAAGGAGCAATGCTTTTGCCCTGCTGACCCTGCTTTGCGCCTGCACACAGCACAATCTCGATTTGGCCGATCAAAGCGTCCAGATCGCCCCGGATGCCGATCTGGACAGCCTGCACGTGGCGGCGCAGACCTTGGCACAGGCCTATGCCATGGCCGCGCGCAAGACGGTGACGACCAATACCATCGGGTCCTATGTCGTGATCGCGGCCGCCGCTGGTGCGGCCTCGGCCGCCACAGCCGCAGCCACTGCCACCGCGACCAATGTGGGGATCGTCGGGGCCACCACCGGGGTGGTCACCAAACGCGAGGCCGCAAAGGCCAGCAGCGACGCTATCTATTCTGCTGCCAAACGGCTGGAATGCATCGCCTCGATCACCGGCATCGCGTTGTCTTACACGATGACACCCGCCGATCTTCGCGCGGCCGCCTATGCGACTGCCGGGTCGATCGAAAGCGTCAAGATCGACGCCCGGACTGCGACGGTACAGGAGGTTGCCGACTATGCCGCAGTCCTGAAGCAGGTCCGCGATGCCGCAACGCAGCAGAATATCATGGAGTCCGTGCCCAATCAAACCGCAGGCACGCTGGCGCTGAACACCTATCTGGCGATGCTGACCGCCTGCGCCAACAGCGCTGCCCTGCCCAAGGACGTCACAATCGCAGGCGGCGGCTAAAATGGTTCAACCCGTGGCATCGTCGGACCCCCCCGATCACGGACACCGGCGAGGGATTTGGCGGTTTTGACCACGGCATTGAGAAGGGCAGAACGCCCAAGACCGACAAGACTCTTTTCAAACTTTAACCAGCATCAAAGGAAAGTAGCATGGCTTACATTCTTGGCATTGGGGCTTTCGGCAATGACGTGCGCAGGCTTCAAGAATATCTCAACGCCGAACTGACCGCCTCACTTGTGACCGACGGATCCTATGGCGGCAACACCAAGGCCGAGGTTCAACGGTTCCGCAAGAGGTTCGGTCTGGCCGATGGCGCGGTGTTTGACGACACCTGCTTTGCCGTTTCCGGGCCGAGGGGCTTTGCCGCCCCTGCTTTTGATCCCGATCCTGCCAAGAAAGATCTCGGCTGGCCGAAAAAGCCGACCAAACTGTCCTCGCCGGCGGGCGCTTTGATGCAGACGAAATGTGGAGAGATCGAATTCTTCCTGTCGCCGGTTGCCGGCAACCCCGAGCACATCACTGTCACCAACAGTTTTGAGGCTGAAAACATCGTCTCGGTCCAAATTCCTCAGCTGAAGGATTGCATCGTTCCGCTGGATCACGGCGTCACCAAAACCGACGGGCTTGTCCGGTTCAACAAGCGTCATACGGCCCGGCTGGTCTCGCTGTTTGCGGCTTGGGAGGGGGCAGGGCTGCTTGACCGCATCCTGACCTTCGACGGCAGTTGCGCGCTGCGGCTGAAACGCGGGTCGACCAAGGCCACGGTCGCAAATCTGTCCAACCACGCCTGGGGCACCGCGTTTGACATCAACGCCACGTGGAACCCGCGCAAGTCGGTTCCTGCCATGATGGGGGACCGGGGCTGTGTCCGCGAACTGGTGGCCATCGCCCATGCCAACGACTTCTACTGGGGCGGGCATTTCTCGACCATGGATGGAATGCATTTCGAAGTGGCAGCGGAAGCTCTGTGAGCTTTCTGCCTGACAATTTGTCCGGTCAAGCGACCAATAACCGAAGGAAACATGTCATGCCGAGACTATTTTTCAGAAAAGCCGACCCCGGCGAGGTGCTGGTTTCCGGCATCGTCGTGTCAGGCCTTCAAACGGCGCTGAACGCGCTGCTGCCGCAAAAGATCGTGGCCGATGGGATCTTTGGCTCTGCCACACGGGAAATGGTGAAGCAGTACCAGGCTTTCGCCAGCATCCCGGTCACTGGCGAAGTCGACGACGTCACCTGGTTGCGACTGATGCACCTGCCGGAGCCGTCCATTTTCGGCCGGTGCCTGCAAGTGACGGCGCATTTTGAGGGTACAGGCTACACCCATGTCGTCGGCAATTTCGACGGCGCGGGCCTGACTTGGGGGATCATCGGCTTCACCCTGTCGAATGGCGAATTGGGAGCCATCCTGACCGATATCAGCGCCGGCTTTCCGGACCTGTTCAATCTGGCCTTCGGCAGTGATGCCGCCGTCATCCTTGCCAAGATCAAATTGCCGCGTGCGGAACGGGTCGCCTGGGCCGACACCATCAGCCGGGGTCCGCACAAGATGGGCGTGGCAGAGCCGTGGCGGTCGTATTTTGAAACCCTGGGCGCGTTTCCCGAGATTCAGCGCATGCAGACCGACCGCGCCAAGCGGATCTATTGGACCATCGCCCGGCATGACGCCGCCACATTCGGGCTTGGCGAGGAACTGGACCTGGCGCTGTTTTACGACATCGCCGTTCAGAATGGTGGCATGTCGTCGAAGGGTCGCGAAGCCGAGGTCAGGGCTCGGTTTGCCGGCTCTCCTGCCCAAACCAACGCGGCTTTACGGCAGATCATCGAGGATGTCGTGGTGGAAACCTCAAAACCGACCTTCCAAAACGACGTCCGGCATCGCAAGGCCACGATGCGAACGGGCAGTGGAACGGTACACGGCGGCACCTACCAACTGGCCGATTGGGGGCTGGCAAGCGGTCAGGTCCCCATCGATTCGGACGCCTGACCGACCCTCCCAAACACCTTCACCGGGGCCGAGAGCCCATCCGATTTCAGGAGAAGATCATGACCCGTCTGCCCTGCTTCGCCGTTCTCGGCCTGACATTTCTGCCCGTAGCACCGGCCTTTGCGCAAGCCGCCCCGCCAACCGTGGGTATCCTGGTGGCCGCTGGCGACATCGCGACCTGTGCGAAGGAAGGTACTGCCCATTTCATAGCCGCCACTGCGACCGGAGACCTCGCGAGAGCCATCAAGGAGGGCAACGAAAAGTCCATCCCCGTGAAGGTGCTGGCCTTGGGTGATCTTGCCTATAGCTCCGGTACCACGGACGAATTTGCCTGTTTTGCCGCGCAGTGGAGCGGACTGGACGCCGCCATCCTTCCGGTGCCCGGCAACCACGAATATATTACCAACGGGGCGGCCCCCTACTTCGAACATTTCAAGACCAATGCTGCCGTTCTTCAAATGGGCAGCGGCAAAGGCTTTTTCGCGCTGCCCTTGGCGGACAAGGACAGCACCTGGATGTTGATCGGGCTCAATTCCAACCTTAGCGGCGATGAAGAGAAGGCTCAGAGGGATTGGCTGGCAACGACCCTGGCCGGGATCACGGCGCCCACGACTTGCCTTCTGGCCTTCTGGCATGCGCCGACGTTTTCATCCGGCCGGCATGGCCACGGCTACAAGACCGACAAATCCACGCCGCTTTCGAACGACCACCCGATGCAAAAGGAGCTTGGTATGCTGTACCGCAAAGGGGCGTCCATCGTGCTCGCCGGGCATGACCACGACTACGAGCAGTTCAAACGGCACGACGGTGAGGGGAAGCCCGCCGACGACGGCATCAGATCCTTTGTCGTGGGGACCGGAGGCGACGGGTTGACGGAGGGTCTGTACACGTCCCGCTGGGACATTTCAGAAGTGGGTCCTTTTGGAAGCGACAACGGTGGCAAAGAGGGTGTCTTGAAAATCACCTTGGCGGCCGATTCCTATACCTGGGACTTCATGGCCACGGACGGCGCTTCTTTGCCGGATGCCCATGGCAAGGACAGCTGCAACAAACTGCACTAACGTCAGGATCCACAGTCCGGCTGCGGCAGCAGGCGCAGATAGGACCCAGGATTTGAGACGCGGATTTAAGGGCAGTGGCATCCGGGAAAACCTCGCCGAGAAGGCCAAGGCTCTCGGCTTCCCGGTCATGACGTTCGAGAGGGGGTCGTGACCTCCGACATCCAGCCGCAATGAGTGTCTGCCGTTTGGCACTCCGGCCTGCCGTTTTGATCTGCGCCCCGAAGGGGGCCAAAAGCTACGTCCTTTGCAAAGGCGCGGTGGCCGTGTTTGTTTGCCGCAAGACGACATGCTTGCGCTTGAGACTTGCATCCGAACGGTGTGCCATAGCATCCTCTCCCTGCAACGTTCCACCGGAGATCGCCTTGACCCTTCACCGCTTTTCGCCGCAGTCGTACTTCAACACCATCGGCCGTCATGCCGCGGTTCTGCATATCGCAGATGGGGACAGCGTGGTGACGAGGACGATTGACGCCCATGGCGCAGATGCGGACGAGGCGCAGGCGGCCGGGGAGCCGAACCCGATGACAGGGCCGTTTCACGTCGAAGGCGCGGCGCCGGGCGATCTGCTTTCTGTCACGATCGACAGCATCGACATGACACGGCGGCAGGGCTGGACGCGGCAAGGACTGGCCGGCAATGTTGTTGACCCTGACAAGGTGGCGAGCTTGCCTGCCCGGGAAAAGATCCTCTGGGACATTGATCGGAATGGCCAAAGCGTCTCGTTGCGTCATGCGCCGCCTGCTCTCAAAGGGTGGTCGGTGCCGCTGGAACCGATGATCGGCTGCCTTGGCGTGGCCCCTGACATGGGACAGTTCATCTCGACCGCCACCTCTGGTCCCCATGGCGGCAACATGGATTATCGCGGCGTCCGGGCGGGAGTGACCTTGTACTTTCCCGTTTCTGAACCGGGTGCGTTGTTCTTTCTGGGTGACGTCCATGCCGCGCAGGGCGATGGCGAGATTGCGGGCATCGAGACCTCAGCAGAAATTCAGTTCACGGTCCGGGTGGTGAAAGGCAAGACCGCAGCCTGGCCTCGGGGGGAAGACGCCGATCATATCTTCACCATCGGCAATGCGCGACCGCTGGATCAGGCGTTGCAGCATGCCACGACCGAGATGCTCAATTGGCTGGCAGAGGATTTCGGTCTGGATCACGTGGCGGCGGGTCATGTTATGGCGATGTTCGTGCGCTACGACGTGGCCAATGTCTTCAACCCCGCCTATTCCGTGGCCTGCCGCATCCCGAAAAGCGCCTTGCCGCAGGGCATCTGAAGACGCCGCACGTCCGTCAAACAACCGGGCGGAGCCCCTGACCGGAGGCTGATCTGCGATCTTGCAGACCGACAGGCCCGTCGGAATGGCACGTTGATGCCAGCACGCGCAGGCCTTGTCGCTGACTCTGACATCGGGCCAAGTGCCCTCTTCTTGCGGGGACATGTCGAATATCCCGTCAGCGGGTCGCCCTTGCGGACGTTGGCGCCGCAAACGACATGAAGAAGTGGAAGCGGCCCGGGGACGGACCGCAGGATTTGCCCTATTTGGCTGCGGCTCTAACCGGTTATCGTAGTCATTTGCTTCAGTATTTCCGTTGCAACCAGTTCTTGCAGATCCCACAGGTGACCATCGCGGATGCCATGGCATTCCAGTGCCACGACGGTGTTGTGAAGATATTCAGCGCAGGACCCAATGTGTCCGCAGGCCCGCGCCAGCACTTCGGCGACCCTGGGCGTCTCCAGTTCCGGTATGCTGCCGACCGGGTCCGCGTAAAAGCAAACGCGCGCAGGGGGCCTTGTGCGGTGTCCAAATCAATGATGCGCAAGGACTTCATTCCGTCCGGCCCGGCACTCTCGCGCCGCAGCAGCGTGACCATCTGGGCTAGGCGGTCGCCGTCCGGAACTCTGGTTGCAAGGCCGGTGCAGCTGCCGCCCGGCCGCAGGGCCAACATTAGGCCGGGCTGCTCGGGCGACCCGCGCCAGCGGTGCATGGCGATGCAGAAAGACCGGTGCCACCCCTCGGCTTGGGCGACCCGGCTTTCGGCTGGCGCAAAAGCCGGTTTCCACAGCAGCGAGCCATAGGCGAACAACCAGATCGGCCCGTCGCCATAGTCTTGCAGAACCTGCATGGCGGCCGTCTGATAGTCTGCGTCACCGAACATCTGACGGCCGGCTTGCGGACCGGGATCGGGCACGTCCCGCGCGGAAAGGGCCACGAGATCAGCATTCAGCGCCAAGGCCTGCCGGCGATCATGCGTCATTGCGCCCAACATCCCTCTGCCTGTCGCCCGGAACCGTCCGGGCCGTAGCATAGCAAGATTTCGTCGAAACAACCGCTCATGCAAGCCTGAAGCCGTTCCGGGCATGTTCGGGGCTGAAAGGGTCGGCACCGGAGTTTGAAACCTGGCTTCTGGCCGAACGTCAAAGACTTGAGACGATGGCCGTCAGGCTCTTGACCACTGCCTCCGAAGCGGAATTTGCCGAGGGGGCGGGCGACGTCTTTGCAGCCCTTGGCCACCGTCTGATTAATCTGGATCGCCTGAACGAACAGGTCTGCCGCGCTGCCATGCGGATCAGCTTCGCCCGGGGCGACCGGAGCGGCGCTTTGAAGCTGTATGGGTCCTGCCGGGAAGCGCTTGAGAAGGATCTTGGCATCGGACCCGAACAGGAGACCGAGGATCTGTACCGAGATTTGCTTACCGGGCGCATCGATGCACTGCGGATGACGGCATCGGTGGCCAACACGTCCGCCTCCATCGCGGTTCTGCCATTCGTCAATCTTACCGGGAACGCGCGCTTCAACCTGTTTGGCGAGGGTCTGGCCGAAGAGATCACCACGGGCCTTGGGCGATTTCGCGTGTTGTTCGTGATCGACCGCTTCTCGGCTGCAGCGATTGCGCAAATCACGCAGGACGTGGCCCAGATCGGGCAGCGCCTGGGAGCCTCGCTTCTGGCGCAAGGCTGCATTCAGACCACGGCAACCGGCCTGCGCATCACGGTCAGACTGATCCGTGCCGCCGCCCGCGCCTAGGTGTGGAGCGCGGTTTTCGAATGTGACCTGAACGAAACCCCGGGCGTTCCGGCCCGAATCGCCGCAGCCATCATCGCCTCGCTGCAAAACCGGGTGGAACATGCCATTGTCGAAAACACGCGGGGCAAGCCGTCGATGGAAGCCTATAAATGTGTGTTGCGCGGCTATGCCGGTGATGACAATGCCAAGGCCCTCTCGATGTTCCGCGAGGTGGTGCTGCTTAATCCGGACTATCCGTTGGCGCGCGCCTATCTGGCATTTGGCGAATACGCCTGCGAAGCTGCAAGACGCGTGCTGAAACGGGACCCGGCGTTCAAGGTTTCAAGATTGCGCATCGCGAGCGCCACAGCGGATCACTATGCGCATGTGCGCGCCGGCATGTTGAAGGCTGGCTTGCCGGACTGAATGGTCCGCGAGCGGCTTCTTTGTAACCCCGCCAGCCGCCGGGGTCCTAGTGGCCAAAGGGACCATGTCTGGATTTGACCGCCCGTGTGCAGATCAGGTAGCGCGCCCGGTAGCCGTGGTTGCTGCCCGAGGTCGCAATTTTGATCGCCTCGGCTGCGGCTACCTGGGGTGCGGCCATGCAGCCGTCGATCTGGGCCAGATAGGTCGTCCGAAGTGCAATGCATTCTTCCGTAGCGTCCAGCGCCGAACCTTATTCGATGCAGCGCTGGAATTTGCCGGCTGGTGTTTCGGCCAGCACCGGTCCTGCCAGGATCATCAGGCAAAAGGCTGTTGTGAAGGGTTTCATAAGTCTCTCCGTGAAAATGGGTTTGGGCTTTGGGTCAATGCGAGGAACCGATCCGGTCCGAAGGACGTGCTCGGTCTGCCTGCAAACCTTGCATCGACGGCAGTCATCGCTGCGTGATTGAGCCGTGTTTGCCGCGTGAAATCTGCGCAACCGGGCGGCGATCTTGTGGAAAACCACATGCTTCAAGATGCTCGGCGTCGCCCTTGATGTCGTGCGTGAACCGGTTGGCCCCTTGGCATACCGGCATGATCTGCAAGGATTCCACGGAAGGACGAAGCAATGACCGCCACGGTGCAGACGTCTGGGCACAGGTGGACAGAGCACGTTCGTCATCTTGAACCAAAACCTGCAAGGGGGGCGTCTGTCGCGCAGCAAAGGATGCGCCCGGCTTTGAGCTGCGTCCCGAAAGCTGCACCAAGCTCTGCTGAATTCGTGCCAAGGCGTTCACGAAGGCGCCATGCGCCCTTCAAGACCCGCCAGCAGGTTGCCATGCCTGCTGGCCGACCATCCGTCCGGTGCGACATTGCGCGCATAATCCGGAGTTTTGGCGAACGTTTCCGCGGAGGACCATGAGACGAGCATTTGCCGGTTCACAGGCTTCATCATCGCTCGCGCCAGAGGGCTGTTGCCAGAAGATGGCGCCATGATTGACCGCTTTCGGAAGGCAGCCCATGGGCCCCTTGTCCCTCTGGAGCGTCGGCTATGGGCTGCATGCTCCTCTGGCTGCGACGTGCCTCAATGGCAGGTGCCGGCGACCGCACGGAGATGCGTCAGAGATTGATGCCTCGCGACAGCGTCAAAGCGTCATCCGTGGTCAAGGCCAAGATATCTTACCGCGTTGTCCGTCTTCGTCTGTCCCAAGAGCAGTTGCACTGCCCGGAGATGTCCTGTCTTCGTGTGAATCCGCGCCAGCTTGGTGCGCCACATGGAACGTGCGCGCGATCGCATGATCATACCGCCAATCTGCATGCAGCTTTGGGAATGTCGGCTGATACACTGGAGTATGTCCCATTGCCGTCCGGAGATTCGCGCATGCGTACCGACCCCTACGGAAATGACCTGACGACCCTCTCAGACGCAGCGGCCGACGCCTACCGCGACGGATGCGACCGGGTCCTCCGGGCTTGGCCGGGTGCTGTCGTTGCCTTCGACAGTGCTCTGGCTGCGGATCCGGGCTTCGCCCTTGCCCATGTCGGGCGGGCGCGGGCGTTGCAGGTGGCGGGCGACACGGCAGGTGCTCGTGCTGCCGTCGCCGTCGCCGCGGCGAAGGCAGCCCCCGTGACCGATCGCGAGGCAAGCCATATCGAGGTTTTCCACCGGATGGTGAACGTGTCGCCTGCCGCCGCACTCGACCAGGTGCTTCGCCATGTGCAGGACTGGCCGCGAGATGCCTTCGTGGCGGCCACGGCGGCCAATCAGACCGGGCTGATCGGCATGTCAGGCCGCTCTGGGCGCGAAGAGGAGCAGCTTGCGTTTCTGGAACGCCTCGCCCCGCATTATGGCGCCGACTGGTGGCTCGACAGCCACTATGGCATGGCGCTGTCCGAGCTTGGCCACCATGCCGCAGCGCAGCCGATCCTTGACCGTTCGATCGCAGAGCGGACGGAAAATGCCTACATTGCCCATGCGATGGCGCATCTGCTGTATGAGACGGACGCTGCAGAGACCGCTACCAGCTTCCTCGGCGGCTGGCTCTTGGATTACCCCCGCGAGGGCGGCCTTTACGGCCATCTCAACTGGCACCTTGCGCTGGTCCACCTCGCCCAGGGACGGATCGAGGAGGGCTTTCGCCTGTTCGACGACGTCTTCGGCGCCGAACGCTATGTTGGCCCGCCGATCGTCAAGATGCTCGACGCGCCCTCGTTCCTGTGGCGCGCCGAACTTGCCGGACATCCACGCGACACGGCCCGGTGGCAGCAGGTCGGGACCTTCGCCCACCGTACCTTCCCGTCCCCCGGCGTTGCCTTCGCCGACTGGCACGTGGCACTGACCGAGGCCGCGACCGGCGCCGATGTCGAGCCGCGCGCCCGCCAGATCGAAACGCTGGCCGAGGCCGGCCGCTACTCCGCAGGCCTGACCGTGCCCCGCGCCGCCCGCGGCTTCGGTGCCTTCGAACGTGGCGACTACGCGACCGCCATTGCCGAGCTTCAGGCCATGATCGACGAGCGGGTGCGCATGTCCGGCAGCCGCGCCCAGCTGGATCTTGTCGAATTCACGCTGCTCAAGGCCTATCTCGCCGCGGGTCGCCACGCCGAGGCTCGCCATCTGCTGGCCAACCGCCGCCCCGGCCCGCAGACCATCCCCGTTGCAGGGGTTGAGGTCGTCGCCTGACACGATTGAACGCTTCGGTGTGATTGCGCCCCGCCGGTGCAGCTTTGCATCTCATCCTGTCAGGATTGGTTGCCAAGCCTCGGCTTCTTGTGCCACGAAGTCAAAGAAGGCCCGGATCCGGGGTGTCTGGCGCTTGTCAGGGTGGGCAAGGATACGCCAGGCGCGGGTCAGTTCGGGGATGGGTCCCAGAACCCGCACGAGATCACCTTCGGCGTCGCCCAGCGTCAGAGGTAGGGGGGCAACACCGACACCGGCCTTGGCGGCATAGATCAGGCCCAGCACGCTGGTGTTGCGCGCAGCGTAGGTGGCATCGGGTGCGATTTCCTTGAACCACGTCATGATGCGGTGCTTGCTCATACTTTCTTCAAAGGCGATCAGGGGATGGCTTGCAAGGTCGGCCACTGTGCCGGGGGCACCGTGGCGGGAGATGTATTCGCGGCTGGCGTAGATTGCCCAAAGAGAGTCTGCGATCTTGCGGCCCACCAGCACGTTGTCGTCGGTATCGCCGGACCGCAGCGCCACGTCGGCCTCGCCCTTGACGAGGTCGACATACTGGTCGCTGAGGACGAACTCGACCTTCAGGCCGGGGTGCTTGGCGTGGAACCGGTCCAGAATGCCGGATTTGGTCAGGCGGAAGGCGATGGGTTCCGGGCAGGTCAAGCGGATGATGCCAACATGGGCGCGGCCCAGATCGCGCAAAGCCTGTTCAAATACAGCGATTTGGGCAGCAACAGCCTCGGCTTGAGGCAGGATGGCTAGGCCAAGCGCGGTCAGCCGGTAGCCTGACGGCAGCCGCTCCACCAGGCGCTGGCCCAGTTGTGCCTCAAGATCCGCCAGCCTGCGTTGCACGGTGGATTGGTTCACCCCCAACGCCCGGGCTGCGGCAAGGGTGCTGCCCTCGGCCGCGACGGCCAAAAAGAACCGCAGATCGTTCCAGTCGAACATCCTTGCCCTCCCCCGCAAATTTGCGGCCCCGTTCCGCAACCTTGCGGCTGTGGGGGTTACAAAAACAAGCGTAAGTTTTGTTCAAGACGACGATCTAACCCCCACCACATCAGCGCAGACGGAAAACGCGACGGCATCCGCCGCCCGTCTGCGCCTGCATCCCCGCGCGGAGGCGCTTGACCGATGAACCACACCATGACCGAAGCTGCTCAATTCAAGGACCGGACCCGCGTACAATGGGACGAGGCTGCTGCGGGCTGGGACCGGCATGGCCCGCAGATCCGCGCCTGGCTGCGCGGTCCGACCGATGCGATGCTGGCTATGGCCGGGGTCGGTCCCGGTCAGAATGTGCTGGATGTGGCGGCAGGCGCAGGCGATCAGACGCTGGACATTGCGGCTCGGGTTGGGGCCGAAGGAGCGGTCGTGGCGAGTGACATTTCCGAAGGCATCCTCATGCATGCGCTTGGCAATGCTGTCCGTGCCGGGCACGCGAATGTGCGGACCCATCCTGCAGATGCCGAAGACCTTGGGTTGCCGGATGCGACCTTTGATGCTGCCGTCTGCCGCCTTGGGCTGATGTTCCTGCCCGATCCGCTGGCGGGCCTTCGGGAGATTCACCGCGTGCTGAAGCCGGGGGCGCGGTTTTGCGCCATGGTCTTTGCCGGGCCGGATATGAACCCTTGCTTGCGCATCCTGATGTCGACCGCGTTGCGGCATGCCGGACTTCCTCCGCGCGACCCCTTCCAGCCGGGTGGTCTGGTCAGCCTTGGCAAGCCCGGTCTGATGGATGACCTGATGGCGCGGGCGGGCTTCCGAAACGTCGCCACGACGCGGATGGAGGCGCCGTTCCTGTGGCCGACGACAGCCGATTACCTGACCTTCAACCGCGAGTCCGCCGGACCCATCCTGCAAATCCTTGCCCCGCTGGACGCAGCGGCACGTGCTGCAGCGTGGGACGACATGCAAGCGCAACTGGACGCCTACCAGAGCGCTGAGGGCTGGGTCGGGCCGAACACCCTTTTGCTGACCGCGGGGCAAAAATGAGGGTCGGTGCTATCGCGACGAAACGCGTCATCTTCGGCGGCGTGGCTGTGCTTGTGATCGCGGCACTGGCTGCCGGCGTCTATGGCATCCGTCTGCCCATGATGACCGAGGCATGGGTGCGCAGCACGGTTGCTGGCATGGGAATGGCGGGTCCCTTGATGCTGATCGGGTTGATGGTGCTGGCCATCGTCGTAAGCCCGATCCCGAGCGGCCCGATTGCCGTGGCGGCCGGAGCGCTGTACGGCACGCTGTGGGGCGGGGTGTTTGTGGCGACAGGTGCCATTCTGGGGGCCTCGATGGCCTTTGGCGCGGCGCGGTATCTTGGCTTTGATGCCGTCCGGCGGTCGAGCAACCCTGTCCTGAAATACATCGCGAAACCCCGCTCGCAAATCCGCCTGATGCTGATCATCTTCACCTCGCGCCTGATCCCCTTCATCTCTTTTGACGCGGTCAGTTATGCGGCAGGGATCACCTGCCTGTCCTTTGCCCGGTTTGCCGTGGCGACCTGTCTGGGCGTGCTGCCGATCTGCTTTGTGCTGGCGGGAATGGGCGCAGGCATGGCGCAGGGCGGGCCGGATTGGATGTGGATCGTGGCGCTGGGGGGCGGCATCACTTTGCTGCCTGTGGCGGGCAAGTGGTTGTGGGACCGGGCTTGAAGAACGAGTTGGTCGTGTCGCGGCGTTCTGATGTCCTGAGTTGATCCAGTCACGATTATCCAAAAGAGGCGGTTCTCCGGGGCGCTCATACATGCCCCTATCGCGACTGTGACCGCCTCGGCTTGGCGCAAACCAACAGATTGACGACGCAACCGGGGTCAGTTCACATGCCTTTGCCTCTCACCCGCCGCCAACCACAGATTTCCTATCCTTAACAGTCCATTGGGTAGAATTCTTCTGTGTAGGGCCACACGATTGTATCTGGAAAATTCTGTGGCAAGACTTGAACAACATGAAACTTCGGGACGAGGGCCAACGCAAGACATCAGAAGCGAGGCTACAGAAAGGACGGCCGCGCCGGACGCGACGATGACGGCCAGTGCCACGATGGTGACATAGGTCTGGAACTTGCCCTTTCGGTCGATGTCCCGGGTCAGCTCGTCAAACGGCAGTACCCCCACACTCGCGCATCAGCCACGTGGCCCCACAGTTGGGCCAAGGCGGTCGATCCCTTGATGGATTTGGCGACTTCGGCGGCTGTCACCAGTTTGGGGCGGATACCGGCCTGACAAGTCGACATCCCGACGCCGAACCCCAGCGTCGGGGGTTGCGCTGGCCAGACTGCGGCGGAAAGCATACCGGCGGCATGATTTATCTTTCCGGCGTGGTTCTGCGTTGCAGCAAGTCTTCGAAGCGGCCGCACTTGCCAATCGCCGCCCGAACCGCGATAGCGTTTGCCCCAACATAGGGGCAACCATGGCAATCACCACCCTCACCGACCTGATCAATGCCGGACTGACCTTGGACAGTGCGGCAGCGCTGGCACCGGTGACCGACCAATTCCGCCTGCGCATCACCGCCGAGATGGCGCAAACCACCGAAGGCGTGGCCCGCCAATTCGTGCCCACGCTGAACGAACTTCTGATCCGGGCTGAGGAACTGGTCGATCCGATCGGTGACCGCGTGCACGAGCCGACCGAGGGGCTGACGCACCGCTATCCTGACCGGGTCATCCTGCATGCGACCCAGACATGCGAGGTGTACTGCCGGTTTTGTTTTCGCCGCGAAACCGTGGGTGCAACCGGTCATCTGCCGGAAGCCGCGCTGCAAAAGGCCATCGACTATATCGCTGCCACCCCTGCGGTCTGGGAGGTCATCCTGACGGGCGGTGATCCGATGACGCTTTCCCCGCGCCGTCTGGCGTCGCTGATCGACCGTTTGGCGGCCATCCCGCATGTCGAGGTGATCCGGTTTCACACCCGTGTCCCCGTCGTCGCCCCAGACCGCATCACCGACGCGCTGATCGAGGCGCTGAAGACCCGCCCGGCCGTCTATGTCGTCGTGCACTCCAACCATCCGGCAGAATTGACCCAAGCCGCCTGCGCAGCGCTTGCCCGCCTTGCCAATGCAGGGATTCCGCTTTTGTCGCAATCGGTTCTGCTGAAGGGCGTGAACGATGACGCGGCCGTCCTTGAAGCCCTGTTCCGCACGCTGACCCGCAACCGCGTCAAACCGTATTACCTGCATCACGCCGACCTTGCCAAAGGAACCAGCCACTTCCGCACAACGATTGCCGAGGGTCAGGCCCTGATGGCAACGTTGCGCGGGCGTCTTTCGGGCATATGTTTGCCAACTTATGTGATGGATATTCCGGGTGGGTACGGGAAAGTGCCAATCGGTCCAAACTACCTTAGCGCACAATCGATGGATTATCTTGTGGAGGATCCGAACGGCAACCGCCACGCCTACAATGACCTTACGTGACCCAATACGGTTATCGACAGATGCCCCGCAACGCGCCGCTGTCTTTGCTTCCATGCTTTGGATCAGCCGTATGCGTTCGGGGCGAATGGCTTGGGGCGTTGCGACGGCGGTGCACTCCTCTGGACCGGCGATTGGGTCATTGCCCAAGCCCGTGGCCCTTTCGATGACAGCCTGAGGTGCAGCGTGGCCTCGTGCCGCTGTTTCACTCCGTCTTGTCGTCCATGGCTTTCCTCATGAAACGTCGCTTCAAAGGATGGTTACGCAGTACGGAGTAGGGCAGGGCCGATATGAGGGCTCAGCGACAGATGTGACGAAGGCGGCGCGGTCAAACGGCCGGGATGTGCAGGATGATCCCGTCCAGATCGGCGCTCATCTTGATCTGGCAGGACAGGCGGGAGGTGGGTTGACGCTCGGCCTCGGCCACGTCAAGCATCTGATCTTCGAAGGGCCCGGCGGCCCCGGTTCTTGCGAACCAGCCGGGGTCCACGATGACGTGGCAGGTCGCACAAGACAGCGAGCCGCCGCATTCGCCGATGATGCCGGGCAGGTTGCGGGCCGTTGCGGCCTGCATCAGGGTGCAGCCATCGGGCACGTCAAGGGTCGTGGCGCTGCCGTCTGGCTGGATCCATGTTGCTTGCATGGCGCGGCCTATCACAGATACCAGATGTACCAATCGCGCAGGGCCTCGCCTTCGAGGGCTGCGGTCTTGGTGACTTCGGCGCGTTTCATGTAGATGTGGTTTTCGACGAGGCCTGCCCCCACGGCATGACTGAGCGCGGTGTCGGCTGAGAGGTCGTCCAAAGCCTCGTTCAGGCTGGCAGCCACGCCAAAGGTGGCGTCATTGCCGGTGAAGCCGTCGCCGGTCTCTTTCGGCTGAAGCGGATAGGCGCCTTCATAGCCCAGAAGGGCGGCCTGAAGCACGGTGGCCACGGCCGTGTATGGGTTGGAGGCGGCATCGGCCATGCGATGTTCCAGCCGCGCCTTCTTGCCACCCTCGGCGCTGACGCGGACGGTAACGTTGCGGTTGTCGCCGCCCCAGTTGCACCAGAAACCGGACAGGCTGGCCGGTTGCAGACGGGCGTAAGACAGCGCATTGGGTGCCATAAGCCCGGCCATGGCCTTGTGGTGGCGCATCCAGCCCGCGATGCAGCCTTTGGCAACCTCGTTCAGATCATCAGGGCTACCCGCGTCGCCCTTGGCCATGGCATTCTGGCCATTGCGGTCGGTCAACGAGACATTGACATGCATGCCCGAACCGCCCTTGTTCAGATGCGGCTTGGGCAGGAAGGTCAGCAGGATGCCGTGATCCAGGGCAATCTCTCTCGCCATCTGGCGGAAGAGGACCACGGTATCGACATGGGTCACGGCCTCGTCGAAGGTCAGGGTAAATTCGAACTGCGGGCTGTCGTATTCGGCGGTGATCAGGTCAAGCGGCAGGCCGATCTCTTGCGCCTTGTTCCAGATCGCGTCGGTAAAGCGCAGGGGATCGGTGAAATTCCCGGTGCCATAGACCACGCTGCCGGGCGTGTCATAGGGCACGATCTGACCATCCGCGCGTCTCACGAAAGCATAGGCCTCCAGTTCGATGCCGATCTTGGGGGTCAGGCCGTGCTTTTCCCACCCTGTCACCGCGCGCTTCAATGCCCCACGCGGGCACATCGGCACGGGCGTGCCGTCGCCGCCGTACAGATCGCCGAGGACGACCTTCGTGGCAGGCTCCCAGCCTTGGCGGATCTCTTCGGCCTTCCAGCGCAGGGCCATGTCGGGGATACCCTCCAGACACATGGTCCCCGGCGCTTCGATCAGCAGGTCCTTGTCGTAATGGACGGAAAAGGTCGGCCTCGCAAAGCGGCTTTCGTCATCCCGCATTTTCGATGCGGGCAGATATTTCCCCCGCATCAGGCTCAGATGGTCGCAGAACATGGCGCGGAGGCGGTCGGTCATCCTGGATGGATCCTATTGCAGCGTGACGGTGACAGGCAGGGACTTTATCCCGCCCACGAAGTTGGAGCGTAGGAATTTCTGATCTCCGGCAGGTTCGATCGACCGGATGCGCTTGGCCAGTTCCTGAAACAGCACCCGCACTTCCAGCCGGGCGAGCCACATGCCCAGGCACAGATGCGGGCCGCCCTGCCCGAAGGAGAGGTGCTTGTTGGGCGTGCGGGCGAGGTTGACGCGGTTCGGGTCGGCAAACGCCGCCTCGTCACGGTTGGCCGAGATGAACCAGTACAGGACCTTGTCGCCGGCCCGCACCGTCTGCCCATGCATCTCGAAATCCCGCGTCGCGGTGCGACGGAAGTACAGGGCCGGCGTGGCCCAGCGGATGATCTCGTCGGCCATGGTGTCATCCACAGCACCCGACTGGATCAGCGGCAAAAGCTCGGGCTGGTGGGCCAGGGCTTGCAGGCCGGCCGCGATGGAATAGCGCGTCGTGTCATTGCCTGCCGCAACCAGAAGGCAGAAGAAATTGCGGAACTCATGTTCTGGCATCACGGTGCCGTCCGGTCCGGGGGCGAGGATCAGGTTCAAAACGCCCGAGGTGTCGCCCTTGGCGGCCTTCCGTGCCATCAGGTCCTTGGCATAGACAAACAGTTCCGCCCCCGCCGGAGAGTTGAAGGGCATCATGCGGAATTCTTCGGTCGTCATCTTGTCGAGGACATGGGTGGTGAAATCGGGGTCCGTATTGGCAATCAGCGCATCGCCTTTGGAGACCAGCCAAGGCAGGTCCTCGTCCGGCAGACCGACGATACGGCCCAGCATCCGCATCGGCAGTTCCCGCGCGATGTCCTTGGTGGCATCGAAGGTCAACTTGGGCAGGATCGCGTCAAGGATGTCGGCGCAGAGGTTGCGGATGGTCGCCTCGAACTCGGCCACGACACCCTTGGAAAAGGCGCGGGCGACCTTGACGCGGGTCTGCATATGCTCGGGCGGATCGGTTTCCTGAAAGGTGCGGCGGGCGAGGTATTCCTCATAGGTCTGATCCTCCATCCTGATGCCGCGGGCCGAGGACAGAAGGTCAGGCTGGCCGTTCAGTTTCACGATGTCGGCGTGCCGCGTGACCGACCAATAGCCCTGTCCGCCCGACCAGTCGGACCAATGCAGCGGAGCCTCGGCGCGCAGACGGGCAAAGGTGGCCAGCGGCGGGCCGGTCAGGAAGCTGTCATGCTGTCCGAGATCGGCACGGCCGTCGTCATTCGGCGTCCAGAGGGTCATGCCGCTCTCCCTTGCAAATGCTTCACATGTGTATAATGATGGAAGTTATAAATATGTAAAGGGGGCTTCGGCATGCATCTCGCGGTTTTGGTCACCAATACGGATGACAGTGCCTTTGCCGCGCGCCATGCTGATGATGCGGCAAAGTTCCGCGCGCTGATCCTGGGTCTGCGTCCCGACTGGCAGGTCACTGGCTTTGACCTGCCGGGGGGTGGCTTTCCAGAGTATCCGGAGCAGTTCGACGGCTTCATCATTGGTGGCAGCCCGTCCTCGGTGCATGATGGCGCAGGCTGGATCTCGCGGCTGATCGGGCTGATCCGGCAGATCGTGGCGCGGGGTCAGCCTTTGTTCGGCGCCTGCTTTGGTCATCAGGCGATCGCCAAGGCCTTGGGCGGTCAGGTCGGAGCCAATCCTGGCGGCTGGGTCTTTGGCGCGACCGAGACCGAGGTGCTGGCCTCGCAGTCCTGGCTGCCTCAGGGCAAGATACGCGTGAACGCCGCCCATTCCGAACAGGTGCTTGTCCTGCCCGAAGGGGCCCGGGTGATCGCAGGCAATGCCGCTTGCCCGGTCGGGGCCTATCACATCGGCGAGACGGTCTTTGCCACCCAGTATCACCCCGAAATGACCGCCGAATTCATGGCCGCTCTGGTCGAGGAATATGCGGCCGAGATGCCCGCCGCCGTGGCTGATGCAGCGCGCCGGTCGCTGGCTGTTCCGGCGGATATGGTGCGAATGGCCGAGGGAATCATCCGGTTCTTCGAGCAGGCTCAGGACAGGGCGGCCAAGAGGTCCATGGCTGTGACTTGATCAAACTGGACGTGACGCTGCATCAGGGCCTCGGCTTCGGCCGACTGGCGGTCAAGGATCAGCCGCGCGATGGCGCTATGCTCGGTCGCTGAAGCCGCGATGACCCCTGAGAACTTGTAGCGGGCGCGGTAATAGGCCAGCAGTTTGCGGGCGTTGGTCTTGACGAAATCGACGAGCACGGCATTGCCTGCCGCAAGCGCCACGCATTCATGAAACCGCAGGTTGAGCTGGTAGTAACCGTCTGGATCGCCATCGCCATGGGTCGCCGCATGTGCCGCGCAGTTGGCCACCGCCCGCTCCAGCGCCACAGCCCCCGCCCGCGACAGGCGCCGGGCGGCGAGACCTGCCGCCTGACCCTCCAGCTTGGCGTGGACCTCCAGGATGGCGAGGAACTCCTCAAGCGTCGGGCGGAAGATGGCCGCGCCTTTGCGCGGCAGGCGGCGGACCAGACCCACGGCTTCCAGTTGCAAGATCGCCTCGCGCACCGGAGTGCGCGAAACGCCGAAGGTGGCGACAAGCTCTCCCTCGTCCAGGGTGTCGCCGGGGTTCAACAGGCCAAGGTCAATCCGGTCGAGGATCAGTTGGACGAGACCGGGATTTTGCTGCGTCATGCCCACAACCTTTTGCGACTTCGCCAAAGTGGTAGCTGACCGCGTCCCTTTGGTCCAGTCACCGGGATGTCGCGCCAATCCAGTGCTGGTTGCAGGTCCCTTAGCGTCGAATTGCGGCAATTCGGCCTTCCAGGGCTGGGCCGAGGCGGCGATGATCGGCATCGGCATCGACGATTTTGCTAGGGCCGCCTTGCTGCGTGCTGATGAGAAAGAACGTCGGCTGCCCGCAGCGGGCGACCGAATTGCAGGGCGAAGCAGCAAAAGCGTCAAACCGCTTGCGCCGAAATCATATATTTAGAGGCAAGAGATGATGCTTAACACGGGGCGTATCAAAGTTGAGGGCAACGCGACGCCTCGCAAGAACGCCAAGCCACGTTCAGAAACTGAACAGAATGGCTGTGCAATGGGTGCCGGAAGGGCAGGGGGGTGACGTGGACGCGATCGAACGTCCCGCTTTCCTCACCAAGGGCTTCGCTGGGGCGTCTGCACTTCGCTGCAGATCAGGAGACCGCTGAATTCTGCCTCGCCAAGGAAGGTTATCGCACCCACGGCTCGAGGTCGTGGGCTGCGAAGACACTGTTGCCCACAGCAGCAGGGCATGAAGGGCGAGTTCGGGGAACACCTTCATCTCTGTGCCGGGGATCAGAGCCGTCACCTTCTTGACCCTGGCGCGCATGGCAGGGATGTATCTGGCCGATGTTGAGACCGGCATCTGCATGCCAGTCACCAGAAAGCCTGTATCTCCGGGGGCTAGCGTGGTTCAGGTCCCGGCCCGGCCGTAGGCGGCCATGATCTGTATCAGACGATCGGTGTCGAGGCCTGGGCAGATGAAGCCTTCCGGTTTGAAGGTCGCCACATCTTCGCCTGCGACAAGGGCATTGATGACACTTTCGTCGACCGCTTCAACCGCCGCTTCGTAGATCGGGTTCAGCTCCTCCCAGTTCACCGAACGCCGGTGGATCATCGGGCCTGCGTGCAGCGTATCGGCCATCTCGTCGGCGACCGAGAAGGCCAGGAAGATGTCGCCCGAATTGTTGCCCCCCGGCGTGCCTGACCGCGCAATCCCCAAAGAGGCGCGTTTTGCCAGTTGCCGCAGGATCGCGTCCGACAAAGGCGCATCTGTGGCAATGATCACGATGATCGAACCGGTTTCCTTGGTGCGCTGCCAGCCCTCGGCCATCTCGCGCCCCACCGGCACGCCCAGAACGGTCAGCCAGGGTCTGATGCCGAAGTTGGCTTGTACAAGCACGCCCACCGTATAGTCCTGCCCGCCGATGGTGATCTGGCGCGAGGCGGTGCCGGTGCCACCCTTGAAATCATAGCAGATCATGCCGTTGCCGCCGCCTGTGGAGCCTTCCGCCACCGGGCCGGACTGGGCGGCATTCAGCGCCGCTACTGCATGTTCGGGTTTGACAAACATCGCGTTGATGTCGGACAGGACGCCGTCATAGGTCTCGGCCACCACGGGCATCGCCCAGGCGTGTTCGTCTTTGAAATACTGGGCATAGTTGGAAATCATCCACTCGGTCGCCCCGGTATGGGCGGCACCGATGCCATGGGTGTTGGTGATGCAGATCGGGCCCACGAAATAGCCCGCGTCGTTGATCCAGTGCACCCCGGTCATCTCGCCATTGCCGTTCAGGGTATGGAACCCGGCCCAGACCGGGCGCGGGCTGTCAGATTCGTTGCGCGGCAGGATGGCGGTGACCCCGGTGCGCATGTTCCGCGCGGGGTCGGTCAACGTGGTGAAGCCCACCCGCACTCCCGGCACATCGGTGATGGCGTTGAAGGGGCCGGGGGTACCCGGAAAAGGCAAGCCAAGGTCGCGGGCCCGGGGTTTGCGTGCGGCTTCGGTCATGGGTTTGGTCCTGCTTGGGTGATCAGTTTCGGCACCGCACTCAAAAGCGCCTTGGTGTAGTCGCTGGCGGGGTGGCGCAGCACCTGCGCTGCGGGGCCGTATTCCACCAGACGGCCATGCTGCATGACCGCCACGTCTTCGCACAGATAGCGCACCACGGCGAGGTCGTGGGAGATCAGGATCAGCGTCAGCCCAAGGTCGCGTTGCAGCCGCTTGAACAGTTCCAGGATCTGCGCCTGGATTGAGACGTCGAGGGCAGACGTCACCTCGTCGGCAATCAGGATGTCGGGCGACATGGCCAGCGCCCGGGCGATGCCCACCCGCTGCCGCTGGCCGCCCGAAAGCTGGCCGGATTTGCGGCGCAGCAGGTCTTCGGGCAGTTCCACCTTTTGCATCAGGGCTTTGAGCCGGGCGGGCAGTTCCGAGGGCGCGCAAAGGTTATGGGCGCGGAAGGGTTCGGACAGGGTTTGCGCCACGGTGAAGGCAGGGTTCAGCGACATATAGGGGTCCTGAAACGCCATCTGCACAATGCGCGAGGGGTCGCGTCCCGGCGTCACTCCCGCCACGCGCACCGTCCCCGAGGTGGGCTTGACCAGCCCCACCAAGGCCCGTGCAAGCGTGCTTTTGCCCGAGCCCGACTCCCCCACAACGCCCAAGGACCCGCCGCGCCGCAGGGTTAGGCTCACGTCATCCACGGCCCGCACCTGATGCGCCGGCTTGCGGCGGATCACATCTGACAGGCTGCGCGGCGCGGTGAAGCGGACGGACAGGTTTTCAACGGCGACGATCTCGGGACCTGTCCCCGGCGCCTCGGTACGGTCCGGCAGAAGCGAGGGCTGCGCGCGGATCAGGTTCCTTGTGTAGTCATGCTGCGGGGCGGTCAGGATGTCGTGTGTCGTCCCCGTCTCGACGATCTGGCCGTCTTTCATTACGATGATCCGGTCACAGACCTCGCCAATCACGCCGAGGTCGTGCGAGACCAGAACCACCGTCAGATTCCGCTCTGCCCGGACCTTCTGGATCAGCGCCAGAATTTGCGCCTGTACCGTCACGTCCAACGCCGTTGTAGGTTCATCGGCGATGAGCAGGGCAGGGTTGCAGGCCAAGGCGGCGGCGATCATCACCCTTTGCCGCATGCCGCCCGACAGTTCATGGCTGAAAGCCCGCGCGCGGCGGGGGGCGTCGACGATCTTCATATCCTCCAGCAGGCTCACCGCCTGCTCTGCCGCTGCGGCCTTGTCCAGCTTGCGGTGGATCATCAGCCCCTCGGCCACCTGATCACCGACCCGCATGATCGGATCAAGGTGGGTGGAGGGGTTCTGGAAGATCATCGAAGCGGTCTCGCCCCGGAAGGCATTGAGCGCCTCGGGGGGCAGGGTCAGCACATCGCGGCCCTGATGCAGGATGCGGCCGCTGGTGACGCGGGCGTTGGGTGCAAGCAGTTGCAGAAGGGCACGGCAGACGACGGACTTGCCAGAGCCTGACTCACCCACGATCCCCAAGGCCTCTCCCCTGTGGATGTCGAAGGACACATGCTTCACCGCATCCACCACGCCATGCGCGGTGTCAAAGCTGATCGACAGGTCCTGAACCGACAGAAGGTTTTCCATCACGCCTCCGGGTCCAGAACTTTTGCGACACCATCGGCCACCAAGGACAGCCCAAAGGCCAGCGAACACAGTGCTATCCCGGGGCACAGCGATATCCACCAAGCCGAGCCGAGGTAGGTTCGCCCCTCGGCAATCATCACACCCCATTCGGGTGTGGGCGGCTGAACGCCAAGGCCAAGGAAACCCAAAGACGAGCCTAGAACGATGGTCAGCACGGCGTCCGTCATCAGGAACACGGCCGAAGGGACGATGGCATTGGGGAAGATATGCCGCGCCATGGTGCGCAGACGGCTGTAGCCCAGCACGCGGGCGGCCAGGATGAAATCGGCATTGGTCAGGACCAAAGTCTCGGCCCGGACCAGCCTTGCATAGGTCACCCAGTTCACGATGGTCAGCGAGATGATGTAGCTTTTCAGCCCCGGTCCCATGATCGACACGATGGCGATCACCAGCACGAAATAGGGGAACGAGATCGTCACCTCCAAGATCCGCATCAGAACGGCATCCACCCAGCCACCGGACGACCCCGCGAAAAGCCCAATTGCCGTGCCAAGGACAAAGGGGCCCAGCACGCCCGCCACAGCCATCAGCAAATCCATCCGCGCACCATACAGAATGCGCGCTAACAGGTCGCGGCCGACCGAGTCGGTGCCAAGAAGATGCCCGTTGCCGATGGGCTGCAGGGCGTTGGCGGCGTCAATCTTGATGGGATCGAAGGGCGTCAGCAGCGGGGCGAAGGCGGCCAGCAGGACCCAGACCAATGTGATGCCCAACCCGATCGTCATTGAAAGCGGCGCTTCGCGGCGCAGCCAAGTCAGGGCGGTCATGTCTTGATCCTCGGGTCCAAGGCCGCCATCAGCACATCTATCAGCAGGTTCGACAGGACGATCCCCGCCGCCATGACCAAGGTAACGCCCTGCACCACCAGATAATCCCGGCTCAGCACAGACCGCACCAACAAGAGGCCAAGGCCGGGTATGTTGAAGACGTTCTCGATGACAACCGTGCCGCCGATCAGGAACGAGGCGACGACGCCAAACAGGCTGATCGTCGGCAGCAGCGAGTTCCAGAAGACATGGCGCCAGAAGACCTGAGCCTCGGGCACGCCCTTGGACAAGGCGGCAATCGCATAGCCGGCGTTCATCTGCGCCATCAGCGTGGCGCGGAAGTTGCGGGTCAGGATGGGTGTAACCGATATGGCGATGGTCAGGGCCGGCAGGAACAGATGGTAAAGGTTGGCGAGGGCGCTTTTGTCATAGCCCGACACCGGGAATACCTTGAATTTCAAGGAAAACAGCAGGACCAGCAGCAATCCTACAAAGTAGGACGGCACCCCGACCCCCATCACGCAGATCAGTCGGATCGTCTGATCGACCCAGCCGCCCCGGCTGCGCGCCGCCGAGACGCCCAGAAGCAGCGTCAGCAAGACGGACAGCGTCAGGCCATAGACCAGCAGATAGACGGTTGGGCCAATCCTTTGCAGCAGAACCGGACCGATGGCCGACCGAAAGCTGATCGACTGCCCGAGATCGCCGCCCAGCAGGTTCTTGATGTAGTACAAGTATTGCACGACCACCGGCTGATCGAGGCCATAGCGCTGACGGATCAGGGCAATCGCCTCTTCACTCGCCTTGGGGCCCAGAAGCAGGCGCACCGGATCGCCGGGGGTCAGTTGCAACAGCAGGAAGCTGATCAGGCTGATCCCGAACAGAACCGGGATCAGCTCGAACGGCCGGCGCAGCAGAAAGGCGAAACGGTTCATCCTTCTGTAAGGTCGGCCGAGTCGATCGCTGCGTATTGCGAGCCGAGGTCGAACGTCAACCCGGTGACCGCCTTCGACCGGGCCGAGGTCCAGCTTGGGTGATAGAGGGCCACCTGCGCCACCTCATCGACACAGATCTGCTGGATCTTGGCATAGATCGCGGCGCGCTTGGCCTCGTCCTGCTCGCCGGCACCCTCGTCGATCAGCTTGTTGACCTCGTCATTGTTGTAGCGGGTGTAGTAGGATTTGTTGTCACCGGCCCCCCAGACGCACCAGCGCACGGCGTTGTCGGGGTCGGTGGTTTCATTGTACCACCAGTTGAGTTGCGCCTGATAGTCACCGGCCACCAACTGGGTCCAGACCTGACCTGGATCCACCGAAGACACGGTGACCGTGATCCCCACCTCGGCCAGTTGCGCCTGAATGAGGACGGCGGTCTTGTCTTCATCCGTGGTGCCGGCATTGGTCAGCAGGGTGAAGGACGCATCCGCCACGCCCGATTGCGCCAGCAGGGCCTTGGCCTTTTCCACATCGCGGGCGATCACCTTCAGGCTGGTGTCGAAGAAGGCCAGCTTCGGGCTAAAGATCGACGTCGCCGCCGTGCCATAGCCTGCCGTGACCGTATCGTTGATCACCTGCCGATCAATGCCGAAGCTGACCGCCTGCCGAAAGGCCAGATTGTCGAAGGGCGGCTGGGACTGATTCAACAGCATGTCATAGGTGGCGCTGGACGGTTCCGAGACCACGGTGACGCCGGCCCCCTCCAGTTCCTTCATGCGGCCGAAGGGCACGCCCATCGAGACATCCAACTCTCCTGCCTGCACCATCGACACGCCCGTGTTCACGTCAGAAACGAAGATGAACTCGATGCCGTCCAGCTTGGGCAGGCCGGGCAGATAGTAGTTCTCATTGCGCGCCATCGTCACACGGTCGCCGGTCTTCCATTCGACGAACTTGAACGGGCCAGAGGTGACGGTGGGGGTCAGCCCAAACTGGTCGTCGCCCAAAGCTGTCACATTGGCTTTGGACACGATGCCGGTGTTCCAGATCTCGCACAGTTTCAGGAAAGGCGGGAACTTGCGGTCCAGCCCGAACTTGACGGTCATCGGATCCACCGCCTCGATCGTCTTCAGTGGCTGGAAGGGCGCTGCATAGGCGGTGTCCTTCTGGAACCGCATCCGGTTGTAGCTGAAGGCCACATCCTCTGCCGTCAGCGGGCTGCCGTCCGAGAACTTCAACCCCGCCCGCAGCTTGAACACGTAAGTCATTCCGTCGTCCGAGATCGTCCAGCTTTCGGCAAGGCCCGGCCCGACCTCGCTTTCATCGGCATTGGCCTTCATCAGGCGAGCATACATCATGCCTTGGCTGATGATATCCGGCCCGAAGACGGTCTTGATCGGGTCAAGCGTCTGAACCGGCGCGGCATAGCCGATCCGCAAGACTTTGGTGCCCGCCGCGTGTGCGGTCGAAATCAGGCGGTCCAGAAGCAAGGGGCCACCCAATCCGGCGGCCAAGGCAGAGGTAATGAAGCTGCGACGATCCATGATATTCTCCCCATGAGACATGACGTCTTGTTGCGACGCTTGGCACAAGTCTCCGCCCGTGATTGACTTCCTGTCAATCACATTATCATGTTAGATTCCTGTCAGAATCCGAGCCAAGGCGCAGATGTCAGCCCCTACCACACGCAAGCTTCAAAGCATTCTGCCCAGCCTGTCCGTCACCGAGGCGCGGATTGCACACCACCTCATTCGAAACATTGACAAAATCCCGTATGAGACCGGTAGCTCACTGGCGCGCAAGGCCGGGGTCAGTGAAATCTCGGTCAGCCGGTTTCTGCGCAAGGCCGGCTACAAGGGCATTGGTGGACTGAAGCTTGAGCTTAAACTTGAGGCAGTCAACGAGCGGCATCTGACCGAAGACCACAAGGATTGGGGCGATCTCTACTCGCAGGTGCGCGAGAACGAGATCCGCACCATCGAACAGCTGTTTCAGGAATTCACCACACCGGAATGGCACGATCTGGTGCAGACCGCGGCTGAGGCCGAGCAGATCTTCGTCACCGGGTTTCAGGCGATCAAGGGCACGGCCGAGGACTTCGCCCGGCGTCTTGCCTTGGCGCGCGACAACGTGCGCTTCTTGTCGGCCAGTGACAACATGTTGGGCGAATGGCTGTCTTACCTGGGCGATGTGCAACCCAAGCCCATGGCGCTGATCCTGATCGACGGGGTGCCCTATGCCAACGACGGCCTGAAGATCGCCCAGATCGCCAAGGAGATCGGGTTCAAGGTCATCGTGATCAGCGACGAGTTCTGCGACTGGGCGCATGACGTGGCCGACCACAAGATGTTCGCGGCCTCGGGGTCCGGTTTGTTCATCGAATCGACGGTGGGTCTGACGCTGATCCTGAACGTGCTGGTCGACGCCGTCGCCCGCCGCAACCCTGGCAACGGGGTCTTGCGGTTGGATCGCTGGCAGATCGTCATGCGGCGGCTGAACATCTTCTGACCGAAAGGTCCATCCTGACGCAGGCACGCTGAAGGGCCATTTGACTGGGATCCCTTGCATCCTTGTCTGTCAAAGATCGGGCATGCTGGGTCGGCAGATGGGACCCCGTTCCATCCCAGGGAGGTTGATCCCGCTGACTAGCATGCCGCTCATTTGCGCGTCGCCACATGAACCTGAACAGTTGCAAGGGGTGTTCGCCATGACGACCCCGCAGATCAAGAGCCTGCCCCGGACCTGATCCGGGGATATGACCCATGACTTTGCCCCAAACCTGCTGCGCCGTCGACGTCGCGAAAGATTGGATCAACGTGTGTTCCCCTTCCACTTCCGGCACGAAAGAATTCCCGCCGACATCCGATCGCTTCGCAGATTCGATGCGGGCGTTGGCTCTTCCATCGTCGCCCTCAAAGCCTCGGGCGGAAATGAGCGATCGGTCATTGCCGCCTTATCTGACGCCGGGCGACAAGTGACATGCGTCAAACCTCGACAAGCCCGAGATTTTGTGTGCGCAATCTGACGGCTCGCCAAGAATGGACCTTTCACGTGAGGCCGCTGTTGCCTCCAGTGTCGACTTGGCCGAAGGTTTCGCAGAATCTCCACAATATTTTACATAAGATATGTTATCTGATATTATCATGTACGCGCAAAGTAGACTTGTCGCACCTGAGCAAAGTTAGAATGTCGCCCTGTCCTCCAGGCAAAGGAGTCGGGCGTCATGGGATGGGTGTTGATGAGCGAGCGCGAAGTTCACCGCGTTGAAGTTTTGTCCAGTGTGGTTGCGGGCCGGATGTCGTCGTCAGAGGCGGCCTCGGTTTTGTGCGTGAGCAACCGGCAGGTTCAGCGATTGCTGAAGACGTTTCGCGAAGATGGTGCCGTGGCGCTTCGCCACAAGGCACGCGGAAGGCCCTCAAACAATCGGAGCACCGAGGGCCTACGGGATCTGACCTTGGCAATCGTGCGAGAGCATTATGCGGACTTCGGGCCGACTTTGGCGGCCGAGAAGCTGGCCGAGCGCGATGGTGTGAAGATCTCCCGCGAGACCCTGCGCAAATGGATACCCGAATCCGTTTCCGTGCCCTGCAACCTCCACCACTCCGTGCCGCATGCTGCCACGATAAGCACCTTGTTGGCCAACATCCGACGTTTCCCCAGGAATGAGCCTGAACGCAGGAGCATTGAGGCCTGCGAAATCTAAGGTCCCTGCCCTGCCCCGCTCAAAGCCAGATGACCGTCGGCTTCGACCCCCCCGAAAGTGCTGTCTCAGGGTGTTCCCGATTTATCCGGTCATCGGATCAAGACGACGCTGAACAGTCCGACGTGCCGGCGGCAGTAAGCCTCCTCCCCAAAGGGGTCACGGATCTCTGCGAAAACCCTCAAACGCGCCCTGTACGGTAAAAAAAAGGACCGGAATTGGTCAAAGCTCGAAGGCTGCCGATCCGCCACGCAAATTGAGGTTGGCCCAATTTGGGGCTAGGCGACACTGCTCGACGGCCAAGCGATTGAATCTACGAGAAGTCTTGAAGCACTGGACCGGCAAAGTTCTCTTGTCCGCAGAGGTCAGCAGCCGCGAAGGGCAACGGCAACGAAGCCCTCGCGTCCGTGCGGCCGGAGAGCCTCGTGCTCGAAATGCCCATCGCCTGCGGTGCGGTTGCACCACAGGCCCCGTTGGTGTGATAGTGCCAGATGCAGGACGGATTTGGCATTTGGGGTGTGATATGTCTAGAGTTGCAGTCGTGACCGGGGCGGCGGGTGGCCTTGGGCGAGCGATCAGCGCGCAGTTGATGGCGGACGGGCTGCATGTGGTCGGGCTCGATATCAACGCGCCGGGACTGGCCAGCATGGCGGCGGACGGCTTCACGGGCCGGGTCGTCGACCTGACTGACGCGAGTGCCATTGCCGAGGTTTTTGCGCAGATAGCCAAGGATCATGGCGGCCTTGATGCCTTGGTCAACAATGCCGGCACCTGCTTCATGTCCGACTTCCCGAACATCCCTGCCTCCGAACTGGACCGCCAGATGTCGATCAATTTCTCAGGCGCGTTTCATTGCTGTCAGGCGGCGATCCCGCTGATGGAGGGGCGTGCAGGCGTGCGCAAGATCGTCAACATCAGCTCCAACGGGGCCTATAACTTCGACGTCTTCGACCCGCCGCACTACCGCGCTTCGAAGGCGGCGCTGGATACCTTGACCAAGGATCTGGCGCGCCGCTATGCGCGTGACAAGATCGCGGTCAACTCGATTGCCCCCGCCATGACCGAGACGCCCCTGTTCAAGGTGCTGACCGAGGATGTGCTGGCCCGCGCCATCGCCGCCATGCCGCATGGCCATGCCATGCAGCCGTCCGAGATCGCGGCCTGGGTCGGGTTCCTGATATCGCCCGCCGGAGATATCAGCAGCGGCAATGTCATCATCCTCAATCAGGGCCGCGACGTCAGGTGAACCACTCGGGCGCCTTGCGCAAGCTGGGCCATTGCTGCGCTGAGTGACCGAAGATCACCAGCGCGTCGCGCTCACGCGCCAGCCGCATCAGCCTGTCGCCGTGATGCACCGCCAAGGGAACATCCCATGATCCGGCGAAGCCCTCGTCAATCTCGGCGGCCCGGCTGATCGCATCCGAGGTGAGAAGGATCCAGCCGCTTTTCGGCAGGTTCACCATGAAGGCCAACTGCCCCGGCGCATGGCCCGGACAGAGCAGGACCTCAACCCCCGGCGCGAGGGTGATATCCTGCGTCACCAGATGATAGTCGCGGGCCGGCCATTCGATCGCCTGCTTGCCCGACCAATACAGCGGGCGCGGCAGGGCACGCTCGGCAGCCGCAATCAGGATCGGCACGCCGGGAAAGCCGTCCATGTGGCCGACGTGATCGATATGGGTGTGGCTCTGGATCATCAACGTAACGTCAGACTTGGCCAGCCCCAGCTTGGCAAGCTGCGCCTCGGGCGTGTTGTCAGGCGTGATCCGCAGGATATGGCCAAAGCTGCCCAGCCCATCCTCGTCCGTCGCGGCCTGCGCATTCTCCACGTATTTCGCCGGAAAGCCGGTGTCGATCAGCACGACCTCGTCCGCGTCGGTCTGCAGGGCAAAGCCGCAGATACCGATGGTGCGCGGGCCGGAGTGGACCTCGAACAACCCATAATCCAGAACCGCGAGCCGAAGGGGTTTCCCCTTAAGCGACATCTCATCCATCATGCCCGTACCCCCCAATGCCAGATGAAGTGGAGCGCGCGGCTGAGAGTCAAGACACACGCCTTGTTCGAATGCCTGCCGGCGATGACCAAGGCCGCCCCATAGGCCATCGTGGGCTTCTCCCTGTCTGCCTCGCCCCGGTTGGGCGACGTTACAGCCGAGCTCGACCAGTCGTTGCACTGGAACGGCCGCGATGTCCGTGGCTTGCCGGGGTTGACCGGAATTTGCCCGCCGGCCTGCTGAGCATGGAAACGTTAGAACGCGAGAACTGCATCAGGCGAAAAAGATCCATCGCAAGTCCAGCGCATGTTTTGCGATCGCAGACCGATCTGAAAGACGCAGACGATCGCCCCTGCCACGCATTTTGATCACCTAGCCTCGCGTGCCGACCCGGCGCGCCTGCCGGATCATGCAGGGTGGGATGTGGCGCTATGGCTCAAGATCCATCGGGCTTCCGAGGCAAACGGGAGGTCTAGGGGGCTCTGTTGCAACAGAGCCCATACTCTGTCTTGAGCCATTCTGGCCCGCCACGCGCGCACCATTCGCCAACAACAATCGGCGCCAGTTCAACAATGGCCGCCAAATCCTGTTGCCGCATCGTCCCGGCCGCCTGTGCCGCCACAATCAGCAGCCCTTGGGCCGCACCGTCCCAGATCAGAGGGGCATAGACGGCCGAGCCCATCCGGGCGGTTCGCAGATACTGTCGGAACTCGGTGTGTTTGCGTGTGTCTTCCAGCAACAGCGGGGTGGCCTTGGCGATGACTTGGCCGGGATGGCCGCCGTCGATCGGGATAAGCAGGCGCTTCTGGTCTGGTGGGAAGCCGGTATTGCCCACCAGCATCTGCTGTAAGCGCCCCGGGGTGACGAAGAATGCGCCCGCGACGAAGAACTGGTGCTGGTCCGGCCCCAGGGCGCCGGGAACCAGATGCGCGCTGCAGTCCCCCAGATGCGACCACATCACCGCCATGGAGGCCTGCACGACCTCCTCGGGCGAGTGAGCGGCCTTGGCCGCAGCAATGGCTAGCGCTACCGCATCAGAGGTCATCGGACCCTCCCGTCAGATGGTTGGCCAAGGCCAGAAGCCGCAGATCATGCCATGCTTGCCCCACCAACTGCGCCGAAACGGGGTGATGACCCGGTCCAGTCGGGATCGGAAAGGCCACGGCGGGCAGACCAGCAGCGCTGGCGAGGGAGGTCAGGTCGGCCTGACCCTCGGGAACGGGTGCGCCATGCGCAAAAGCCTGATGCGCCACGGTCGGCAAGAGCAGCGCATCGACACCGGTCAGGCTCGCAAGAACTGCGGGGCGTATCTGGTGGACGTCATGCGCTGCGGCCATGAGTTTGGCACTCGCCACGCGCCGCCCGAAAGAGACGAGATCTCGGAAGGTTTTTGAAAAGCCGTCGGGGTCGGCGTCCATCGTGGCGCCAAGCAGGACGCCTGCCTCGGCTTCCGCAAGAAGCAGGCCTGCGCGACGCAACGCAGGCGGCCGCCAACCGGCAATTGCCACGTGCACAAGGCGGACACCTTTCTGGCGCAGGTCGTCGCAGAAGGCCGCGAAGGCCGTTTTGACTTCGGGTTCAAGCAGCGTTCCGGCAAGGTCCGGGATCGCCAGAGATAGGGTACGGGGAAGACGGACGAAGGGCGCCTCAAGCGAGGCAGGATCGCCCGCGTCCGGGCCGGCCAGCACGGCCAGCGCCCGGGCAAGGTCGTCGGCAGAGCGCGCGATCGGGCCAATCGTGTCAAGGGTCCAGGACAGATGCGACATGCCGCTGCGCCCGATCAGGCCGCGCGTCGGTTTCAGCCCCCAAAGGCCGCAATAGGCCGCAGGGATGCGCACCGAGCCCAATGTATCGCTGCCGAGCGACAGGGGGACGAACCCCGCCGCCACAGCTGCCGCCGACCCTCCGCTGGAGCCGCCGGGCGTGTGGCCTGGTACCGCGGGGTTGTCGCAGCGGCCCCAGACCGGGTTGTCGGTAGTGGCACCCAGCGCACCTTCGTGCATGTTCAGCTTGCCCAGAATGACCGCCCCTGCTTGGCGGAGGCGCGCGGTGACATGGGCGTCGGTGGCGGCGATCCGGTTGGCGAAATGCGCGGTGCCGTCGGTCGTGGGCAGGCCCGCCACATCTATGTTGTCCTTGATCGCAACGGGAATGCCCTCAAGCGGGCCTATCTGGCCGCTGGCGCGTCGTGCATCGCTGCCGCGGGCTTGGGTCATGGCATCGGGAGCGACCGTAATGAAGGCGTGCACTGTGGCGTCTTGGGCGGCGATGCGGGCCAAGGCTGCTTCTGTCAGGCTTTGGGCCGAGGCCGCGCCCGAGGCGAGGGCGGCGGCCATCGTGGCGATAGCGTTCATGTCTCCGCCGTACGGCGGTCGATCAGACGGATTGGCTTCTGACGGGTTTCGATCTGGGTCAGCGCTGCAAGACTGCCTTGTGCGGTCAGCCGCACGGAAACTTCCACACCCAGTCGGGCCCGCAACAAGGCCTCGTAAGCGGCGACGGGCGCATCCACGGGCCCACGGGTTTCAACATGCACCACCATGTCGTCGCGCCCCTCGCGACGTTCGACCAGACAGATGTATTCGCTGCAAAGCTCGGCATGGTTCTCGGTCAGGATCGCGCCGATGCCGGTGGGATAGACATTGATGCCACGCAGTTTGACCATGTTGTCAGACCGGCCCAGAAAGCCGACCAGCCGCTTGAGGGTCAGACCAAGTGGCGAGGGATCGGTGCGGAAGGCGGAAACATCATGCGTGTTGAAGCGGATGATGGGAAAAATGTCATCCTTGAAGAGACAAGTGCAGACAATGTCACCGCTGTCGCCCATTGCCACAGGCTGGCCTGTGGTGATGTCCAGAAGCTCGATGAATTGCGCATCCTCCTGAATATACATCCCGGCGTGGTCCGGACCTTCGCCCGCAATGGCGCCGGTATCACCCACGCCGTACCAGTCAAACACCTCTGCCCCGCCCCACGCGTCGGACATGGCAGCGTGGCTGTCTGACCCGATATGGCCCACAATGGCGCGGATCTTCAGGTCCACACCCGGCACCATGCCCTCTTCCCGCGCCACTTCGGACAGCCGCTTGATGTAATCGCCAAAGCCTACGATCACCGTCGCGCCGAAATCCCGCATCAGGTTGACCTGCTGGGCCGATCGGGTTTCCACGCCGGTTCCCGCTGACAGGAACTGCGCGCCCGTCCAATGCGTGACGGTCTCGCGCACATAGTGCCCGCCGTTCACCATGCCGTGCCCATAGACCGAGTGAATGATGTCATCGCGGCGCAGGCCCTGCATCGCGTAGAAGCGGGCCAGCAGAAGGTTCTGGATCTCGCGGCTTTTCGGGCCGAACAGCAGCGGTTGCGGGCGGCCGGTTGTTCCGGAGGTGGTCTGGAAGATCAGTGGCGGGCGATCTTCCGGCGTGTAGGTGTCAAGGCCGTGAAAGTCGCCCAAAGGCGGATGGGCCTCAACCGAGGCCATCAGGTCACCCTTGGAATAGGTCGGCAGCCGCGTGATGTCATCAAGCGAGCGGATGTCGGAGGGCTTCACCCCAGCCGCACCCCAAAGGCGCTGGTAGAACGGGACCTTCCACGCAAATTCCATCACTTTCAGGAAGCGCCGGTTCTGACCCTCGCGCAGCGCCTCGGGGCTGAGTCGGCCCACGCGGTCCAGGAACTCTTCCGGGCGGCCGTATTCGGCGATCATTGCGGGGTAGTCCATCGCGTCGAAGTAATTCGGGGACGGCATGGCGTTCCTTTTCGGGTCAGGCAGGAGGGAAAGTCAGGGCCGCAAGCGCCACACGCAACGGCCTCGGTGAGCCGCCAGTGGCAAGCCCAAGCGCAGCATTGGCCAGTGTTTCGGCGCCGCGGCGTGGTACCCCGGCATTGGCGGTCAGGGCGTGGAACTTGTCCAGGATGGCACTTTGGTCCAGTGGGTTCTCGCTGTCACCCAAGGCGTCCGCGACTTGGGTGGTCAGGGTGGCTCCGTCGGCCGTTTCCACCTCGACCCTTGCGCCGAAATGCGCCGGATAGCGGGCGGTCAGATCGGGATCGGCGGCAAGGGTGGTGACGGCGCGCAGCCGAGCCAGTGCAGGATCGGCGATGCGGTCTACGGCAAAATCGGCCAGCACCGGGGGGCCTGACAAAAGGGTGACGGCCACGGAATGTTGCAACGAGAACTTCGCCTGCGCCTCGGTCTGCGGATCGGGGCGGTCGCAAAACACAATCGCGTCGGAGAAGGTCCTGACCCGGACTGCGACGATGCCTCGCCCATGCAACTCGGCACGCAGTTTCAATGCGGCGTCGATCGTGGGATGGGCGTGGCGACAGGCGGGCCAAGGCTTGAAGCTGACCTCATGGATGCGCCACGTGTCTGGACCGGCCAGAACCGCATCGGGGTTGCCATCGCGGGCGACGGCGGCAAAGAAGCCCTGCGGTCCCTCCAGAATGTGACGCGGGCCGACCAACCCGGCCCGGGCCCAAAGCGCTGCCTGCACACCACGCCGGGCTGCTTCGGCCACATGCAGATGCTTGGTCGCACTTGGTTCATTGCGGCACTGCCAAAAGCCACCCGCGGTGCTGACCGCGTGGCCCATGGCTGATACGGCCTGCGCTCCGTTTAAGCCAAGCATCCGCGCTGCTGCCGCCGCCCCGCCGATGCCGCCGCAGGTGGCCGTGTTGTGGAAAAAGGCATAGTGCCCCGGACCCACGGCAGAGCCGAGCCGCACCATCGCCTCGTATCCTGCCAGAATGCTTGCGGGAATGTCGGCATCGGGTGCCAGATCGACCAGCGCAAGAACAGCCGCCATCACCACCGGACCGGGATGGAGCAGTGCGGTGCGGTGCACGTCATCCATCTCGAACAAACTGCCCAGCCCGCCCATCGCGGTGGCCCCTGCGGCACCGGACCCGGCAAAAGGATGGCTATTTGATGCGATGGCACATCCGGTCGAGGTTGCGGCACCTGCTATGGCGCAGCCCAGCCAGTCCACCAGATGCAGGGCGGCGCGTTGCCGGTCGGTAGCGGTGGCAGGACGCAAGCCAAGCGCCCAAAGACCCTCGGTCAAGGTCCGATCCGCTGGGGTTGCCGCTTTCGTCATGCTGGCCTTGCGTCACCGCGATTGAAAATTTGTCCGGACATATTTATACAGAAGGGACAGGCCCGCAAGCAGGAAACGATGCGCCCCATGGCTTTGCCTTCTACCCTTACGGCCACGGAAGCGGCAGCATTGGTGCCCGAAGGGGGGCGCGCCTTTCTGGCCGGTTGCGCGGCCGAGCCTTTGGCGATCCTGAATGCCGTGCGCAACGATCCGGACCTGTGGCGCGGGGTTAAGCTGACCGGTGCGTTCATCCCCGGCGTCAATGAGAGCGACCTTTCCGCCCTTGGGCGAAACACGACGGTGGAGACGATCTTTGCCACAGCAGGTTTGATGCGCCCGGCGGGATGTGTCGCCCATCTGCCGATGCATTACAGCCAGTTCTGGCGGCGGCTGGGACAGAAGGGCTTTGTCGATCTGGTTTTCCTGACCGTTCCGCCCCCAGGCAAGGACGGCGCTGTTGGCTTCGGCCTTGCATGCGATTTCGCGCCCAGCCCGATTGCCGCGGGTGCCAGGATCGTAGGGATCGTCAACTCACGGATGCCAGACGTGCCGCATGGCCCGCGTCTGCCGCTGGAGCGGTTCACGGCTTTCGTCGAGACCGATGACCTTTTGCCCACCTATGTCGCAGGCTTCATCGGAGCCGAGGTTGCCGCCATTGCCGCCCATATCGTCGGCCTGTTACGCGACGGCGATACGTTGCAACTGGGGCTTGGCAAGGTTCAGACGGCGGTGCTGGAGGCTCTGGCGCGGTCCGGCTTGACGGGGTTGGGGTTCCACGCGGGCATGATCTCGCCCGCTCTCGTTGAACCGCTGCGGCGCGGGGTCTTTTCGCGGGGCGTGGTCACCGGGGTCGCACTGGGGGACGCCGCGTTCTACGCGACGGTTCCGGACCTGCCCGCCACCCGCTTTGCACCGGTCGGTCATACGCATGACCCCGTTGTTCTGGCGCGAACTCCGGGCTTCGTCTCGGTCAATTCGGTGATCGAGATGGACCTGTTCGGCCAAGCGAATGCCGAAGTGATCGACGGCAGACAGGTCAGCGGACAAGGTGGGCTCATAGATTTTCACCGCGCGGCCCGGGCGCAAGCGGGCGGGCGGGCGGTGCTAGCGATTGCCTCAACCGCGAAAGGCGGCCAAACAAGCCGCATCGTGCCGCGCCTGCCCTCGGCCACGCCGATCTCCGTCGCTAGGGCCGATGTCGACATCGTGGTGACAGAACATGGCGTGGCGCATCTGGGTGGATTGTCCTTGACCGAACGGGCCCATGCGCTCATCTCGATTGCCGATCCACGTCATCGCGCGTGGTTGAGGGAGGGACTGGATGACATCCACTGAATCGGGCGCCAAACCGGGACCGCGCTATGCTCAGGTCAGCGATACCTTGCAGCATCGGATCGCCGAGGGCACCTATGCGGTGGGCGCCCTTCTGCCGACCGAACTGGATCTGTGCCAAGAGTTTGGCATCAGCCGCCACACGGTGCGCGAGGCATTACGGCGGCTGGCCGAGGCAGGGCTGGTGCAGCGCAGGCAGGGATCGGGCAGTCAGGTCATCTCTGCCAGTCCGAAGGGCGGCTATGTGCACACCATGCATTCGCTGAACGAACTGTTCCAATATGCTGCCGATACCCACCTTCGGGTGGACCGCATCTCGGAAGGGGTGCCGCCGGCACCCCTTGGCGCAGTGTTGGGGGATCAGGCCGGACAGCATTGGGTCATTCTGGAAGGATTGCGTCTGGATGCCGCCGGTCGGCTGCCGATCTGCTGGTCCACGGTGCTGATCAATCAAGCCTTCGCCGCGATCGTGCCGGATTTTGCCACGCTGACCGGTGCAATCTACCGCCTGATCGAAGATCGTTACGGCGTGATGGTGGACCGGGTGGAGCAGAACATCCGCGCTATGCCGATCTCTGCCGAGGCGGCGGCGGAATTGGGCGTGTCGCGGAGGATCTGGGCGGTGCAGGTGGTGCGGCGCTATCTGGACAGCGAGGGCCGCTTGATGCTCGTCTCGGTCAACGACCATCCGGGGGATCGTTTTTCCTATTCCATGCAGTTGCAAAAGGACGTCCGTGGCCGCGGCTGAATTGCGGTTGTCAGACGTCAGGACACTTCCGCTTCACCAGTTCCGCCGTGTGTTCGCCCAAGGCGGGCAGGCGCAAGTCGAGCACGGCAGGCTCACTCGCGTATTTCACCGGATTGCCGATATGGGGATTGCCGTCCGGATCGTGCAGCAACATGCCGCGCGCGGTGACCTGTGGCTGATAGAATGCCTCTTTCAAGTCAAGCACCGGGGCAAAGCACAGATCACGGCCCTGTGCCCACGCCTCCCATTGCGCCCGGGTCTTGGTTGCGAAAATCTGCGCCAGCGCGGCCTTCACCGGCTCTTGTCCCGGGCCATTCGGGCCACAGGCGGCGGCAATCAGGTCCGGGCGGTCCACGCCGTTCAGGAAATTCTCGACGAACTTGTGTTCGACAGCGCCAAGGGCGACATGGCGGGCATCGGCAGTCTGGTAGATGGAAAAGAAGGCATAGCCGCCGAAGGACCTTTCCTGCTTGACCACCGGCGGGCGGTTTTCGGCAAAGACCGGTCCGGTGACGTTGGGCAGCCAAGCCATCGTCGCATCCTGCATCGAGATGTCGATGTAGTCGCCCCGCCCCGACTTTTCACGGCGCAGCAGAGCCATGAGGATCGCCGACAGCGCCGTCATGGAACCTGCAAGATCGGCCACGGGCATATGGGGATTGGTGGGGGTGCCGTCGGTGCCGAGGTTCAGACTGACCACGCCGGAAAGCGCCTCAATCGCCAGATCATGCGCGGGACGCAGCGCCTGCGGGCCGGTCTGGCCAAAGGCCGAGATGGAGGCATAGACGATGCGGGGATTGATGCGGCTTACGGCTGGATAGCCCACGCCAAGGCGATCGACCACACCGGGTCGAAAGGCTTCGACCACCACATCGGCGGTATTGGCCAGTTCGAGGAAGGCCGCGACATCGGCCGGGTCCTTCAGGTTCAGCACAACCGACTTCTTGCCACGGTGGGTGTTGCGGAACCAGACCGACTGGCCGTTCTGGCGGTATCCGACATTGCGAACCGGCTCTCCGCCGGGGGGTTCAATCTTGATGACCTCGGCCCCGTGGTCGGCCAGCATCTGCGTCAGCATCGGCCCCGGCAGGAACTGCGACAGGTCCAGAATGCGGAAGCCTTCCATCTTCATGCCAGTCCTCCGATCACCGCGCGGGCGGCGAGGTTGCTCAGTTCGGCCTCTGAATAGCCGACCTCGGTCAGAAGCACCTTCGTGTCGGCCCCGAGCGCAGGCGCGGTGCGAGCCTTGGCGCGGATGCCGTCAAGGCGGATCGGGTTGGACAAGGTCCGCAGGCCGGGCAGGGTCGGATGGCCGGGCGTCTGGATGCCGCCGGTCTGGGAAAGATAGGGGTTGTCAAGCGCCTCAGCCAAGGTCAGCACGGGCGCGGCGGGCACCTTGCCTGACAGAAGGCCCATCCAATGCGCTGTGGGCTTGTGTACCAGCACCGCATCCAGCAAAGCCGCCAGAGCGTCTCGGTTGTCGAACCGGGCGCGGGGCGTGGCAAAGGCAGGGTCCTGTGGCAAGTGCCGAAGACCAAGCGCCTCGCAAAGCGCCTCCCAGAACTTCGGCAGCACGCACATCAGGAAAATCTGGCCATCGGCGGTCGGAAACACTTCGCACGGCACAACCGACGGGTGGCCGGAGCGCGGGCGTCTTTCAATGCTTTCGCCGGTGTTGAGATACCATGTGGCCGGATAGGTCAACTGATGCACGGCAACGTCGTACAGTGAGACATCGACGTCGCGCCCCCTGCCCGATTTCAGCGCGCCGACCAGCGCCGCCGTGCAAGCATAGGCCAGCGTGATGCCGGAAAGGTAATCCACAATTGACAGCCCCATTCGGGAAGGCGGCGTTCCGGGCTCTCCGGTGACGTGCAGGAAACCGGCCTCGGCCTGCATCAGGTAATCATAGGCGGGCCACGTGGCGCGGGGACCGGTGCGGCCGTAGCCCGACAGATGGCCGCAAACGAGCCTTGGGTTCAGCGCGGCCATATCAGCATAGGTCAGACGCAGCTTGCCCGGTTGATCGCCGCGCAGGTTGTTCAAGAGGATGTCGGCGGTGGGGATCAGCCGCTCCAGCACGGCACGGCCTTCAGCGGCCCGCAGATCAAGCGCCACGGATTTCTTGCCCAGATTGAAGGTCTGGTAGAACTGGCTGTCGTTCGGCCCGAGGAAATGCGGACCAGACTGGCGCGAGGCATCGCCGGTCGCCGGGTCCTCGATCTTGATGACCTCGGCCCCCATGTCCGCCAGATACATGCTGGCCCAAGGCCCGGCCCCGTATTGCTCGACCGCCAGCACACGGATGCCGTGCAGGGGTGGGATCATGCCGGGTTCCGTTCGATCAATTGCTTGGCGATGATCATCCGCTGGATCTCGTTGGTGCCCTCGCCGATGCACATCAGGGGGGCGTCGCGGTAGTAGCGCTCGATGTGGTATTCCTTGGAATAGCCGTAGCCGCCATGAATCCGCATCGCCTCAAGCGCGTTTTCCACCGCGGCCTCCGAGGCGAAATATTTGGCCATCCCCGCCTCCATGTCGCACCGCTCGCCGCTGTCATAGGCGCGGGCGGCGTCATAGGTCAGCAGGCGCGCGGCCTGCAGGCGGGTGGCCATTTCGCCGAGTTTCAACTGGATCGCCTGATGCTGCGCGATGGGCTTCCCAAAGGTCTTGCGGATTTGGGCGTATTTCACCGAATCCATCAGCGCGGCAGAGGCCAGCCCGCATCCCCGGGCCGCGATGTTGATGCGGCCAAGTTCCAGCCCCGACAGGGCGGCCTGCATGCCATGCCCCTCCTCCAGCCCCAGAAGATGCGAGGCGGGGATGCGGTAGTCCTTGAAGATCAGCTCGGCACTGTCGATGCCCTTGTAGCCCAGCTTTTCCAGCTTGCGCGAGACGGTGAAGCCCGGACCCTTCTGGGCGATGAACATCGACATGCCCTTGTGGCGCGGGTCCGCCGTGGGATCGGTCTTGACCAGCAGGGCAAAGCACGAGCCCTGAATGCCATTCGAAATCCAGGTCTTGGTGCCGTTGATGATGTAATCGTCGCCATCGCGAACGGCGCGGGTGCGGATGGCCTGAAGGTCGGTGCCGCAGTCGGGCTCTGTCAGGGCCAGACCGCCCCGGATTTCTCCGGTGGCGAATTTCGGCAGGAATTCGGCCTTCTGCGACTGGGTGCCGGTGCGGGCGACGCAGGCGGCCATGATGAGGTGGCTGTTGATGATGCCGGTCAGCGACATCCAGACCTCGGCGATCTTCTCGATGATCCGAACATAGGTCGAGGCCGAGAGGCCAAGACCACCGTATTCGGCTGGAATCGTGGCGCCGAACAGGCCCATCTCCTTCATCTGTTCGACCATCTCTGTCGGGTATTCGTCGGCATGGTCCAGCCGCAGCACATGGGGCCGCACGTCGCGGTCCAGCCATTTGCCGATCGCTTCGAGGATCATGGTGTCTTCGTCAGACATCGGGGCGGTGCGGGTGTTCATGCTGTCTTCCTTTGCAAGCTTTCAGTAATTCGCCTTCTCCTCCAGCGGGTGGCCGTGCCGGGCGACTAGGATGGTGCGTTCGAAATCGCAGACCAGAACTCCGTGCTGATTGAACCCAGATGTCTTCACCGAGACGATCCCGGCATCGGGCCGCGATTTGCTTTCCCGCTTTGCGGTGACTTCGGTTTCAGAGGTCAGCGTGTCTCCGGCAAACAGCGGGTGGGTCATGCGGATGTTGGTCCAGCCCAGATTGGCGATGGCCTTCTGGCTGACATCGGTCACGCTTTGGCCGACGATCACTGCCACCGTCAGTGGAGAGGAAATGATGCAGCGGCCGAATTCCGAGTGTTTGGCGTATTCGGCGTCGAAATGCATGGGATGGGTGTTCATGGTCAAAAGCGTGAACCAGGTGTTGTCCGCCTCGCTGAGGGTTCGGCCCGGGCGGTGTTCGTAGACGTCGCCCACCACGAAATCCTCGTAGTAGCGCCCGAAGCGTTCCCTGTAGCGGTTGGGGCCGACCTTCGCATGTTCCACTGTCATCCGTACAAACCTCCGTTGCGTTCAATTGGACGGTGCGACGCGGCGACGCAGGGCCAGAATGCGTTCCATGGCACGAACCACCGGCTTTTCGACAAGCTTGCCGTCCAACGTGGCAAGCCCGTTGGGGCTAGCGCGATAGGCGGCGACGATGACTTCGGCCTTGGCAATCTCGGCCTCGGTCGGATCGAAGACACCGTGGATGGCGGCAAGACCGGCAGGATGCAGCGCCGCCTTGCCGGTGAAGCCCAAGGCCTTGGCAGCGCGGGCCTCGGCGGCGACAGCGGCTTCGTCACGGAAGGACAGGCAGGGCACATCCAGCAAGTCCACCCCGGCGCGGGCGGCGGCATGGGCCAGACGGGAGCGGGCATAAAGCAGCGGTTCATGCGCCACGGCAACGCCAAGGTCGGCGGCCAGATCAACGCCGCCGAACATGGCAAAGGCGATGCGGTCACTGGCGCGAAGGATTTGAAAGGCGTTCTCCAGCCCCTCGGCGGTTTCGATCAGTACGCCCAGTTGCAGACCCGGTGCACTTTCGGCGATCAGGTCATGGGCCAACCGCAACTCGCCCGGCTCCATCACCTTAGGCAGAAACACGACGCCGGTTGCAGGCTTGGCCTCAAGAATCGCGGTCAAGTCGCGAAGACCCTCCAACCCGCGCAGGGCGTTGATGCGCACCACACGCTCTGGCCCTCCGCTGGCGCAAAGGAAGGCCACTGCGATGGCCCGCGCTTCGGTCTTGGCGGTCGGTGGGACGGCATCTTCAAGATCGAGGCAGAGCATGTCCGGCCCGGCGGCGAGGGCTTTGGTGTGAACCTCGGGGCGGTTGGCCGGGGCGAAAAGCAGGCTGCGGCGGGGGGCGGTCATGGCGACCCCGGTCGGGTGAGGGCGATGAGGCTCGAGATGTCGCCGATCGTTTCAAGGTTGGCCACCGCGTCAATCAAAGCGCTGGCATTGGCGGCGGGCAGTTGCGCCGCTGCGAAGGAAAGGCAGCGGTGGAACTTGGCCTGATTTTCGGCATCGGTCAGGGGCACGTCCGGGTGGCCATAGACATGTGCCATGGTGACCGTATGGCGCGCGCCGTTGGTCAGGGTCACAGTGACCGTCTGCGGGTCAAGGGCGTTCTGGTCGGGGTTGGCATCCAGCACCACATCGACAAGACCGGCATAACTATGGGTCAGCGGATCGGTCAGTGCAGCGCCCCGGAAGTCGGGCACATCGACGCCACCCTTGGCAAGATAGGTTCCCGCCACAAATCGCAGGCATAGCTTGGCATAGTTCGCCTCGGGCGCGGGCACATCAGGCCGCCCGACCAGACGGTGCACCAATGGCGGAACCTCGGCCCGGACAGCGGTGATGTCATCCGGCTTGAACCCGTGCTCCGCCATCAGGCGGCCAAGGCCATCCACCACGCCATGCGTCAAGCGGCCCGAGGGGAAGGGCTTGTGCGACATGTGCAGGATTTGCCAGTCGCGGCCCAGAGTATCGAGGAAGGGCGGCAGATCGTGGTTATCCTGTTCAAACAGCACCAGATAGCCGTATTGCCCCGTAAAGATGTCATGCGGCCCGCGGAACCCGGCTGCGGCCAGATCGGCGGACATGATCGCGGCGCGGGCGTTGAAGCCCACCTGCATCCCCAGCATGGGGGAGCCTTCGACATGCGGCTGCAAGGTGCCGCTGGCCTGCGAATACTGCGCGCCCAGCGTATCGAGAACGCCGCGTGTATCCATTCCGGCCAGGCGTGCAATAGCTCCCGCAGCCCCAAACCCGCCCGCTGTGGCTGGGCGGAAGAAGCGGATCGGCGCATCGGTGACAATGCCGAGCATGGTCGAGACGTCAACGCCAACCGCCATCGCGGCAATCAGATCGCGCCCGGCAATCTTGCGCCCGCGCCCCGCCTCGCGTTCCGCCCAAGCCATCACGGCGGAGAGGATCGTGGCCATCGGATGCAGTACCGCGCCTTCGTGAACGCAGTCATACTCCAGACAGTGAATCTGATAGGCGTTGACCATGGCGGCAGAGCCTGCCGACATGCGCTGACCCGTCAGCCACACCGAAGCCTCGGGCGCGCTTCCCCATGTCGCGGCAAGGGCGGCAAGCTCGCCCACCTTGGCGCCCGAAGACCCCGCAATGCCGACGCCGATGGTATCGAGGAGGAAGGTCTTGACCTTGGCCACGGCTTCCGGCGGCAAATCCTCGTACCGGACCTTGGCCACATGTTCGGCGACACGTTGGGAATGGGCTATCATGCGGCCTCCGGGGGCGGGACGCTGGCGGCGAAGGCGCGGGCGATGTCCAGCCGTGCCGCGCACCAGACGCCGGGTTTCGATTGGACATGGGCGATCAACCGCTCCAGCGCGCCAATCCGGCCGGGACGGCCGATGATGCGCAGATGCAGACCAAGCGACATCATCCGGGGCGCATGGACGCCTTCCTCATAAAGCCGGTCGAAGGTGTCGATCGCGTAATCCAACCATTGCTGCGGCGTATAGCCGGGGGCGAGCCAGAACTTCATGTCGTTGGTGTCGATGGCATATGGCACAATGACGATGGGCTTGGGACCGGAACTTGTCTCCACCAGATCCCAACGCGGCACGTCGTCCGAATAGTCGTCCATGTGGTACTCGAACCCGGCTTCGACCAGCAGGCGGCGGGTGCGTTCGGTATGCATGTAGCGTGACAGCCAGCCATAGGGGCGGGTCCCGGTGGTCTGCGCGATCGAGGTTACGGCCTTGCGAATAAACTCGGTTTCGCGCGCCTCCTCATGGCTGAACTGATGTACCCAGCGCCACCCATGCGAGCAGGTCTCATGCCCGCCCTCCACGATCAGGCGGGCGACATGGGGTGCCAGTTCCAGCGACTGGGCGGCGGCGGTGACCGTGGTGCGGATGCCTGCGGCAGCAAAGGCCCCGAAGACGCGCGGCGCGCCAGCATTCAGGCCGTACTGGTAGTTGCTTTCGTTGCCGTAGTTGCGGATCGGAATTTTCAGGGCAACGCCCAATTCATCGACCGGCTCTGGCCCCTTGTCGCCCCGAGCGACGGACATTTCCGAGCCTTCCTCGACGTTGATGACAAAGGACATGGCAAGCCGCGCCTTGTTGGGCCAGTGGAAATCCGCCATCAGTGATACTCCTCCCCGCCCGAGACGTTGATCGCCTCGGCGGTGATATAGGCGGCTTGCGGCGAGCACAGAAAGGCCGCAACCTCTGCCGTGTCCTGCGGCGTACCGGTGCGGCCGAGGGGAATGCGGGCGCGCATCCCGGTCATGTATTGATCCAGCGTTTCGCCCCGTGCTTGCGACATGAATTCGTTCTGCCAGGCGCCAAGGCCCGTGGTCACATGATTCGGGCAGATCGCATTCACCGTGATCCCATGCGGCCCCAGCTCCAGCGCAGAGGCGCGGGTCAAGCCCAACAGCCCGTGTTTGGACGCGGTATAGGCCACGGCGAAGGCAAAGCCGGATTTGGCCGCCTGCGAGGCGATGTTGATGATGCGCCCGCCCCTGCCGTCCCGGATCATCAGGCGGGCGGCATGTTTGGTCATCAGGACCGGCGCGCGCAGGTTGACGCCCAGCACGGCGTCCAGATGTTCGGCCCGCATCTCGATCAGCGGGCCGAACAGGTAGCCGATGCCCGCGTTGTTCACCAGAATATCAAGACGGCCAAAGGCTTGATCGGCGGCCTCGACGATGGCCTGCATCGCCGCCTCGTTCAGAAGATCGCCGGTTACAGTCAGAACTTCCGCCCCCGAGGCGCGCAGGCCGGCTGCTGCAGCCTCCAGATCAGAGGTCACGCCTACACCATGCGCGGGGGCGATCTCTCCTGCGATGGCGCCACGGTCATGCAGCACGATCCGTACGCCTTCCGCGGCCAGACGTGTGGCGATGGCAAGCCCCAGCCCCTTTGGCCGGCCCGCCCCAGTGATCAGCGCGACCTGGCCTTTCAGTGTCATGCCCCGATCTCCCGCGTGGTGAGGAAGATCGGGTTGTCGGCAAAGGCCTGAAATTGGGCCGAGATCGCCTGCATCGCTGGCGTGCCGATGTCGCGTCCAAGTTGATCCATGTCAGACACGTCCAACACCTCGACATACTGGAACGGCGGCGTGCCCGCGCCCATCAAAAGCCCGGTTAGTGCATGAACGCGAAAGCCCGAAACCGAAGGCAGTCCGCGCACCGTTGGCGCATCGGACGAGGCGGCCCAAGCCTCATAAGCCGCCGGATCGACGCCCGGCCGGAGATTGAAAAGGACGATGATCCGCACCCTTGCCCCCCCTGTCTACGCGTTGCCCAGAGATTGACCACGCTGGAGTTGTCCGGACAAATTCCGGCTTGCTGGCGGCGCTGTCAATCCTCTTTCGTGGTTGGACCCGCGAAAAGTGGCTTGACAGGCTGGGTTCTTGATGCGTGATTTGTCCGGACAAATCTAGTACGTTATCCGGTGGCAAACATGCCCAAAATTATCATCCGGGAGGTCAGAAATGAGAACAGCTTCGACTAAGCTTCTATGCTCTGCCGCTGCGCTATGCCTATTGGCAGGCGCAGCGACGCCCCTTTCCGCCAAGGAAATCCTGATTCTGTCCGAAGATGTTCCGGCCGGTTTGGACTATGACGGCCCATCTGCGGCAATTCCTGCCAGTCAGCAGGGCATGGTGACCCTGCTGGAGCCACTGGTTGGCTATGCGGCTTCCAGCACCAATGACACCGGGGTGACGGTCCCGGATTTCAACAAGTTCGAAGGGCGTCTGGCCGAAAGCTGGAGCTTTGATGCGGCAACCCTGACCTGGACGTTCAAGCTGCGGCAGGGGGTAAAGGGCTGCGATGGCGCCACTTTCAATGCTGATGACGTGATCTATACCTTCCAGCGGGCCAAGTCGGTGTCGGGTGCTGCCCCGATCGGCTGGTTCCTGTCGAACGTTGGCTCGATCAAGGGCTTCGGGCCGGAGGTCTTCGGCGGCGACGCAGCGGCCAAAGATATCGGCGATGCTGTGACCAAGATCGACGACTACACCGTGCAGATCAAGCAGGGCGAACCCAATGCGCTGTTCCTGCCTGTGCTGACGATCTTCGGCCTTCTGATCTTCGACAAAGAGACGATGGAGGCGCACAAGACCGATGCCGACCCGTGGTCGCATGACTATGTGAACAACACCAACGCGCCGGGCTTCGGGGCCTATTGCCTGAATTCCTGGACGAAGAACGAGGAAATCAGCTACTCCGCGAACCCGGACTACTTCGCCGGCAAGCCGGATGTCGACACCGTCACCGTCAAGCGCGTGCCGCAGTCGTCCAACCGTGCCGTGGTGCTGCAAACCGGCGAAGCGCAGGTGGCCACCGGCCTGACGCCACGGGAATTCGACAGCCTGCGTTCGGCGGCGGGTCTGAAAGTGGGCTCGGTTGCGGGCAACGAAAACACCTTCCTGCACATGAACTTCAAGGTGAAGCCCTTCGACAACCCCTTGGTTCGTCAGGCGATCTCGCACGCGATCCCGTTCGATCAGATCATCGCGAACGGCTACTTCGGTCAGGCCAAGCAGTGGCAGGGCATGGTTCCGTCAAGCTATCCGGGCTACAAGGCCTCTGCCAACTATACCTATGATCCGGCCAAGGCGAAGGAGCTTCTGGCGCAGGCCGGTTATCCGGACGGCAAGGGGCTGGAGGCTTTCGCGGATTCCTTCCGTCTGTCCTATGTGTCCGAGAAGGAATCGACCCTTGGCCCGATCGTGAACATCATCAATACCGCGCTGCAGGCCGTGGGCATCCCCTCGACGCTGGACCCGATCCCGCAGACCCAGTACGGCGACCGCCAGCTGGTCAAGCGCGACCTGCCCTTTGCGATCAACGATCAGGAAAAGCCGATCGGCGTGGATGCGGGCTATGCGATCCAGCTGTTCTTCGTGACCGGCGACAAGGGCGGCTTGAACAACATGGTCAACTACTCCAATCCTACGGAAGTTGACGATGCCTGGGCCAAGGCACGGGTGGAGCCTGACACCGCCAAGCGCGATGCTGCGACCGCTGCCATTCAGGACGTTCTCGCGCGCGATGTCGTCTGGCTGCCTATTGTGGAATACAAGACCCAGTGGGCCCATACCGACAAGCTGAGCGGCCTGCGCTGGTATCCCGACAACTCTCTGCGCTACTACGACCTGAAGCTGGCCGAGTGACCTGAACACACTTGCGACCCGGCAGCGCTGTCTGCCGGGTCGCAACATTCCCCACCTGAAGGCCCGGTGCCGATGCTTCTGAAATATGTTCTCAGACGATTGTCGATTGGGCTGGTACAACTGTTGGGTCTGACCATCTCGGTCTTCTTCCTGATCCGGCTTCTGCCCGCCGACCCGGTCTCGCGGCTTGTCGGTATGAATGCCAGCAAAGAGGCCTATGCGCAGGCGCAGGCGCAATTGGGGCTGGACCGGCCCGTTCTGACGCAACTTTCGATCTACCTTGGCTTTCAGCCCGATGTTTCGCCGGGCCTTTTGCAAGGCTCGCTTGGGGTCAGTTGGGTGACGGGCAGTCAGGTGACGGCAGAGATCGCGTCCTACCTGCCCGTGACGCTGGAACTGGTGACGCTGTCATTCCTTTTTGCCTTCGCGGTTGCGGTGCCGGTGGGCATGCTGTCGGCCCTGCGCCCCGGCGGGCGGGCCGACAAGGGGGTTTTCCTTTATTCCCTGTTTGCCGGATCGCAGCCTGAATTCTGGTGGGGCCTGCTGTTTGTCTATGTCTTCTTCTTCAAGCTTGGCATCGCGCCGGCCCCGCTCGGCCGCCTGTCGCCCATGACGACCCCGCCGCCGCCGATGACCGGTTTCATTCTGATCGACACGCTTCTGGCCGGCCAGCCCAAGAAGTTCTTCGAGGCCGCGCATCATCTGATGTTGCCGGTGCTGAACCTGACCTTCGTCCTGTCGGGCCCGATCATCAAGATGGTGCGGCAGAACATGCTGCGCGCGCTGCAATCGGATTTCGTGCTCTACGCCAATTCCATTGGCCTGCCGCGCAAGGTGGTGGCCCGTTACGCCCTGCGCGCCGCCATGGCCCCCTCGATGACGCTGATCGGCATTCTCTACGGCTTCATGCTGTCGGGCGCGGTACTGGTCGAGACGGTCTTCTCGCTTGGCGGCATCGGGCAATATGCGGTCCGCTCGGTACTGGCCTTCGACTATCCGGCCATTCAGGGCGTGGTTCTGATCATCACCGCCATCTCGCTGGTGGTCTATCTTCTTCTGGACCTCATCCATGCCGCCATTGACCCGAGGATCGCCTATTGAGCGCTTTGCCCGACATCGACGCCCTACCTGCCCTGCCGCCCAAACGGGCCGACTGGCTGTTCCGCATCGGGCTTGTCATCGTGATAACGGTGACGATTCTGGCGGCAATCGGTCCCTATATCGGGCCCTATGACCCTATGCTGACCACAGTACGGGTGGCGCAACCACCGCCGTCGCTGGTGGAGATTCCGGGCCTTCTGACCAGTTGGTTCGCCGGGACGCTGCCTTATCCACCGCACTTCATGGGAACCGATGTCAGCGGCTATGACATCTTTTCCCGTGTCATCGCCGCACCGCGCACGGATCTCGTGATCGCACTGACGGCGAATTTCCTGTCCTTGGCCGTGGGCGTCTTTCTGGGTCTGATCGCCGGTTACTTCCGCAACGTCGCGACCGAGCTTCTGATGCGCGTCTCGGACGTGATGCAGTCCTTCCCGGTGTTTATCTCGGCAATGGTGCTGGTGACGCTGGCCGGGCGGTCAACCAGCAACATCGTCATCGCGCTGGCCTTCGTCTATATCCCCATCTACATCCGCCTGACCCGGGCCGAGGTCCTCAGCCAGAAATCGCGAGGCTTTGTCGAGGCGGCCCGCGCTATGGGCAACAGCGAGATCGCCATCGCCCTGCGCCACGTGCTGCCGAATTCCCTGACGCCGGCGCTGATCCAATCCTCGGTCACTATCGGATTTGCCATTTTGCTGACGGCGGGCCTGTCCTTCGTGGGTGCCGGGGTGCGGCCGCCGACGCCGGAATGGGGGCTGATGATCTCAACCGGGGCCAATACGATCATCCTGGGCGAATGGTGGCCTTCGGTCTTTCCCGGCATCGCGATCTCGCTGACGGTGTTCGGCTTTGCCGTTCTGGGAAATGCATTGGAGCGGCGGTACGAAGATGGCTGAGCCGATCCTGAAAGTCCGCAATCTGGCGGTGGGTTATCCAACCCCGGCGGGCATGCTGCAACCCGTGAAGGGCGTCAGCTTCGACATTGACGCGCGCGAGGTTGTAGGACTTGTGGGCGACGCAGGCAGCGGGAAATCCACGACGGCGCTGGCCCTTCTGGGTCTAGCACGGGCACCGGGCAAGATCATGGGCGGCTCGGTCAAGTTCGACGGGCGTAATCTTCTGACCCTGCCAGATGAGGATATCCGCGCCATCCGGGGCCGTGACATCGGCATCATCGTGCAGAACCCAAGGGCAGCACTGAACCCGATGCTGAAGGTCGGCCGGCAGATCGGCAATGCCTACGCAGCGCACAATGGCGGCTCGGCATCCGACGCCCGGGCGCAGGCAATCGAGATGCTGCGCATGGTCGGCATCAACGACCCCGAGCGGCGCGTGGACACCTTTGCCCATGAACTGTCGGGCGGCATGGCGCAGCGGGCGCTGATCGCCATGGCGCTGTCGTCTCGTCCGCGGCTGTTGATCGCCGATGAACCTACCAGCGGGCTGGATGTGACGATTCAGGCGCAGTTTCTGGACCAGATGTGGCAGACGGTGCAAATGACCGGATCGGCCATCCTGCTGGTGACGCAAGAGCTGGGCGTGATCGCCAACTATTGCGACAGGGTCCTTGTCCTGCACGAGGGCCGCATTGTCGAAGATGCCCCGGTCCGTCAGTTCTTCGCGGCACCCCGGCATCCCTACAGTCAGGATGTGCTGCGGCTTTATCGTGAAAAGGGCAGCGATTATCCCGCGCAGGTGGCGTCCGGCGCGCCGGTTCTTATGCAGGCCAAGGGGCTGACGAAGAACTTCCCTATCCGACATTCCTCCAAGGTCGTCCATGCCGTGGATCAGGTCGCCCTGACCATCCGCAAGGGCGAGGCGGTGGGGCTGGTCGGCGAAAGCGGGTCGGGCAAGACGACCGTCGGGCGCTGTCTTGTGCGGCTTGTGGACCCGACCGATGGCACGATCCTGTTCGGCGGGACCGACCTGTCGCGCCTGTCGAACGCTGCCATGCGGGGCTATCGGTCCCGTGTGCAGATCGTGTTTCAGGACCCGTTCGACAGCGTCAACCCGCGCTGGACCATCGCGCAGATATTGGACGAACCCCTGCGGCTGCATTCCACCGATGACGCCGCAGCCCGGCGCAAGCGGGCGGCAGAGGTGCTGGCTTTGGTCAACCTGCCCGAGGCCCTGCTGGACCGCAAACCCAAGGGCCTCGGCGCAGGTGCCCTGCAACGCATCAACATCGCCCGCGCCCTTATCCTGCGGCCCGATTTCATGGTGCTGGACGAGCCGACCTCGGTTCTGGCGCCGCGCGCGCGGAATGCGCTGATCGCTTTGCTCGCGCGGTTGCAGGCGGAACTGGGGATATCCTTCCTGTTCATCAGCCATGACCTGACGACCGTTCGCTTCCTGTGCCAGCGCGTGGCCGTGATGTACCTCGGCCAGATCGTCGAGGAGGGCAGTGTGGAACAGGTCTTCTCCGCCCCGCAGCACCCTTATTCGCGGGCGCTGCTGTCGGCTCACCTGTTCCCCGACCCGACCCATCGCCGCGTCGATCATCCTGAAGCGGCAGCCCTGCAGGGTGAAATTCCCAGTCCGATCGACCTGCCGAAAGGCTGCTATCTGGCCAGCCGCTGCGGCTTTGCCAACGACGCCTGCCGCAGCACGCCTCAGGTTCTGACGCAGCAAGACGGGCGTGCGGTGCGCTGTCACCGGGTGGTCGCGGGCGAAATTTGAAGAGGGAGGTGCGCGATGGATGATGTGCTGATCGTGGGCGCGGGGGCCAGCGGGGCCGCTGCTGCCTGGCGTCTGGCACGGGCGGGACTGCGCGTCACCTGTCTGGAGCAGGGCGACTGGGTCAGCTATGCCGACACACCCAGCCTGCACCCCGAGTGGGAGATCGCCCGCCAGACCACGCATCACCCGAACCCCAATGTGCGCCAAGGTGTGGCAGATTACCCGATTGATGATACGGATGCGGCGATAAAGCCATTTCTTTACAACGCGGTGGGCGGATCGACCATCCTGTGGGGGGCGCATTTCCCGCGCTTTCGTCCCTCGGACTTCCGCACGCGCAGCTTGGATGGTGTGGGTGATGACTGGCCGATTTGTTACGAGGACTTGGCCCCCTACTACGAAGAGAACGACCTGATGATGGGCGTATCCGGGCTGCACGGCGATCCCGGCAATCCGCCGCGCGGCCCGCGTCAGATGCCTCCCATTCCGCTGGGCCGCGCCGGAGAACGAATGGCCGCAGCCTTTGACCGGCTGGGCTGGCATTGGTGGCCGGCGGATGTCGCGATCAACTCGGTCCCCTATGGCGCGGGGCGCGGGGCCTGCAACAATTGCGGGCCCTGCGATCTGGGCTGTCCGGTCAAGGCACGCTCCTCGGCCGACGTGACCTATTGGCCGCAGGCTTTGGCAGCCGGGGTGCGGCTGATCACCCGCGCCACCGCCTTTGAGGTAGAGACCGACGCGCAGGGCCGCGCGACCGGCGTGGCCTACTTCGACCGCGACGGCGTGGTGCGGCGTCACAAGGCCGCGGTCGTAGCACTTGCGGCGAATGGGGTGGGCACGGCGCGGCTGATGCTGCTGTCGACGTCTAGGCGATTTCCGAACGGGCTGGCCAATGACACCGATCTGGTGGGGCGACGTCTGATGCATCACCCGACCGGCCTTGTCACCGCCCGCTTCGACGAGCCGATGGAAGGTCAGAAAGGGCCCTTCGCCGTCTCGATCCTGTCGCAGCAGTTCTATGAAACCGATCCGTCGCGCGGCTTCGTGCGCGGCTATCAGATGCAGCTGATCCGCTCGGACGGGCCGGTGGGCACGGCTTGCGGCGGCTATCTGCCGCGCCTGCCATGGGGCGCGGGGCATCACACCGCGTTCCGCCGCACCTTCGGCCATACCGCAAGCCTGACCGTGACAACAGAAGACCTGCCGAGGCTGGAAAACCGGGTCACGCTTTCCGACAGCTTGCAAGATCGCTTCGGCATCCCTGCGCCCAAGATGACTTACAGCCTAGACGACAACACCCGCAAGATGATCGCCCATGGCATCGCCAGCGCCAGCCGCGCTTTTGCCGAGGCGGGCGCGGTCGAGGTCGTCTCACAGGACCTTCTGGTCCATGCGGGCTTCCATCTGCTGGGAACGGCCTGCATGGGCGCCGATCCGGGGACTTCGGTGGTGGATGCCACCTCACGCGCGCATCTGGTGCCCAATCTGCTCGTCCTGGATGGCTCTGTCTTCACCACCGCCGCCGCCCTGAACCCGACCTCAACCCTGCAAGCCCTTGCCCTGTGCGCGGCAGACTGCCTGATCCGCGACCGCGCCAGCATCGGGGTGGCAGCATGACCCTGACCGCGCTCCTCGATGTGCTCTTGCCCGGCGATGGCGATTTTCCACCCGCCAGTGCCACGACCCTACCCGCCCGCCTGCAAGCGCATCCACGTTTCGCCGGCACAATCCCGCCGGTGTTAGAGGCGCTAACCGGCGGCATCTCACCAGAGACGGTGCGAAAGGTGGAGCGAGACCAGCCCGCAGCCTTCGCGGCCCTGCTGACCGGGGTTTACAGCCTTTACTACACAGACCCGGGCGTGGCTGCGGCCTTGGCGCGGCTCACAGGCTATCAAACGCGCCCGCCACAGCCCGAGGGCTATGACTTGCCCGC
>CANBRQ010000005.1 GCA_947371955.1 Paracoccaceae bacterium | reverse complement strand
GTAGCCGGCAAGGCCCACTCCGGATCAATGGCAGTCCACCGTCACGTGTAAGAAAAAGGTCCTTGCAACATCTTGATACCGCAACGTTCCTTTGGCTCACGGCTAGCCCTCGGTCTGCCTCTTGCGTGGTGGCGCTGGCGATGTTTATGGCGAGCGCATGGGTGCCCATGGTCATGATGGGCCTCGTAGTGTCACGGGTGCGGGCGCGACCGGGCTGGCGGCCTACCCTTCTGGATGTGGTGGCCGCAGGGGCGTTGGGTTTGGGGCTGGTGCAGGTCGCAGGCTGGCTGCACTACCGCCCGCGCCCGTTTGAATCCGGGCTGGAATCAAATCTGCTGGGCCATTTGCCGGAGAACTCATTCCCTAGAGATCATGCCAACCTGACGTTCGCGCTGGCCTTTGCGGTGCTGGGGACCATGCCCCTGCGGGGGCGGGACTTGCCGTCATCGGGCTGGCCTTGGCCGTCCCCTGAGCGCGGGTCTACCTTGGGGTCCATTATCCGTCTGACATCCTCGGCGGGGCGGTGCTGGCCTTGGGCTGCGTGGAGTTCGTGAATTCCCTGTCGTGGCGCCGTATCGTTTGGTCAGTCTTGAACCGGCTCTATGAGGCCCTGCTGACAATGCTGCACCTGCCCCAAACCCAGTTCCCACGCGGTCGCTGATCTGCCTTGCCCCATCCCCCCTGGGGGGATATCTTGCAGCATGACTGATCATCTGCATGAGACCCATCCCGCCATCGCCCTGCGCCTGAAACGCGCCGAGGGTCACTTGCGCCGCATAGTCCTGATGATGGAGGAGGGCCGCTCCTGTCTGGACCTCGCCACGCAGTTGCATGCCGTCGAACGTGCGGTTGCCGAGGCGAAGCGGGCGCTGATCCATGACCACATCGACCATTGCCTGACCGGAACCGGGGCGCAGGACCTGACCGAGATCAAAGCCATGACAAAGCTGCTCTGATGCTGAAAACCCTGTCCAACCCAGCCTTTCGGCATTTGCTTCTGGCGCAGATCGTCTCACTGATCGGCACCGGGCTTGCGACGGTGGCCTTGGGGCTTTTGGCCTGGCATCTGGCGGGCGACCGCGCCGGGGCGGTCCTGGGCACGGCATTGGCCATCAAGATGGTGGCCTATGTGTCGCTGGCGCCTATCGCGTCGGCTCTGGCTGACCGGTTGCCGCGCCGGGCGTTTCTGGTGGCGCTTGACCTGATCCGGGCAGGGATCATCGCCTTCCTGCCCTTCGTGACCGAGGTCTGGCAGGTGTATGTGCTGATCTTCCTGCTGCAGGCTGCCTCTGCAGGCTTTACACCTGCGTTTCAAAGCACAATCCCCGACCTGTTGCCCGATGAGGCCGATTACACCAATGGCCTGACCATGATGCGGCTGGCTGAGGACATGGAGCAGGTCGCATCGCCGATCTTGGCCGCAGCGCTGCTGACGTTGGTGTCCTTTCCAGTGCTGTTTGGCGGCACCGTGCTCGGGTTTCTGGCCTCGGCCGTGCTGGTGATTTCGGTGACCTTGCCAACCCGGCGGGCAGAGCCGGGCGAAAGCTTCCTGCACGCCGTCACAAAGGGCTTGCGCATCTATGCCGCCACCCCCCGCCTGCGCGGCCTGTTCCTGATGGAGGCTGCCGTGGCGGCAGCGGGTGCCATGGTCTATGTCAACACGGTCGTGATGGTGCAGGCTCAATTGGGCCTGACCGAGGGCTTCGTGGCGCTGGCCTTGGGCGTCTTTGGTCTGGGCTCGATGATCGCCGCACTTTTGGTGCCGCGCCTGCTGGAACATCTGACTGAGCGCAGCCTGATGCTGGGCGGGGCCGCGATGATGGTTCTAGGCGTGGGGCTGGCGCCTTTGGTGCAAGGGTTCGGCCTGCTGTGCGCATTGTGGGCGTTTATCGGGGCAGGCTTTGCAGCCTCTCAGGTGCCAATCGGGCGGATCGTCAACCGTTCAGCCCGTGAGGAGGACCGCGGCTCGGTCTTTGCGGCGCAATTCGCGTCAAGTCATGTTTGCTGGCTGGTGACCTATCCCTTGGCCGGATGGCTGGGGGCATGGGCCGGGTTGGGCGTGACAAGCCTGATCCTGGCGGTCGCCGGGGCGGTGGCGCTGGCCCTCGTTTGGCGTCTGTGGCCAGTGGCAGATCCTTTGACCCTCGCGCATGACCATGCGGACTTGCCCCCAGACCACCCGCACTTGCAGGGCCACGGGGCACATCACGCACATGACTATGTCATCGACCCCCTGCACCGCCACTGGCCGGCATAGTCGCCGCCTTTGGAATCGGGAATTCTCGCAAAAGGCATCGCCTCCTGCGGTGAGGTTCCATTGGGCTTGCACAGCATCGGACAGGTTAGGGTGAAAAGTCTTGCAGATTGGCAGCGAGTTAGCTTTGAGGGCATCGGTTCGATTGCAGCGGAACCAAGCGGCAATCTGGATCATGGCCGGGCTTTGGCTGGCTACTTTGGTGACAGCGTTGCGCGGGTCGATCACCGCACCGCGATCTTACGTTTCATCTCCGATGGCAGAAGCGGCGTTTTCGCCTCGACCAGATCCGCCGACACCCCGATCAAACGTTCCAACTGGTTGCCGTCAGCACAAGCAGAGGGGACCGGGCTTCACTCATGGTGGCAATCTCAAATTCACCCCGCGGGGAACAGAAGCGCCTCGACATCCATGCCGCCGTTGAGGATGTGCAGGATCCTGATCCCGTCGACCTCGAAGCGGTAGAAGATCAGATAACGCCCATGCACCCCTTGGCGGATGCCGTGATGCTGGTGGCGCGGCACCACCGGGAAAGCTTCAGGCTTCTCGGCAAGGCCTATGCAGCGTTCGACGATCTCCCGAACGAAGGACAAAGCCCGCACCGGGTTGTCGCGGGCAATATAGTCGGCAATCGCTTCGAGGTCAGCCTCAGCCTCTGCGGTGAGTTCAACGTTCATGCGCCGTCTTGGCCATTGGCCTGATACTTGGCTTCGAGCCGTCCGAGGACCGCACTGGCTGGACCCACGCGACCGGCTTCCGCATCGCCAATGCCCCGGGCAAGCGCCTGATCAAGAACCGCCAAACTCGTTTCCCGCTCCTGAATCAGACGGACGCCTTCGCGGAGGACTTCGCTTTTGGAATTGTAGCGCCCGGTTTCGACCAGCTTGGAGACAAAGCCTTTAAGTTCGGGTCCAAGGTCAGCGCTGATCATGACAGCCTCCGTAGGATGGACTTCCAATATGGCCGCATTCATAACCATTACCAAGTCAGGGCAGTCAAGAAGCTCGGTAACCGCCATCAAACTGGCCTGCGATAACCGCGCCGCTCTTTTGTCTGCACCAACCTGGAAGCCGCCTGCTCCGCACAATGGGTTGAAGGATAAGACTTGAGCAGGCTTTGCCCCCTGCCCCCGATCCGACCCCATGTGCGTTCGACGGTCGTCTGGCCGAAGAGGTCTTTGCGAATTTCAACACGGTAGAACCGGGCCATGTTCAGGCTCGGGTCGCGGCGGAAGATGCATATGGGGTCTGGCAGAGTGTTCATGATCAAGATCGATGATGCGCCCTGCGAGAAGCGTGGTCCAATGAATGTTCTGAATCGGACGACCGTCAGCGATTCCGTTTTGTGATGACGCCTTGCCGAAAACCCTGCGCGCAACGTCACCTGCCTCATGCCCGCCTCGTCGACGACAAGGATCTTGCGGCCCCACCACTCTCCTCCCGGATCGTCATCCTAACGGATCCGGATGAGCCGGGACTGCATGATTTGCGCCAGCTGGGATCGCCTCCTTCAGGGCTTCAACCGCTCGGCCTGACGGGGCGAGGCCGATGAGCTCGTAGCCCGTCTGCTCGGCGTAGCGGTGCAGACTTTCCATTATGAAGGTCTTGCCCGTTCCGGCATATGCCCCAGCATCGCCCCGTCGATCACGCAGTTCTTAACGCAATGAACCAGAAGCTGGTCGATCTGCTGCGAGACGGCCCGCCAATTCGCCGCCTGTCACAGCAAAGTCACGCCAACAGCATGCCGCTTTGCTGGTAGCCCAGATTGTCCAGCGTCAGGAGAAGCGTCTCCAACCGGTACGTTAGCTGACAGGAAATGCCGCTGGTGTGGGAGCCCGGTGCCGCCACAAACCACGACACAGTGTCCACTTTCCCATAAATCGCCGTGGTCCCTGAGGTGGGCTCGACGATCACCACACGGGCTTGATGCCTGCACCATCAAGCCCAACAATCATCATGAGCACGACCTCCTGCGGGATCTCCCGCGGGCCCACACCCCTGAACATTCGTCAGACGGGCCATAACCCACTACGCGGAAACGCAGTGGAGAGAAACTGCCTGAAATCCGCGCCATCCGTGAAGGCTGCTGGGAAGTCAACGACGGCGTTGCGATCGTGGGCCCCGGCGACCGAGCGGATTTCGAAAGCCGGCATTCGAAGGCTCCCCAAGACCGGGGCAAGAGGTCACCCCGTGCGGGTGAAAGCTTAAGGCAATAATGCTCGGACAAGCGGGGACCGGCACAGGTGACAGGCTGGTTTGGTGGCCCCGGAAACGGCACGTGCTGCCAGTTTCGACATCAAGCCTGCACGCTTTCGACCCTCGCAGCCTTTTATCAGCTTTTACAGAGGCACCAGACCCGGTAAGCCTGCTACTCTCTGAAGTCTTGGGACACATCATGGCGCAAAATGCCACCATCTATAAAGTTGAGCTTTCGGTCTCGGACATGGATCGTCACTACTATGAGACCCATAAGCTGACTGTCGCCAAGCATCCGTCGGAAACCGATGAAAGGCTGATGCTACGCATCATCGCCTTTGCGCTGAACGCGCATGAGAGTCTGGAAATGGGAAAAGGCATATCAACCGAAGACGAGCCCGACATCTGGCAGAAAAGCCTGAGCGGTGAGCTTGATGTCTGGGTGGCCCTTGGACTGCCCAGTGAGAAGGTGCTGCGGCAATCCTGCAGCAAGGCCGGCAGGGTGATGATCTATCCTTATGGTGGCAGGGTGGCCGAGATGTGGTGGGACAAGATCAAGGCCGGCGCTGCCCGTTTTGACAATCTGCAAGTGACGTGTTTTTCCGAGAGCGACACGAAGAATCTGGCCAAACTGGCGAGCCGCGCGATGAAGCTTCAGATCAATGTTCAGGATGGCGATGTGATGGTCAGCGTCGGAGACGCCATCGTTTACGTGACCCCGCTGAAATGGAAGACTGCTGCCTAGGGTACGTGTGCAGTGGCAAGGACGGACTTGAGTTGCAAAGTGGTGCCGACTTCTTTGATGGGATGTCGATTTTGCACCGGAGACGCTGATCCGCGGTGCTGATGGCTGTGCGAACGAATGCTCCGGGTCGATCACGTTCAGGAATGCCGGGTCGTCCCGAGGGGCGGACAGCGGTCTTGCGGCCAAGCATTTGCAGGATCGCGCTTGGGTCGCCGTTCGCTCTCGGCGAAGAAATCATGGTTGCGGATCGAACGGGACGAAGGAAGGCTGCCGCTCGCTGCACATCGCTTTGCACCCGAAGATTGGCTCGATGATTGTCAGGGCAGATGTTGGCTGGCTTTCCCGGCACACCAATCTCATTTGATCAGGCAACCACTCGCCGCGGTGTGTTTGTTGAGCGCACATATACTGAACAGTCGTTGGGGCGAGAGACTATGTCGCTCTCTTTCTTTGGCTAAGATCCCCGGCCTTCAGGGTATCCCGTGCCCTTGGGCCGCCACCCAAAGCCCGTACCAGTCCTCGCGATCCAGCGTGATCGCTGTCGCTTTGGTGGCGCTTTGAATGCGGTCGAGGCGGTTGGTGCCGATCACGGGCAAGGGCAGGCTCGGATGGGCCATGACCCAGGCATAGGCCAGCTGCTCAACGCTCGCATTGTCGTATTTCGGGGCGATCAGGCGGGCTTGTTCAGCCAGTCTCTTCCCGGCGGCCGAACTTGCATCAAAGAGACCGCCCCCGGCCAGCGGACTCCACGCCATGGGGCGCACGCGTTCGGTCTGCAACTGGTCAAAGGTGCCGTCGTAGATCGGATCCATGTGCAGCAGGCTGAATTCGACCTGATTGGTCGAGAGGGGCTGGGCCATGCGGCTGTTGAGGGCGGCGTACTGATTGGGTGAATAGTTCGACACGCCTGCCGCGCCGATCTTTCCGGAGGCCACGAGGGCGTTCAGACCCTCGGCGGTGTCGTCGATGCTGGTCAGCCAGTCGGGACGGTGGACAAGGAACAGGTCGATCCGGTCAGTGCCAAGGCGGTGCAGCGCGGCATCGGCGCATTCGATCAGGCGCTTGGCGGTAACGTCGTAATGGGCGACGCGGCGATCGGGGGCCGTGGAGTGCGGGATGTAGATGCCGGATTTCGTTACCAGTTCCAGCTTTTCCCGAAGGCCCGGCGACAGGGTAAGGCCCGCGCCCAAGGCGGCCTCTTGCGCATAGCCGCCGTAGATTTCCGCCCCGTCGATGGTGGTGATGCCAAGATCAAGGCACAGGTTGAGGCGGCGGTTGATGTCTTGCGCCGAGGGCGCATCGTCCAGCATCCGCCATGTCCCATAGACCATGCGCGAGAATGTGGGGCCGTTTGGGGCGATCTGGATGCGAGGGATCACGGGGCTCTCCGTAGGGTCAGGGATTCAGGGCTTTGCGCAAGGCGGCGTCGAGGCTGAGGCCCGCGTAATCTTGCGCCCGAAAGAAACGTCCGCTTTCGCCGTTGTCCAGAAGCGCAGGCACCAGGGCACCGGGCAGGACCGAGGCCGGGTCACCCGGCGCATTGGGGCCGCCGAGATCAGTGCGCAGCCAGCCTGGGTCCAAGAGGTTCATCTGAACGCCAGTGCCTTGCAGCTTCGGCGCAAAGTCGCGGACAAACTTGTCCACCCCGGCCTTGGAGACGGCATAGGCCGTCTGCTCTGGCTGGTCGACGATGCCCGAGGTCAGGTTGATGATCCTCCCCCAGCCCCGCGCCAGCATCGGCGGGGCCAGACGGTCACAGATCCGGACAAGGCTGATCAGATTGACCTCAAGGCTGCGGCGCAGATCGGTGGGCGAGGTCTGCCAGAGGGCGCTTTGCTTGGCGACCTGAATGGCGGCATTGTTGTAGAGAATGTCAATCTGCGCGGCTGCCTGAACGCGGTCCAGTAGCGGTTCGACCTGATCCGGGTCTGCCAGTTCTGCTGCAACAGTGACAACAGTGACACCCATCGCGCGCAGCCTGTCGGCGAGGTCTGCGGTATGGGACAGATCGCGGCTGTGCAACACAAGGTTGCTGCCAAGTTGCGCAAGGCCCCTTGCCAGATGCGCGCCCACGCCTCGGCTCGCGCCGGTGACGAACGACCATTTTCCGTGCAGAGATGTCATGGCTGGGGCCTTTGGATCAGGGACAAGTCGTGGAAGGTGGCGCGGACGCTGCGGACCTCGTTGTGCGAGGTGACGGCGAGACCCAGAAGCACTGTTCCGGGGAAAGCTTGGACGTGGGTGCAGAAGGTCCGCCAGCCTTGGCCATCGGTACTGAAGTGGCCGGTCAGAAGATCGCCCTGCCGGGTCAGGCGCAGCCAATGCTGCGGGAAAGAGGCCGGGAAATCGGGAAGCGGGGCCAAGGGTTGCGGCGGGTAGATGCCAGAGCATTCGCCCTGCGGGGCAAGGCGTGACTGAAACTCCAACGCGCCGTTGTTCTTGTTGCGCGGCTGATTGTTGCCGAAGGTCAATAGCATGGCATGGGGGGCGCTGTCGTCCAGTGAGGCGCGCAACATCAGGCCCGCTTTGGTGTAGGTGTCAGCCATCTCCAGCCCCGCCACCCGCACTGACAGGTCGAAGTCGCCGGAGACTGCCACATGGGCGAAGTGGAATTCATCCCGGTTGCCCCAGATGTCGGCTCCGCCTGCGGTGATGGTCACCGAAGCACCATCTTGCAGGGTCGTGCCGGTCAGGCTCGGCTGACCGATATCATGGGGCTTCAGGTTGGGAATGGTCATCGGATCGGGTCTTTCATGCGGGTCACGGGCCTATTTGGGAAATACCACACCAATTTGCAGCAGGATATTGGCATAGAGCCGCTGCTCTCCGGTGGCGACGGTCAGGGCCACGTTGGCGTCCTTGGCGGCATCGAAGAAGGCGAAGCGGTCCAGCTTGTTCAGGGGCTGCACATAGCCCGCATCCCTCAGAATGGCGCGGAAATCCGCCCAGATCGGCGGGTCTTCCTTCAGCGCATAGGGGCCGGAGGCAACGGGCTGCATCAGGATGGCATCCTCGATCGGCACGGCGGACACAATAGCTTCCAGCGCTTGAGTGGCGCTGACGAGGCCGGGCATCAGGTTCAGCGACACATGCCGGGCATTGGGGCCAAGCTGAGTTGAGAACGGGTAATTGCCGTCGGCGATCAGGATTTTCGAACTGTGACCGGCGCGGGCGAGGGCCTCAAGGATCTCGGGGTGCAGGAGTTTGGAGTTGAGCATGGGGTTTCCTTTGCGATGTCAGCAAACGGTGTGGAACCGGTCCAGACAGGTGGCGATGACCTCGGGACCGGGGCGCTGCCACCAATTGCCGGCCGAGAAGATTTCCACCTCCTGCGGGCCGTAAAAGCCTGCGGCCTCGATCCAGCGGCGGAGTTGCGGAAGGTCGATCACCCCGTCACCCATCATGCCACGGTCAAGAAGCATATCGTTGGTCGGCACCAGCCAGTCGCAGATGTGGTGGGCCAGAATACGGCCTTCGCGCCCGGCGCGGGCAATCCGAGCCTCTAGGTCGGGGTCCCACCAGACATGATAGGCGTCGATGGCCACGCCGGTGCCCGCGCCAAGTTCGGCGCAGAGATCAAGGGCCGCGCCGAGCGTGTTCAGGCAGGACCGGTCGGCGGCATACATCGGGTGCAAAGGCTCCAGCGCCATCGGCACGCCACAGGCGCGGGCATGGGGCAGGATCGCGGCCAGCCCCTCGGCCACCATCGTGCGGGCGGCTGCGATGTCGCGCGAGCCTTGCGGCAGCCCGCCGACCACAAAGACCAGACAATCGGCGCCCAAGGCGGCAGCCTCGTCAATAGCGCGGCGGTTGTCGTCAATGGCGGCTTGACGGCCAGCGGCATCGGCAGCCGGGAACATCCCGCCCCGGCAGAGGCCGGTGACACGCAAGGCGTTGGCGCGGACGATCCTTGCGGCCTCTGCAAGCCCGATGGCATGGACCTGATCGCGCCACGGCGAGATGGCGGTGATGCCTTGGGCCAGACAGGCCTCCACCGCTTCGGCAAAGCCGTACTGATTGCGCAGGGTGGCGAGGTTCATGGAGAGGTTCGGGGCGGTCATCCCAAGCCTCCGACGGCCAGAAGCTGACCCATCCGTTTGACCGCCAAGTCCGGGTCGCGCAGGCAGCGGGACTGATCTGCCAAGCGGAACAGTTCGGCGAAGTGCAGCAGCGAGCGGGCGCTTTGCTGGCCACCCAGCATGGTGAAATGGTTTTGAAACCCGTTCAGCCAGGCCAGAAACACCACACCCGTTTTATAGAACCGGGTCGGCGGCTTGAAGATGTGGCGTGACAGCGCGACGGTTGGTTCAAGGATCTGCCGGAACCCGACCTCATCCCCCATGGCCAGCCGCGCCAGCCCCTCGGAAGCTGCCGGCGCTATCGCATCAAAGATGCCCAGCAGCGCGTCCGAATGGCCAAATTGATCACCGGCGATGAGTTCGGCGTAGTTGAAATCATCGCCGGTGTACATGCGCACAGGCCGGAGGAGACGGCGGCGCATGGCTATTTCCTTCTCGGCAGAGAGCAAGGAAATCTTGATGCCATCGACCTTTGCGGCATTGGCGGCGATGACGTCCAGACAGGTCTCCATCGCCTGCATGTGGTCGGCATTGCCCCAGTAGCCTTTCAGAGCAGGGTCAAACATCTCGCCCAGCCAATGCAGGATGACCGGGGACCGCGCCTGCCGCAGAATGCGGTCATAGACGCGCGCGTAATCGTCGGGGCCCTTGGCGGCATGGGCCAAAGCGCGACTGGCCATCAGGATGACGCGGCCGCCTTGCGCTTCGACAAACTCCAGTTGGGTTTCATAGGCGCGGATCACGGCGTCGATGGTCACATCCGGGCCGGGGGGCAGGTGATCGGTGCCGACCCCGCAGGCGATCAGCGCGCCGCCGTGGTCGCGGGCGGCGGCGAGCGAATGGCGGATCAAGTCTTGCGCGGCGGGCCAATCCAAGCCGCCGCCGCGCTGTGCGGTATCCATCGCCTCAGCCACGCCAAAGCCAAGGTCCCAGAGGTAGCGGCGATAGCCCAGCGTCGCCTCCCAGTCGATGGGGCAATCACTCCACGGGTCGGCATCGGCACCGGGATCGACGACGACATGGGCGGCCGCAAAGGCCACGCGGTTGAAATCGGCGGGTTTGCGGGGGGCCGAGGTGATCGGCGTGCCGGCCAGGTGATAATGCAGAGGCGAGCCGCCTGCGGTGGGAAGGGTGATCTGCATGTCAGGCCACCAAGTCCGGCACAGGCAGCCAGCGCCGCTCGGCCCAGCTTTGCAGGCCAAGTTCGGCCAGTTGCACGCCTTTGACACCTTCCATCAGGCCATATGGCCAAGGTGTGTCGGCCACGACGTGGCGCAGGAAATCCTCCCACTGGGCCTTGAATCCGTTGTCGTAAACCTGGTTGTCCGGCACCTCGTCCCATGTCTTGAAGAAGTCGATGGTCTGCGGCTGATCCGGGTTCCAGACCGGGCGGGGGGTGTTGACGCGGTGCTGGGTCCAGCATTTCGTAAGACCCGCCACGGCGCTGCCATGGGTGCCATCGACCTGAAACGTCACCAGATCGTCGCGGCGCACCCGGACATCCCAGCTGGAGTTGATCTGGGCGATCACCCCGCCCTCCAGTTCAAAGGTGGCATAGGCTGCATCATCGGCATCGGCCTTGTAACTGCGCCCCATCTCATCCACGCGCTGCGGGATGTGGGTGGCGCCCAGGCAGCTGACCGCCTGAACCTTGCCAAAGAGGTTATCCAGCACATAGCGCCAGTGGCAAAGCATATCGAGGATGATCCCCCCGCCATCCGCCTTGCGGTAGTTCCACGAGGGACGCTGCGCGGGCTGCCAGTCCCCCTCGAACACCCAATAGCCGAACTCGCCCCTGACCGAGAGGATCTTGCCGAAAAAGCCCGCGTCGCGCAGCATGCGGATCTTGCGCAGGCCCGGCAGGTACAGCTTGTCCTGCACCACACCGGTTTTCACGCCATGTTGTGCCGCCAGCCGCACCACGGCCATTGCATCGGCAACGGTCTCGGCAATCGGCTTTTCGCAATAGACATGCTTGCCCGCGCAGATTGCATCAGAAAGGAAGCCCGCGCGCATCTGGGTTGATCCACCATCGAAGAAGACCGTGTCCGCCGGGTTGGCCAGGGCCGCCGCCATATCGGTTGTGGTGCGGGTGATGCCATGCTTCTTGGCCACGGCCGCGATCTTCTCGGCATTGCGGCCGACGAGGATCGGGTCCGGCATGATCCGGTCCCCATTGGCCAGCGCCACGCCGCCCTGATCGCGGATGGCACAGATGGAGCGGACGAGGTGCTGGTTATACCCCATGCGTCCCGTGATGCCGTGCATGATTATTCCAAGAGTCTTGGTTGCCATCGTCTTTTCCTGTGAAGAGCCCTTGGGGCGAGCGGGTTTAAGTCACGACAGTCGGGTGCCGTCCGAAGCGAAGAGATGAAGTTGTGTTACGTCAAGGCCAAGCCCGACCCTCTGGCCGGGGGCGATGTTCAGCACGTTGCCGGGCATCCGAACTGTCACTGTGCCAAGCATCCCCAGGGCCACATGGGCGAAGGTGTCCGAGCCGAGGCGTTCGACCACTTCGACGGTGCCTTGCAGGTGGCCCTGCCCCTCGGCCAGAAGCTCAACCTCCTCGGGACGGAAGCCGATATGAGAGAGGGTGGCGGGGGCCAGTGCCCCGAAATCGGTGCGGTTGCCGTCGGCGAAGGTCACGGTGGAGCCTTCGGGCCGCACCTCCAGAACGTTCATCTTGGGCGATCCGATGAACTGGGCCACGAAGAGGTTGGCGGGGCGTTGGTACAGTTCCATCGGCGTGCCGACCTGCTGGATGGCGCCTTTGTCGAGAACGACGATCTGATCGGCCAGTGTCATTGCCTCCACCTGATCATGGGTCACATAGATCATCGTGGCGCCAAGGCGTTGGTGCAGCTTGGCAATCTCGACCCGCATTTCCACCCGAAGGGCGGCGTCAAGGTTCGAGAGCGGCTCGTCGAACAGGAAGGCCACGGGCTCGCGCACGATGGCACGACCGATGGCGACGCGCTGGCGCTGGCCGCCAGACAAGGCGCGCGGCTTGCGGTCAAGATAATCGCCCAGCTTCAGGATATCGGCCACGCGATCGACCCGGGCCTTGATCTCGTCCTTGGGAAGGCGGGCCACCTCCAGACCGAAGCTCATGTTCTGGCGCACGGTCTTGGTCGGGTAAAGCGCGTAGGATTGGAAGACCATCGACAATTGCCGCTCGGCTGGGCCCATGTGCGTGACATCCGCGCCATCGATCAGGACTTGGCCCGCCGTCGCATCCTCCAGCCCCGCCACCAGCCGCAGAAGCGTGGACTTGCCGCTGCCTGAGGGTCCAACGAAGATGACAAAGGCGCCATCGGGCACGGTCAGGTTCACGCGGCCAATCACCTCAACCGCGCCGAAGGCCTTCCGGACATCTTTCAGTTCAATGACCGCCACCGCAACCCCCTGTTTTCTTTTCGTTTCTGCCGGTCATGCCTTGACCCCTCCGGCACCAAGCCCGCCCTGCCAGAACCGCTGCATGATAAGGAAGGCCGCAATCACCGGCACGATGGACACCAATGCCCCGGTCATCACGACCGTGAACAGCAAGACCCCTCCGGTGCCGGAAATCGCTGTGGAATAAAGCTGCGCCAGACCCACGGTGATCGGGAACATGTCGGGCTTGTTCAGCATGACCAAGGGCAAGAAGTAGTTGTTCCAGTTGGCCACGAAGGCCAGGATCAGCACCGTGGTAAAGCCCGGCATCAAAAGCCTGAACGCGATGGACGAGAAGATATGCACCTCTCCTGCGCCATCCATCCGGCCGGCCTCGATCAACTCGTTCGAGATGGCGTCGTCGATATAGGCCCGCATCAGGAAGACCCCGGGCGGAAAGACCAAGGAGGGCAGGATCACCGCGAACGCCGTATTGGTCAGCCCCAGCTTGGACAGCATCAGGAACATCGGGATCACAAGGGCGGTCTGCGGGATCATCACCGCACCCAGCACCAGCGCGAACATCAGCTTCTTGCCAAGGAAGCTGTACTTTGCAAAGGCATAGCCCGCGAAGGTGGAAAACAGCGCCGCCCCCGCCGCCGAGATGCTGGAGTAATAGGCCGTGTTGCCCATCCATTTCAGGAAGATGCCGTCCTGTATGGTGAACAGCGTGTGCAGATTGTCCCACAGGTTGAAGTCGGGTGCGAACCACAGGCCGAAGGTGGAGAACAGATCCTGGTTCGACTTGGTCGCCGCCGTGATCACGTAGAACAGCGGCATGAAGGTATAAAGGAAGTACAGGCTCAGCACGCCGGTCAACAGCCAGCGGTTGCGGCGGAACTTCGGCGAGGTGGAGGTCTTGCCAACGATGCTCAACGGTCGATCCTCCGGTTGGCCAGCAGCATGAAGGCATAGGAGACCACCGCAATCACACCGCCGAGCAGGAAGGAAATGGCGGCTGCATAGTTGGGTTGCTGGCCGACGAAGGTCAGGGTGTAGGCATAGTAATTCGGCGTGTAATTGCTGTTGATGATGGACCGCGCCATGTTCTGGATCAGGAAAGGCTCGGTGAACAATTGCAGTGAGCCGATGATGGAGAAGACCACCGTCACGATGATGGTCGGCACGATCATCGGCAGCTTGATGCGGGTGGCAAAGGCAAAGGCCGAAGCGCCATCCACCACCGAGGCCTCCTCCAGATCGGTCGGAATGGCCTGCAGGGCGGCGAAATAGATGATCATGTTGTAGCCCATGTATTCCCACTGGGCGATGTTGGCGATCGATCCGAGGATCCATTTGGCGCTGACAAAATCCGGCGCTTCGAACCCCAGAAACCGCGCCGTCTGGCCGATGGGCCCGTAGGCGGGACCGTAAAGATAGCTCCAGATCAGGGTGGCGATCACGGCGGGCACGGCATAGGGGATGAAAAAGCTGACGCGGAAGAAGGCTTTGGCCCAGACCACGCCGCTGTCGAGGATCAGGGCGAAGACCAGTGCCGTGCCGATCATCACAGGGATTTGCAGGAAGGCGAATTTGAACAGGACGCCGACACCTTCCCAGAACTTCGGGTCTGCAAAGGCTTTGACGTAGTTGTCAGTGCCGACGAACTTCACCCCGCCGACCATAGCCTTTTTGTACAGGCTGATGTCGAAGGCATAGATCAGGGGCACAATCAGGAAGGCGATGAACAGCAGCATGAAGGGGGCGAGGAACAGATAGGGCGCCACGGTCTTGTTGACGATCACGCGGTTGCGCGGTCGTGCCCTGATTTCCCTTTCCGTCATGTTATATTTCCGTCCTTGGGGTGGGATGCGGGCGCCCCGGTTTGGGGCGCCCGCCTGTCATCAGACGACCGTGAAGCCCTGATCTTTGGCGTAAGTCACGACGGCATCCTGCACGCCGTCCAGCGCATCCGCCATCTTTCCGGCACCGCCGATGGCCTTGGCCAGCGCATCGGTCAAGATCTGGTCGGCGTAGTCCTGGAAGGGGGCGAATTCGAAGGTCGGATCCACCTCGCTGAGCGATTCCGCGAAGATCTGGTTGACCGGCTGGTTGCCGTAGAAGTCGAACGGATGGCCCATCAACTCGGCATCCGCCGCCAGGTCCTTCAGCACCGGGAACAGGAACTGCTTGGTGTTCCACAGCTTCGCCGCCTCAAGGTCAGACCCCATGAAGACCGCGAACTGTGTAGCCTCCTTAAGATGCTGCGAGGTGGTGAAAGACGAGAAGGTCGATCCGCCCCAGTTGGACGTGACGTTCTTGCCCGCCTCCCACATAGGCATCGGGGCGGCCCGCCACAGGCCGAAGCTTTTCTTCATCGATTGCTGCATGACGATCGGGCTCCACGCCGCCGCGATCCATGTGGCATACTTGCCTTCGTCCATCCCGGCGAACCATTCGGTCGTCCAGCCCGGGGTCGTGTCCACCGCCTTGGCATCGACCAGCTTCTGCCAGTAGTTCAGCAGGTCCTTGGCCTTCTGGCTGTTGACCTCGATATGGATTTCCTCGCCGTTCACATGGAAGGGCCGCGCGCCGATCTGCCACAGCTGGCTGCCGAGCCATCCCGCATCCGATGCTCCGACGAAGTTGGTCAGGTAGGTGCCCGGCTTGTCCTTGGCCAGCTTCATGGCGCTTTCGGCGAACTCGTCCCAGGTCTTGGCCGGGGTCAAGCCATTGGCCGAATAGATGTCGTCGCGGTAGATCGATCCCATTGGACCGGAGTCCCACGGAATGGAGTAAACCGCATCGCCATCGCTGCCCGCAGCCCAGGTCCAGTCGATGAACTTGTCCTTCACGTCATTGGCGCCGTAGGGTCCCATGTCCGCCAAAGCCTGCAAAGCGCGGAAGCTGGGGATCGAATTGAACTCCATCTGCGCCACATCCGGCAGGCCCGACCCGGCCTGAATGGCATTGCGCAGCTTGTCGTAATGCGGCTTGCCGCCGCCTTGGTTTTCGATCTTGACCTTGATGTTGGGGAATTTCTTCATGAACATCTCGGCCTGCACCGCCGTATCCGGCGTCCAAGCCCAGACGAGCAGCTCCACCGTATCCTCGGCCGAGGCCATCTTCGGCAGGCCCGCCAACAACGGCAAGGCCGCCGCTCCACGCAGGAAATCCCGTCGGCCAAAGCCGAAGGTCACCGGCGACGCATTCTTTCTGTCTGCCATTCTGGTCGTCCTCCCATGAGCGTTCCCGGGCTTGCCGTGCCGGGACGGAATTGTTGAGCGGCAGGGTGCCGCTTGACCGGCTTCTGCCCGGCTCAAGTGCCTGGCACCCAAGCCCCGAGTCCTTTGCGTTACCGGACAAACACAATTCAGCATACGCAAATTTCCCTGTCAACGCGCAATTTGCAATTTGCGCAATTTGCGTAATGTTGCGAATGTTGCCGGAAGGTGCGAACGTGCCGCAGTCTAGCAGGACAATCGGGACAACAGGGGCCTTATGGAACGAAGCGCAAATCAATTGGATGTGGCCCGCGCCGCAGGAGTCTCGGTCAGCACCGTGTCACGGGCGCTGTCGAACCAGCCGGGGATCAGCGACGAGATCCGGGCCAAGATTACCAAGCTGGCACAAGAGCTTGGCTATCGCGCGCGGGGCGAGGCCGGACAGGCGGCCCGGGTGGTCCGTGCCTATGTCACAGGCAATGCCGTGACGGGCGGGCTGGTGCCCTTCTACAATGCCATCGTCGAGGGACTGAATGCAGCAGCGGCCACAGCAGGCCTGATTCTGGAAATCCGGCTGATCCAAGACCGCGTTCTGGACCCCCGGCGCTTTGACCGCGACGCGGATGAGGCCGCAGCGGCCGGCACGATGCTGGTGGGAATCGATCCCTCGCCTGAGATTGCCGCCCGGCTGGCAGTGCAGAAGCGGGTGGTGCTGGTCAACACCTTTGACCCCGAGATGCGATTTGACTGCGTTGGCCCGAACAATTTCTACGGCGGGGCGATGGCGACCAACATGCTTCTATCGGCGGGCCACCGGTCCGTCCTGCATGTCCGCGATCACCTGCGGCCGACCACCTTCCAGCGGCATGTTGGCTTCCAGTCAGCGGTTGCCATGTGCGAGGGTGCGCGCGGCATTGTGGCGGATGCCCCGGATGCCCAAGAGGCGATCCTGGCCGAACTGGTCAGGCAGAGAAAATCGCAAGTCACGGATTGGACGGGGGTTTATTGCGTCCACGACCTTGCCGCGATCCGTCTGATCCATGCTTTGGAGGCCGAGGGTTTTCGCGTGCCGCAGGATGTTTCGGTCGTGGGCTTCGATGATCTGCCCGCCGCCTCGATGATGTCGCCCCGTCTCAGCACCGTGCGGGTGGATTGTCAGGCCATCGGTGCGCAAGCGATCGCCCTTATGCAGCGCCGTCTGGCTGACCCGGAGGCCGGGGTGGTTCAGGCCGAATGTGGCGTGACTGCCGTCCCGGGCGGCACGATTTCGCAATTTGCGGTATTTTAGCAAACTTGCTCTTTCCTCTTGCCGTCTTGCGCAACGCGTGCAATACCAAAAGTCAGGGTTGCATGACGAAGCGAGGACAGGTTCATGGCTGCAATCACGCCCGAAGCCGGCCCGGCGCGGCACCCGAAACTGGCCTTCGCCTATCGCGCTGCCTTGGCGCAGGATGTCTTTGCGCCCGAGCATTTGCAGCGGCTGCGGGACATCTGCGAAGTTGTGGACCCGACGCCCATGCAGGATTTCAACGATCCCCGCGCCGCAGCGATCCTGCCAGAGATTTCGGTTCTGGTGACGGGTTGGGGCTGTCCGCGCATTGATGCGGGCATTATCGCACGGGCGCCCAATCTGAAGATGATTGCCCATGCGGCGGGCACCGTGAAATCCTTCATCGCGACCGAGGTTTTTGCCGCCGGTGTTACCGTCACCAACGCGGCCGCCGCCAATGCCATTCCGGTGGCCGAATACACGCTGGCTGCGATCCTGTTCGCCAACAAGAATGTCTTCGGCTTTCGGGACCTCTACCGGCAGAAACGTGACCAGACCCACCCCGAGCAGCTTACCGACGAACCGGTGGGCAATTGGCACAAGACGGTGGGCATCGTCGGCCTCTCGCGCATCGGGCGGCGGGTGATTGACCTCCTGCGGCCCTTCGATCTCTCAGTTCTGGTCCACGACCCCTATCTTGACCCCCTGGAGGCTGCGGCCTTGGATCTGCGCAATCTGCCGCTGGATGAGGTGATCGCCCGGGCCGATGTGCTGTCGCTGCACGCTCCTGCGTTGGAGACGACGCGCCACATGATCGACGCCCGCAGGCTGGCCCTCTTGCGCGACGGAGCCACGTTGATCAACACGGCACGCGGCAGTCTGGTGGATCAGGCGGCGCTGGTGCGGGAACTGACCCGTGGGCGTATCTCGGCGGTGATCGATGTGACCGATCCCGAGGTTCTGCCCTCTGACTCGCCGCTCTATGATCTGCCAAATGTCCTCCTGACCCCGCATATCGCGGGCGCCGTGGGGCGCGAGCGGGAGAGGCTGGGCGCCATGGCGGTGGCCGAGGTGGAACGCTTTCTGACCGGTCAGCCCCTCGCTCATCAGGTCGCCGCCGCAACCCTTCACCTGCAGGCCTGAGATGAAACGCAAAGCCTTGATCGTCTGGGGTGGCTGGGCCGGGCACAGGCCCAAAGAAGGCGCTGGCGTCGTGGCCGAATTGCTGGCCGAGCAAGGCTTCGACGTCACCGTAACATCAGACTACACCGCCTTCGCCGAAGCGGCGGTCTATGCCCTCGTGGTGCCTGTGATCACCAACGACCAAATCGCCCCGGCTCTGGTCGAGGCGCTAACCCAAGCCGTGCGCGGCGGCACCGGGCTTGCGGGTTATCACGGCGGACTGGCGGCCTCGTTCCACGGGGCGGTGAAGTTTCACTATCTGTGCGGCGTGCATTGGGTGGCCCATCCCGGCGACATGGCGGCAGAGTACCGAGTGACGGTGACGCGGCCCTATGACCCCTTGATGCAGGGGATTGAGGATTTCGACTATCAGTCTGAGCAATATTACCTGCTCTATGACCCTTCCGTCGAAATCCTCGCCACCACCACCTTCTCAGGCGCGTTTGACCCCACCAGCCGGGGCGTCACCATGCCCGTCGTGGTCAAACGTCACTTCGGCGCGGGCCGCATCTTTTACACCGCCTTGGGCCACGTGCCCGAGGAGCTTTCCCACCCTCAGGCGCGGCTGATCCTGCGCCGTGGCCTGATCTGGGCCGCAAGGGGCACAGCCGAGGACGCATGATATGACCCAAACCGCCCCATTCATCGAGCCGCGCAAATCCGACCCGCGTTTTGCCAGCCCGGTGCGGTTCAAGATGCTGATCAACGGCCAAAGTGTGGATGCCGCCAGCGGCGAGACGCTGACGCGCGAAAGTCCGGCCTATGAAGGTGTGGTCGTCTCGGAAATTCCGAAAGGGAGTGCCGAGGATTCCGAACGCGCCATCCTCGCCGCCCGCCGTGCCTTTGACGAAGGCCCGTGGCCAAAGATGACCGGGGCCGACCGCGCCAAACGCATTGCCCGGCTGGGCGAGTTGATCTTCGCCCACCGCGAGGAATTGGCGCTGATCGAATGTCTGGAGGTCGGAAAGACCCTAGAACAGGCCCGCAACGAGATGAACTATTCGGCCGAGCTTTGGTCCTATGCCGCAGGGCATGCGCGCGGGTTGGAAGGCGAAAGCCACAACGACTTTGGCCCCGCTGCCCTTGGCCTGATGCTGCGCCAGCCGATTGGCGTGGTGGGTATCGTGACCCCGTGGAATTTCCCCCTGCTGATCGGATCAGAGCGGGTGCCGTGGGCCATCGGTGCCGGCTGCTGCGTGGTGGTCAAACCCAGCGAGTTCACCTCCGGCTCCACCATCCGCATGGCGGAACTGGCGCGTGAGGCGGGGATACCGGATGGGGTGATCAACGTGGTCACCGGATACGGCGATCCGGTGGGGCAGTTGTTCGCCGAACACCCGGCCTGTGACATGATCAACTTCACGGGTTCTTTCCGCGTCGGGCAGATTGTCGGCGGGCTGGCTGCGGCGCGGATCAAGCGGGTTGGGCTGGAGCTGGGCGGCAAGGGGCCGGCGATTGTCTATGCCGATGCCAATCTTGACACCGCCGCCGACACGATCGCGCGATCGATCTTTGGCGGACAGGGACAGGCCTGCATCTCCAACAGCCGGATGATCGTACAGCGTGAAGTGAAGGAAGCGATGCTGGACCGCCTGATCCACATCGCAAGCCATGTGACGGTGGGCGACCCCTTGGATGCACGCACCCAGATCGGTGCGATGATCCACCGCCAACATATGGAGAAGGTGGAGCATTACGTGAGCGCGGGCCTGCGTGACGGGGCTGGGCTGGTGGTGGGCGGCAGACGGCTGGGCAACGCGGGCAACTATTTCGCGCCGACGATCTTTGCGGATGCCACGCCCGACATGTCCATCACCCGCGACGAAATCTTCGGCCCGGTGCTTGCGGTGCAGACCTTCGACACGGCGGAACAGGCGATCCGGTTGGCAAATGACACCAACTACGGCCTGTCCGCCAATGTCTGGACCAATGATCTGGGCAAAGCCGTTCAAACCATCCGCGGAGTTCGCGCGGGCCGCACCTGGATCAACGGGGCGGGTACTGGCGGGCCGGAAATGGGCATCTCGGGCTTCCGGCAAAGCGGGATGGGGCGCGAATTGGGGCGGCACGGGTTTGACGAGTATTCCACGCTGAAGAATGTCTATATCGTGCTGGAACATGGCGGGTCATGGGTTTGACCCTAAGGGCAGGAGAGCAGGATGTACGACGTTGCAGGCAAACTGGCGGTGATCACCGGCGGCACAAGGGGCATCGGTCTTGAGATCGCAGGGCAGCTTCTGGCGCAAGGCGCCCGCGTGGTCCTCAATGGGCGCAACCCGACGGAAGAAGCCTCTGCCCTAATCTCTGCATACGGCGACAAGGTGACGGTCGACTACGGCGATGTTTCGGACCCGGCCTATGCCGCTGCCCTCATTGCCCGCAGCGCCCAATCTGCCGGGCGGTTGGACATTCTGGTCCATGCGGCCGGCGGCCCGGTTCCCGGCACGATCATGGACCTGACCGCCGAGACCTGGATGCAGGCCTTTGCGGTCCATGTCCATCCGGTGTTCCACCTCTTTCAGGCCGCACAGCCCTTTCTCGCGCGGGAGGGTGGCGCGGTCTTGCTCGTCTCCTCGGTCGCGGGGCTGCGGGGCTGTCCGGGGTCGGTCGCCTATCAGACGGTTAAGGGCGCGCTGATCCCGATGGCCCGCGCACTGGCCTTCGACCATGCCGCCCAAGGCATCCGCGTCAACGTCATCGCCCCGGGTATCATTCGCACCCGGTTCCACCAGAAGATGACGGACACCGCCAAGGCGCACAACATCGCCAACCGCATCCCCCTGCGCCGCGAAGGTACGGTTGCGGACGTGGCCTCTGCCGCCCTGCAGATGATCTGCAACGACTTCATCACCGGCGAGGTTTTGACCGTCGACGGTGGCATGTCAATGCGGGTCACAGGCTGAGAAATTTTGCGCCAACGCCGCAGGATTAAGGCGATTTCCAAGGCTGCCGGATACTGCGAGCCTCGAACTCGGTCTCAAGATGGAAATCCGCCCTTCGGACACTTACCTGCCGGGCAACTGCACAGGGACTTGGCGTATTCGGTCAAACCGGACTATCTTCAGCAGGTTAGCCGTGCTTGGGGTTTCGGACGAGAAGGGCGCTCTTCCGGATGGCTTTCCCGACATAACTCACATCAACCGGCTCCTGATCTGTCATGGCCGCGACGGCCAAGGGTGTGGTCGTCTTGCCCTCTGTGCAACAGCCATAGCGGGCGGAAAGCGCATCGCAAAAGCACCCAGACATCGTGCCGAGAGTTTGGATGTTGCCATCGACTTAAGCCCAAACGGAGCCCGTCAGAAGCCTGCCCCTTTCGCCGGAAGTGATGATGATCGCGGTTACCGTCTAGAGAAGATCGCCGCGCTTGACCGACAGTTTATGGACCGCGGTGGACGTCCAGTGTGACGAACACGTCGAAATCGGGTTTGACATGGCCCGAAGCGCCAACAGGCGCACGGGATCGTGGGCTATCTCATGCCGATAATCACATTGATTATGACATTCGGCGGGTTTGGCGACATCTTCGGGTCCCGCAGATTGGGCAGTCTCAACCGGTCGTCGTGACGGTCAAGACCACACTGCCGCGCTTGTGGCCCTGATCCACATACGCGTGAGCTTCCGCTGCGCGGTCCAGCGGGTAGGATCGATCAATGACCGGCCGGAATGCGCCCGAGGTCGCAAGGTCGGCCAGCAGTTGAAGGTCGGCGACCGTAACCTTGGCGACGCCGGCGAGGCATTGATGCCCGCTGGATCTGGTTGGACCACCGATGCCCAGAACCGTCGCCAGCGTGCCATGGGCGATCAGCAGTCTGCCGCCGGGCTTCAGCAAGTGCCCACATCTTGCATAGGGGACGGTGCCAGTCGTATCCAGAATGATGTCATAGGTCTGACGCAAAACCGCAAAATCCTGCGCGGCATAGTCGATCACCGCGTTGGCCCCGATCCGGCGGACGAGGCCCAGATTGGCCGTGCTGCAAACACCAGTGACTCGTGCACCGAAATGTCTGGCGATCTGCACTGCGGCGCTGCCGATGCAACCGGAAGCACCGATGATCAGGACGCTCTCGCCGCTTCTGATGTTCCCTTTGGCCTTGAGAAAGTGAAGCGCGACCGTTCCGCCAAAGCACAAGGCTGCGGCCTTCTCGAAAGACAGATTGGCGGGCTTTTGCAGGATCAGCCCATGCTCTGGCATCACCCTGTATTCGGCGTGGCATCCAAACTTGGCACCGGTAAAGGCGAACACATGCTCGCCCACCTGAAAACGGGTCACACAGGTGCCTACGGCCACGATCTCACCAGCCAGTTCGGTGCCGAGGATCGGCTGCCGTGGAGAAAACAGGCCAAAGACCGGTCGCGCGAACAGCGCAAAACCCGCGGGCATGGCCAAGCTGCGCGCCCGCCAGTCAGCGGTGCTGACGGTGGTGGCATGAATGCGGATGAGAACCTCGTGCGCCTTCGCAGACGGTGTCGGCACATCCCCCAGGGCCACGACGCTGGGTGGGCCATATTTCCGGTAGATGGCGGCTTTCATGCGGAAGCGTCTTTCTGAAGCGGTTTGCCAGGTCCTTCTATGCAATAGACCCATGCAGATACATTGACCTTTTCGGTCTGTTTGATATGCATTTGTGCATGGACTGGCGTGCCATCAAATTCGACTGGAACCGGGCGCGGGCATTCCTTGTCACGGCTGAAGAAGGGTCGCTTTCGGCCGCCGCTCGGGCCCTTGGCATGGCGCAGCCGACACTGGGCCGTCAGGTTGATGCGCTGGAAGCGGAGCTTGGGGTCGTCCTGTTTGAACGCGTCGGGCGTGGGTTGACACTGACACCCAACGGGCTGGACCTGCTTGAGCATGTCCGGGCCATGGGCGAGGCCGCGAACCGTCTGTCCTTGGGGGCCGCCGGTCAATCGCAGGCGGTCGAAGGCAAGGTCGTGATCGGGGCAAGCGACGTCCACGCTGCCTTTCTTCTGCCGCCTATTCTGGCCAAGTTGCGACAGGCCCAGCCCGGCATCGCGGTCGAGATCGTCGTTTCCGCCAAAGCCAGCGATCTTTTGCGGCGTGAAGCCGACATCGCCATCCGCAACTTTCGTCCGTCAGAGCCGGATCTGGTGGCCCGCAAGATCCGCGACGTACCGGCCCGGCTTTATGCAGCACCCGCCTATCTTGAACGCCTCAACAATCCCCGACTGCCTTACGACCTGCGTGAAGCCGATTTCATCAGCATCGACGGCTCGGGCAGGTTCCTGAAAGGGTTGAACGCGATGGGCTTCCATCTGACGGAACGCAACTTTCCGATCTTGACCGAGAACTATCTTGTCATGTGGGAAATGGTGAAGCATGGCCTTGGCATCGGGATTCTGGATGGCTCGATCGGCGATGCCGAACCGAAGGTCAGACGGGTTTTGCCAGACCTAGCACCGCTGATGTTTCCGATCTGGCTGGTGGCGCACCGGGAACTCAACACCAGCCGCCGCATCCGGTTGGTGTTTGACGTGCTGGCGCAAGAACTGGCTGCTACTTGAGTGCGATTGATCTGCAGAATCTGCCTGCCTGCGTATAAACCATTCGGCGACGGCGAGGTTCAGAACCCATGCTCCACCCATAAAAAGCGCCCTCGGCAACTCGCCCGGCACACCGACAGCCAAAATCCACGGCAGTTGCGTGGCAGCTTGCGTCCCTGCACCCAGACCAATGGCATAGGCCCGCATCATCCAGGCACGGTGCTTGGCTACGTCACGTCGCAGGATAGCCGCTATCCCCAGAACCATGGCCAAAAGCATCCCAGTACCAAAGATCAATCGGAAGAAATACAACAGAAGGCCGTCGTTCGGGCCGTAGGGGAAGAACTGGTTCATCCACAAGCCTGACAGACCCGCGGCAAGCGTCGCTGGCGCCAGCATCCGTCCGGCCGTCCGGTGCCACCGTGGGAAGCGGCGGCGAAAGCCGAGCCAGAACTGCAGCGCGCCAAGTACGCAAAACAGGCTGGCGCCGACGATGTGCACCTGTACGGGCAGCGGATGCGCAAAGAACCGGGCGTTGGCGAGGGTGATCGGGGCTCCCGTGGCCATTGACATCAGCCGCGCCACCCCTGCAGCCACAGGAATGACGCTCAGCGCCAGAAGCCCCCCGGCGACCGGCCAACCCTGCCGGATCCAGTGTCGTTTGAATGCCATGATCAATCTCCTTTCGAAGCGGTCTACTTATGCGAGGGATCGAAAGAAATTGCGGAAATCCGGCTTTGCGTTATACAAAAACGCATGAGCTGGCAGACCTCGCCTTTTGACTGGAACCAGGCCCGCGCCTTCCTTACGACGGCCGAGGCAGGCAGCATGTCCGCCGCCGCCCGCTCGCTCGGGCTGACGCAACCCACCTTGTCGCGGCAAGTGGCGGCGCTGGAGGAGGCGCTTGGTGTCGTCCTTTTCGACCGCGTCGGACGGTCTTTGGCAATCACACCTACCGGAATCGAACTACTGGACCAGTTCCGCACCATGGGCGAGGCGGCAGCCAGCATTGCGCTGGCTGCTTCTGGCCAGTCACAGGCGATCGAGGGGCAAGTCTGCATCACCGCCAGCGACGCACTGGCAGCTTATTTCCTACCGCCCATTCTGATGTGCCTGAAAGACCTGGCCCCCGGGATAGAAATAGAGGTTCTCGCCTCAAACGACATCCGCGATTTGCGGCGGCGCGAGGCGGATATCGCCATCCGCCACGCCCGCCCGGACCAGCCGGAACTGATTGCGAAACTGGTCCGCACCTCCTCCGCGCACTTCTACGCTGCCACCAGCTATCTTGATCGGCATGGCCGGCCTGAAACTGCCGCCGACCTTGCGGATGCCACCTTCGTCGGCTTTGCACCGGTGGAGCGGTTGATCGCCGGGTTGAACTCCTGCGGCCTTGCCCTGACCCGGGCGCAGTTCAAGGTGGTGACCGACAACGGTGTGGTGGCCGGAGAGTTGATCCGGCAAGGCTTTGGTATCGGCGTCATGCCAAAGGAATTCGCCGTTCTGCTGCCCGGCTTGGAACCGGTTCTGCCGGACCTTGTGGCCCTGCCCGTTCCGTTCTGGCTGACCACCCATCGAGAGCTTTTGACCAGCCGCCGCATCCGCGTGGTCTATGATCTTCTGGCCGAGGCGTTTTCTTGACGCTTGAAGTTCAGAAAGGTGCCTCGCGCGTTTCCCCTCGAGCTTAACAGGATGTCAGGGTCACCACTAAGGCTGGAAGTGCCAGACCGAACCCAAGGACCACGCGCTTTGGAAGCAAACATCTGGCGCAGGTGGTTCAGAAGTTGCAGGTGCATGGCTTCGTTCGGGCTAGTTGTGGCCGGATCGGAGGTTTGCGGCTGAAACGTGCGGCCAAATAGACCTCCGTCGGGCAGGTCCTTGGTATCTTAGACTCCTGGCCGACCTTCGCCGACTGTCTTACAGCATAGGCTTCGTGTCCGGGCGAGTTACAGGCCTGACGCGCATCAATGGGGCTTGGGCGTTGGACAGAACGTATCGCGCAGGGCTGTGATCACGGGTTTCACATCCTGTCGCAAGAGATGATAGATTACGGTCTTTCCCTCTCGACGCGTGCCAACATAGCCCTCGGCCCTCAGCCGCATCAATTGCTGAGACGCAGTTGGCTGCGGCAGGCCAAGCGCAAGGGCCAAAGCACCGACCGAAAGATCCTGATCAAGTAGCAAGCACAGGATCTGCAACCGCCCCTCATGCGACAGGGTTTTCAGGAAGGTCACGGCCTTGGTAGCAGCACTTGGGCTGCCACCAAAGCCCACCGCGTGAAGAAGTGATTTGGGCATGCTGGCCCCCGGACCATTGGGCTGGTTTGCGCCTTCGACGCCTATTCGAAGGCGCAGCCCTTCTTGATCCCTAAGGCACGGAAGACTGAAGCCGCGGGGCAAAACCCGGTGAACGAGGACTGGATCAGGTTTGCCCCGATGAACATCGTGAACCAGATGAAATAGGTGGAGACAAAGGCGGTCAGCATGACGCTGAGCAGGGTCATAACTCCGGCGAAGAGAAGAACGGAACGGTCGAGGGACATTATGGTTTCCTTGATGTGAGGCCGGAGCCAATTGCCCCGGGGGCGGGCTTCAGCCCTTTTTGACTTCTTTCAGCTTGTCGATGCCCAGCACCTTGAGGGCGAGGCTTTCGTAGAAGGGTTCCGACTTGCCCTGCCGAAGCTTGCGCATGAAGTATTTCTCGAACCCGACCTTGGCCAAATGCACCCATTTGCCCGAGGCCGACCAGTTGACGTTGCGCGGCGGGATTTGCGGTTGTGCGACGAAGGCGATGCCCCCGTCGCCGAAGTCGGCCAGACAGATGGCGTTCCATGTGCCGACCTGATCCGGCTCTGTCCCGCGCACGAGGTTGCCGATGTTGTGCGCGGTGGCGGTGACCATGCTTTCGATCATGAAGCCGGTTTTCGGCACCCCGCAGGCGACCGGCGTCGGTGCCAGCGGCGGGATGGCGACGCAGACGCCGACAGCGAAGATGTTCTTGTATTTGGGGTTCTGCTGATGCTGATCGACGAGGGTAAAGCCGCGCGGATTGGACAGGCCCTCGATCGCCGACACCGGTTTGATGCCACGGAAGGCGGGCAGCATCATGGAATAGGCGAAGGGCAGCACCTTTTCAGGTTTGGCCACGCCGTCCTCGCCGGCCTCTTCCACCGTCATCTTGCCGTCTTCGACCTTCTTGATCCGGGTCGAGGTCATCCATTTGATGGTCTTTGACCGCATTTCGGATTCCAGAAGACCCTTGGTGTCGCCCACCCCGTCCAGGCCAAGGTGGCCGACATAGGGTTCGGGGGTCACGAAGATCATCGGCACCTTGTCGCGGATTTTCGCTTTGCGCAGCGCGGTTTCGAGGATGAACAGGAACTCGTAAGCCGGACCGAAGCAAGAGGCCCCCTGTGCCGCGCCGATGATGACCGGGCCGGGGTTTTTAAGAAGCTGCTGGAAGGCAATTTCAGCCTTTTCCGCATGATCGATGTGGCAGACCGATTGGGTGAAGCCGCCATGCGGCCCCAGACCCGGCACTTCGTCAAAAGCCAGTTCGGGGCCAGTGGCGATGACAAGGTAATCATAGGTCACCGACTGGCCGTCGACCAATTCTATTCGGTTTTCTTGCGGATGCAGACGTTCCGCCGCGACAGGGATGAAGTTGATCTTCCTCTTGGCCATGGTCGGGGCCAGATCGACGGTGATCTCTTCGCGCTCGCGCCAACCCACCGCTATCCACGGATTGGAGGGCACGAAGTGATAGGTCGGTTCCTTGGTCACCACGGTGACCGTGTCTTCGCGGCGCAGCTGGTCCTTGAGTTCGTAGGCCATGATCGCCCCGCCAAGTCCCGCTCCCAGTACAACGACATGTGCCATTGGTCTTCCTCTCCCTTGAGCATGGTGATCCCGTCCGGCCTCCTCTGCCGCACGGGCCTTTTATTGGGTGTCAGGTCTTGAACACCCGGTAGATCGCCGGAATGACCAGCACGGTCAGCAAAGTCGAACTGAGCAGCCCGAACAGCAGCGAGATGGCGAGGCCCTGAAAGATCGGGTCCGACAGGATCACCACGGCACCGATCATGGCAGCGATGGCGGTCAGCAGGATCGGCTTGAAGCGGATCGCCCCGGCCTCGATCAGGGTCTCGATGGTGACGGGTCCTGAGTTGCGGATGAAGTCCACCAAGAGGATCGAGTTCCGCACGATGATCCCCGCCAAGGCGATGAAGCCAATCATCGAGGTGGCCGAGAAGGGGGCGCCGAACAGCCAGTGGCCTGCCATGATGCCAAGGAAGGTCAGCGGGATCGGTGTCAGGATTACCAGAGGCAGCCGGAACGAGCCAAACTGCGCCACCACCAGAATGTAGATCCCGAGCAGTGCCACGCCAAAGGCCGCACCCATGTCGCGGAAGGTGACGAAGGTGACCTCCCACTCGCCGTCCCACAGAAGGGTGACCTTGCTTTCGTCCTGCGGTTGGCCGTGCAGGCTGATGGTGGGCTTGCCGTTCGGCCAATCCTGCTTGCTGATCTGATCCGCGACGGCCAGCATACCATAGAGGGGGGCTTCGAATTGACCCGCCAGTTCCGCCGTCACCATTTCCGCATCGCGGCCATTGTGCCGGAAGATCGGATAGGAGGCGGGCTCTTCGGCCACGGTCACCACGTCGCCAAGTTCGACCACAGACTTTGCTCCTGGCAGCACGTTGGCCGGGATCGGCGTGGTCATGAAGCGTTCGTCCATCACACGGTCAGACTTGGCACGCGCGACCTGCAGCGGGATCGGGAACCGCCCCGCGCCCCGGTTCGAATAGCCCACCGTCTGACCGCCGTTCAAGAGAGCGATGGTGTCAAACACGTCCTGTTCCTGAACGCCGAAGAAGTCGAGATTGTCGCTCGAGACGGTCGCCCGCAGACGCCGGGCCGGGGTGCCATAGCTGTTGTCGACGTCGACGATGAAGGGGACAGCTTCGAACGCCTTTTGAATTTCGGCAGCGGCGGCGCGCCGGGTAGCGGCATCGGGGCCATAGACTTCGGCCAGCAGAGTCGAAATGACGGGCGGACCGGGCGGCGGTTCGACGACCTTCAGGCTGGTGCCGGGGGGTACGGACAGAGCGGCCAGCTTGGTCCGGATGTCCAGCGCGATGGCATGACTGGCGCGGGCGCGCTCGCCCTTGGGCGTCAGGTTGATCGCCACTTCGCCCAGTTGGGGTTCTTGGCGCAGGTAATAGTGGCGGACCAGACCGTTGAAGTTGAAGGGTGCGGATGTGCCCGCATGGGTCTGAACCGTTGTCACTTCCGGCATCTGCATGACGATCTTGGCCACGTCCTGCGCCACGCGGTCCGTCGCCTCGACCGAGCTGCCCTCTGGCAGGTCAATCATCACCGACAGCTCGGATTTGTTGTCGAAGGGCAGCAGTTTGACCGTGACATCGCGGGTGTAGAGCGCCGTCAAGGAGCCGAAGGACAGCGCTGCTGTCACCAGAAGGAAGGTCAGCGACCGCGCCTTGGTCTTCAGAAGCGGGCGAGCGACGCGGGTATAGGCCCGCTCCATCCAGCCGCCATGGTGGCCGCCGTAGGTATCGTCATGGCCGTGCACCGTCATGTCGGCGCGACCGGCGATCTTGACCATCAGCCAGGGCGTGATGATCACCGCAACGAAGAACGAGAAGACCATCGCGGCACTGGCATTGGCCGGGATGGGCGACATGTAAGGCCCCATCAGGCCAGACACGAACAGCATCGGTAGCAGCGCTGCGACAACGGTCAGTGTCGCGACAATCGTCGGGTTGCCAACTTCCGCCACCGCGTCGATGGCAGCGGCAGAGCGGCTGCGGCCATCCCGCATCCCCCAATGGCGCGCGATGTTCTCGATCACCACGATGGCGTCATCGACCAGAATGCCGATGGAGAAGATCAGCGCGAACAGGCTGACGCGGTTCAGCGTGTAGCCCATGATCCATGAGGCAAAAAGCGTCAGCAGGATCGTCACCGGAATGACGATGGCCACCACGATGGCCTCGCGCCAGCCGATTGCCAGGAAGACAAGGACGATGATCGAAATGGTGGCCAGCCCAAGATGGAACAGCAGTTCATTGGCCTTGTCATTGGCCGTGGCGCCATAATCCCGCGTCACGGTGACGGTCACCGAATTCGGGATCTGCTTGCCTTTCAAGGCCTCGACCTGCGTCAGGACCTGTTCGGCCACCACCACGGCATTGGCACCGGCCCGTTTGGCAATGGCCAGCGTGACGGCAGGGGCGCGGGTGATCGACCCATCGGCATTGCGGGTGATGTTGGCGACGATATGGTCAGAGGTATCGGCCACATAGGCCACCTTGGCCACGTCCGAGACATAGACCGGGCGGCCATCTCGCGTGGTCAGCAGAAGATGCGCGACCGAGGCGGGGGCGGTCAGGGTCTGGCCCGCGACAAGGTCGATCTGCTGACCCTGATCGCGTAAGCGGCCCGTGTTGAGCGTGCGGTTGGCCTGCCCCACCTTCTGCGCCAATTGCTGCAAAGTCACGCCATACAGCGCCAAGCGGTCCGGATCGGGCTGGATCTGGATGGCGTCCTGCGCGTCACCCACCAGATAGGTCAGGCCCACGTTGTCGGCCTTGGCGACCTCCGTTTGCAGGGTGCGGGCGATGCGGGTCAGATCATCGGCTGAGACGTGTTGACCGGGGGCCGAGGACAGCGTCAGCGACAATATCGCCACGTCATCGATGCCGCGCCCGATGATCAGAGGCTCCGGGATGCCCAAGGGAATCCGATCCATGTTTGCGCGCACCTTATCATGCACGCGCAGCATCGCCTCGTCGGCATTGGTGCCCACGGCAAACCGGGCGGTGACCATCGCAGAGTCATCGCGGGTCGAGGAATAGACATGCTCCACCCCGTTGATGCCCTTGACGATCACCTCGAGCGGTTCGGTCACCAGCTTTACGGCATCTTCGGCCTTCAGGCCCTGCGCCTGGACATGGATATCGACCAAGGGCACGGAAATCTGCGGCTCTTCTTCCCGGGGAAGCGAAACGACGGCCAGCATCCCTGCGGCCAAGGCGGCCAGGATGAACAGCGGCGTCAGGGCGGATTTGATGAAGGCCTGCGTCAGGCGTCCGGCGATGCCCAAGGGTTTGTCTGCTGACCCGCTGGCAGGCATGTCTGCGGTCTTGTCGGACAGATCACTTATTTCGCGGCACCGGTCAGGACATGGTCGCCCGCTTCAAGGCCCGACAGAATCTCCACCATCTCGACCCCGTCAATCGTCGCATGTTCTCCCGGAACGACGCTGCGCTGAACCGGACCGGAGGCCTCCTCCACGCCGACGAAATCCAGACCGGCTGTGGACGAGATCGCCGTAACCGGCACCATGAGCGCGTCCCGTTGGCCGACCGGCAGCCGCACCAGCATCCGCGCATCGACGAAGGTGTCTGGCAGGCCCGCCAGTTCCACATCGGCAACCACACGACCGTTCTGGATCAGCGGGTAAATCCGCGACAGGGTGCCGGTCTGGGTCGTATCGCCTGAGGAAATCTCGATCTTGTCGCCCTGATGCAGGCTTGGCGCATGACGTTCCGGAATGGAGATCCGCAGGAAGGTCCCGCCACCGCCGATCAGGGCAACCTCTTCGCCCGGCATCACCACTCCGCCCTTCGAGACGGGCACATCCAGCACCCGCCCATCGGCAGGCGCCAGCACCGTGCCCTCCTTGACCTGTTGGGTGATCACCTCGGTCTGCGCATCCAGCGCCGAGATCTGGCCCTTGAACACATCGACCTGCGTGCGCAAGGCATCCAGACCCTGTGCCGTGGTCACCCCCTGCTTCAGCAGGCTTTCGCCCCGGCTGAGTTCCCCCTGCGCGTTCGTCAACTGTGCGTCCAACGCGCCCCGCTGCGCCGTCAGGGCCGAGAGTTGAAACGCCAGCTTCTCATCCTCGATCCGGCCGATCGGCTGTCCAGCCTTGACCAGATCCCCCTCGATCACGGTCAACTCAACCAATGTGCCGCCAAGACGAGCCCGTGCCGGGATGCGGTCTCGCGCCTCGACCTGACCATAAACCGCCTTCCACTCGATGATCGTGGTTGGCTGGAGGGCGGGCGTGTCAGCATGAGCCAAGCTGCCAAACAGGGGCAACAGGGCGCACAAAAGGCTTTGCAGGGGAGAGCGCATGATTCAGGTCCTCACTTCGATGACGCATACATATTCGAAGATATGAATTTGTAAATATCTATTTTGCAGGGCGATGCCGCCACTGGCCGCATCGCCACCGCTCACGCTCGGGCGCGGGGGTCGTTTGGCCGCGCTTTTGTGAGAATTTCGGCGTCATGCCTGATCCAGATCAAGCGCCGAACGGCCCTCCAGCAGTATATTCCAAATACAGAATGTGAAATCATGTGGAGCTGATCATGAAAACGCATCTTGCGGCCTTGGGCCTTGCGGCCACCGACCTGACCGAACAGGGTGCTCCCGCCTTCGACGCCGCCGTGCCAATGCTGTCGCAACTCCTGAAGGCCGAGATGGCAGAACGCGAGGTGCGGTCCATCGCCTATCACATGAAGGCCGCGCGGTTCCCGGCCTACAAGGACCTCTCCGGCTTCGACTTCATGGCCAGCGAGATCAACGAGGCGACACTGCGGCAGCTGCACAAATGCGAGTTCCTCGACGGTGCCCAGAACGTCGTGCTGATCGGCGGCCCGGGCACCGGAAAGACCCACGCTGCCACAGCCTTGGGCGTCCAGGCCATCGAGCACCATCGCCGCAAAGTCCGCTTCTTCTCGACCATTGAACTGGTCAACCGTGGAACAGGAGAAGACCAAGGGCAAGGCCGGCCAGATCGCTGAAAGCCTCACGAAGCTCGACTTGGTTATCATGGACGAGTTGGGCTGCCTGCCGTTCAGCGCCTCGGGCGGCGCGCTTCTCTTCCATCTGCTGAGCAAGCTCTACGAACGCACCAGCGTCATCATCACCACGAACCTGAGCTTCAGCGAATGGGCCACCGTCTTCGGCGACGCAAAGATGACCACGGCCTTGCTCGACCGACTCACCCACCGTTGCCACATCCTCGAGACCGGAAACGACAGCTTCCGCTTCAAGGCCAGCTCAGCCGTCGCAACCCGGAAAAAGAAGGAGATCACTCATGCCTTGACCCAAACCTGACCCCCGAACATAACCCTCTGGTGGGTCAGTTCTCGATGCAAATCCCGGGTCAGTTCTGCGTGGAAATGAACAGTCAGATCACAAACTTTCTCTTGGCCGAGGCCGGGCAGAATATGCGCCCGGATCGAGGTCGCATGGCTTTCGAAGGTAGAAGGTTTCCACTGTCCCCGACCGTCGGCGAGATAGATCTTCAAGAAGGCATCGAGCCGGATCTTCGGGTCGTGGGGCAAGGCATTTGCTTTGCTGGCATCGAGCCAGGCGCAGGCCAGAGAGCGGGCGGCATCGCGGGTCAGATCGCAGATTTTGCCAAGGACCTTGCGCATCACATCACCCGCCTCACGGCGTTGGACGAGCCAAGCTTCTGTGCCGTTGCGATGACGGAGACCAAGTTCTGGAACCTCATCATCCCAGGTGACGCGGTCGATTTGGGCGGGCTTGGGTGCAGGCTCCCGATGGGAAGCGTTTAGGGGATTGAGGGAGGCCATGAGCGACATCTCGTGGTGCAGGTTTCCCATGCAGAGCCCGGGGCAATCCCCAGGATGCTTGGGGTTGCGGTTCAATGTCGTCGCTCAGGCGCCGCTTTGGCTGGCACCCTTACAAATTATGTCGCTCGGTCAAACCCTTGGATGAAGTCCCGTTTTCCCTGTTTGTCGCCTTTTGGCTCCGAAGTCCCACACACCTGACGCAGCAGGCTGCAGGTCCGTCCTAAATAACTGTAATCATTACATTTATAGGCCATTTTGAGACCCTTCGACCGGAATGTCGAATAGTGATTCAATATCAAGGACTTGGGCTTGCTGGCCCAAAACGGGCCGGCCACTGGCCCAATTTGGGCCGGCAGCTGGGCCAGTCTGGCCCAGAGTTTCGTGCTCGAGACGCGGCTCATCCCAGCACCTTTTCGTCATCCTTGGCGGGCGCTTTGCCCTTCTCCGCCGCCTTGGCCCGGTTTGCCGCCCCCATCTTCTCCAGCACCTCGGTTTCGAGCTTGAGGTCGAAGTCCTGGAAGCGCCGCTCGGGTTCAGGAATAAGGCGGCGGTACGTATCTTCGGCCAATTGCAGAACCTCGAGTGTCTTCTCGACGATGGTGCCCACGGCCCCACCATGCGGCTGCATCAGGCCCATGACCTGACGACAGACAAAGATCTGGCGATAGACCATGCCCAGCATCATCGACGTGTGGCTTGAGGTCTCAACGACGGTAGCCTTTGCCTCGACCAGGTCCGGGACGATGTGGGCAGCAATGTCCTCCAGCACCTTGATCTGCCCTCTGGCCTTGGCGAGGTCCTGATCCAATTGCGAGAGGGCGCGCTCCAGAAGATCGCCGTCGGGCTTCTCCTCATCGCCCATCACGCTTTGCACCAGCTGCCGGGCGCGGGGGCCAAGCCTGATCCGCCAGCTCGCATCGGTGGTTTCCAAATGCATGTCGTCTTCTCCTGTCTGTCATCCGACCCGGCTCAGCGGATCGGTCCTTCGATGATTTTCTGCTTCTGGCGGTCCGCGAAGGCTTTGATTGAGGCCTCCACTTCGGCCTCGTTGCGTTCGACCGGCAGTGTGAAGAGCTTGGAAAAGTCATCGGCGCGGTCGGGACGGTCCGGATCTGGCTTAGCCTGCGGCGGCGGCATTTCGCGCTCACGCTCCGGACGTTCCGGCTGCGCCGATCTCTCTTGCGCGACAGGCACTTCCGCCTTCTGCTTGTCGTGTCGCTCACGATCGGCCTTGAGCCAGGACTCAAGTGCGGTCGGTCGGTCGCCCGTATTGGCCTCGATCCGTTTGGCCAAGGCCGCCGCGTCGTCGGTGACGAGGACGGCTTCCTCCCGCATACGCGAGATCGCGACATAGAAAGACTTCTGGGTGGCAAGCTGGTCGGCGGAGGACAGGCCCACGATGATCCGGTTCACCGTGCTGCCCTGAAAGTCATGCACGGTGGAGGCATAGGCGTGGTCGAGGCCGCGCGCTGCGACACTCTCAAGCGGCAAGGTCACCGCGTCGCGGCCCGGCATCTTTACCGTGACCGTATCGTCGCCGAGGGCTGAGACGGTGCCACGGGCGCCGTTGATGATCTGGCGCTCCTTGTCCGCGATCGTGAAGCGGACGCGGTCGCCGCTGGCGAAGGCACGCTCTTCGGGAGTGTAGACCACAAAGCCGGCGGCGAGCTTTTCGTCCTGGCGGAGCGGCAAGATCAGTTCCCTGCCCTTCGCCACATCTTCAACCCTCACCGTGTTAGCCCGGACGTCCCGATCGAGGACGACATAGAGTTCGCCTTTTTCGACCTGATGCTGCTTTGAGGAGGTGAGGGACAGGATGATGTCGCCGGTGCTGTAGGACCGTGCATCGCCCGCAGCGGCGCGGGTCAGCCCGGCGGGCTTCAGACCTAGCACAGCCTGGTCGCCGCTCCCAAGCTTGCCCTCGAGCTTCAGGCTCGTCCGGATCGCCTCGTTGATCGACTTGCGGGCCGTATTGGTCAGGACGGCAATGCCGGTTTCCTCCCTGCCCTTCGGGTCCAGTTGTAGCCAGCGGTGCGCCACTCTAGTGGAAACTTCTGCCCGGTTGCCGGTCTCGACCACCTCGCCGATCCGCGCCATCGCGGCCTTCACCTCGCCCCGGATGGCGTGGAGCACGGCCTCGCGGCCAGGTTCACTGCGCTGGCCGTGGCTGCGGCATTCGTGTGGTGTGGTGGAACTGACCGGGCTCTTCGCGGGACAAGTGGTCGGCGGCTTGTTCAGCAGAGATCCGCAGGTGGCGCTCGCTATCGCCGCAATCCTTAAACCCATGCCGGCGCTTTACGTGTTCGCTGGCCCGATCCTTGTGCTGGCAATGTATTTGCAGGCTCTCGGTCAGCCTGGGCGGACGGCTGCGCTGACCCTGGTGAAGCCCTGGTTGCTGATGCCCATCCTGATCCTTGGACTTCCGCCGTGTTCGGGGTGAAAGGCATCCGGCTGGCCTATCCGGCGGCGGACGGGGTTGTTCTACTGATTGCGCTGTTCATCGGACGGGGCATCGTGCCGACTAGGAGAGCCCCTGGCCTGGAGGGTGTGGCATGATAATCGACGAGGCCAAAGCGCAGGCAAAGGCCCTGCACGCAGCTCTTCAGGCCCAAGGCAACGTCATCAGCCATTCCCCGGCGCTGGAGCTGCTGGCCCGTCAGCTCGGCGCCAAAGACTGGAACTCGCTCCACGCCAGGCTGGCGCTGGTCAGTGCGCCGCCGGAACTTGCTCTTGGCGACCGGGTGCATTGGCGCTATTCGGCTAGGCTTTTGCCAGTCGGGAGGTTGGCCTGTCGGGCCGCTCCACGCACCGGCAGATTGAAATCCGCTTCGACGATCCGGTCGATGCGGTACGGTTCGAGAGTTTCTCGAACATACGCAACCAGATCCGGAATGTGATCGACGAAGCCGGCCGCTCGCTTCGCCAAACCTCGGACGGTGTACCTCAGTTGATCGTCGGGAAAGAAAGCGGGTGAAAATCTGCCATCGACCGAGGTTCGTAGCCCAAAAGCAATCGTGCTCATATCTCTTGCTGGGTGCCCGGCCCAAACCTGCCACCCAGCCGTGGCAATCGCCGCGAATCAGGGCTCCTGCGCGGTCATTGGCGCGCCGATCACCAGAGCTTATCGAAGCCAACTGGTGCAACCCGCGCCTAGTAGGGACGATAGTAGATTACGACCTTTCCGGCTGGAGGCATTTCCGAAAGGTTCCTGCCGACCTGCTCCAGATAAGTTCGGAGGGCGAGCATCCATGTTTGCAAAAGCACGTTCCTTCCTAGCGAGTTGTATGCAGCGGTCGAGGCGTCACTTATCGGAATCTGGTTCATGTTTGTCGCCCTCTGAAACCGTTTTCTTTGTCAGCACCAACTTACGTCAGACGCCTGCCGGGTTTTCGATGTCCCTGCCAATCGCTGCCAAGTCAGCATAGCGGTCGCCGATCCGGTGGTGCGGACGTCCGCCGGTCGAAGCACCCAAGGCTGCGACCAACTCATCATGCCCCGGCGCATCCGGGATCGAAAACTGCACGGTTAGGTAGTGCGACCGCCTGCCGCTGTCGTGCTTGTCCATCAGGGGAATCTGGATCTGACTGTTTGCGGCGCCGCGTCCATTGGTGAAACCCAGGTAGGTCTTGGCTCCCACTGCCTCGCGGTAGAAGTTGCCGTAGCGCAGTGTGTGGATCAGGGCCGACCCATGTTCCAACTCGCAGTCGGTTCCGGCCATCGACGCCTTTCCGTAGGCCTCGATCGCATCCCCCGAACCGGCCAAGGCGATCAGCATATCGGTCAGCATCTTGCCCAGAACCGGCGAGATGCGGTTGATCTCTGGCGACAAGTCCTCGACAAACCCGCGCCCGTACCAAGGGTTCTTGACGACGGCGGCCACGCCGATCAGCCGCAGCGGAGGGTCGGCGGGACGCAGGCCCTCGCGGTAGATGATCTCGTCATAGGTCACGACTTTGCGCAGTTCGGGAAACATGGTGTTCTCCTGTTAGGGCCCCGCTAAGGCGGCGCACTTTTCCTTCAGTCTCGTTGCCCTGATAGATGCCAAAGGCCCCGATTCTGGTTTCTTCGGCATAGCGTTGCAGCATGCTGCGTTCGGCAAGGTTGGGCATGGCGTCCCATGGCAGGGTCGCCAGCGGGCAAAAGCGCATTCCTTTCGGAGCGGCACCCTGAACTTGTCCATGGTAATAGATGCCGTGGCTGGCACGTGCGCGGTCCTCGAAGACCGCGTACAGGAACTCGACCTCGGCATGCAGACCAAGGGATGCCAGACGGTTGCGCAGGCTGTCGATGCTGGGGCTGGGTTCGGGCGACAGGGGCAATGTCAGATGGCCAGCCGACGACTCTTTCATCAGCACAGCGCCGTCTTGCAGCAGGACAGCGCCCACACTGGCGCCAGACGTTGCGGCGACCGCCTGCACCAGCTGCGCATCCGCTTCGACCGAGAAGTAGCGGCCGCGGAAATAGCCAAGCGGCGCTCCCTCTCCGGTCGAGAAATCCACTACGCGGCCGATCAGCACCAGATGATCGCCGGCATCGACAAGCCGTTCCTGCATGCAAACGAACCGGGCAAGGGTCCCGTCCAGCAAGGGCACACGGCCCGCACCCTCATGCCAGACGCAGCGCTGAAACTTGTCCGCCTCGCGGGAGGCGAAAAGTGCCGACAGCGCCTGTTGATCCTGCCCAAGCACATTCACGCCGAAATGGCTGGCCATGACGAAGGTTTCGCAACTGTGAGCCGATTTGGCCAGACAGACCAGAAGCAGAGGCGGGTCCAGCGAGACCGAGGTGAAGGAATTGGCGGTGAAGCCACGTGGCAAGCCATCTGGCTGCCGGGCAGTCAGGACGGTAACGCCGGTTGCAAAGCGGCCAAAGGCGTCGCGCAGGGCACGCGGGTCCGTCACGGCGGGCGCGGGCAGGAAATCTTGCGCCAGCAGCGCCCCCAGCCGCGCCGGAGTGGCGGGCGCGGGGCTGGGGCTGGCCGAAAAGCGCAGCGGCGACGCTGCTACTTTCCACGGCCGCCGCAAAGGGTCGGCATGGGGCACGTCTGCAATCATACCGCGCGCCGCCACATGCGGATCGGCGAAGATATCCTTCACGGAATTGACCGGACCGAAGGGCACGAGACCGCCCAGACAGCTCGCAAGCTCTGCCTTGGTCAGCGCAGCCGACCATGTAGCAACCATGCTGTTCAACATCCCGGCATTGAGCCGTCGCGCCGAGCGTGTGGCAAAGCGCGGGTCAAGGCCTAGATCCTCACGTCCCATGGCGAGAGCCAGACGGCGCCAGAATGTATCGTCTACGATGCCAATGGCGACATGGCCGTCTTTGGCCGGAAAGACGCCGAAAGGCGCCAGCAAAGGATGGGCGTTGCCCTCTGGCCCCGGCACCGACCCGTCGAAGTCATGCTGATAGATCGCCCGTTCGCACAGGCTGATCATCGCGTCATACATCGCAATATCAAGGAATTGGCCGCGTCCGGTCGCTTCGGCTTGGCGGAGTGCCGCAAGGATACCAAAGGCCATCAGCGCCCCGGCAAAGACATCGCCGATGCCGGGGCCGACCTTGGTGGGATGCCCGGCATCAGGTCCGGTCAGCCCGATCAGCCCACCCATCGCTTGCGCCACCACATCGTAGGACGGCCAGTCGGCATAGGGGCTTGCGCCCGAGCGCGGGTCACCAAACCCCCGGATCGCCGCATGCACGAGGCGCGGGTTGGTCGCGGCTAGCACCTCGTAGGACAGACCAAGACGCTCCATCACGCCGGGGCGATAGTTTTCCACCAGAACATCCGCCGTAGCCACCAGTGCCAGCAGATCAGCTTTACCCGCAGCGGACTTCAGGTCCAGCATGACGCTTTTCTTTGAGCGGTTGAGGCTGACGAAGTACCCGGCCCATTCGTGATCCGGATCATCGTCGCGGAAGGGGCCGTTGGCGCGGCTGGTGTCGCCTTCTTCGGATTCAATCTTGATGACCTCGGCCCCCTGATCGGCCAGCATCATCGTGCAGTAGGGGCCAGACAGCATCCGGCTCAGATCAAGGACACGCAGGCCTGACAGGATGCCCTTGCCCTCAGCCATGTGGCGCAGCCTTTGAAAGGAAGGACAGCAAGGCCGCGTTGGTTAGTGCGGGCCGCTCCATCAGCGCCATGTGGCGCAGACCTGGCAGGATCAGGGTTTGTGCTCCGGCCACTTCGGCAGCGATGGCATGGGCCATCTCGGGGCCGTTGCCAAAGTCCTGATCGCCGGTCACGACCAGCGTCGGGGCAGCAATGGGCGGATGCGGCGCCACGAGTTCCGCGATGCCGGTTGCCAGGATTTCGTAGAAGAAAGGATAGGTTGCAGGGTCATTGGCCAGAACCCAGCCGCGCACCCGGTCCATGACGTCTGGGCGCTGCAGCCGGAACGCATCGGTGAACCAGCGCACCAGCGCAGCCTCGACCGTCGATGCAGGCCCCTCGTGTTTGGCTTGCTTTACCCGTGCGAGGATGGCTGCCTGTGCCTCGGGCGTGCGCCGGTGCGGCGAATGAAGGATCGCAAGCGCCAGCGTGCGACTTGGGTAATCCTGAGCAAAGCGGCGGGCGATCATGCCGCCCAAGGAGAAACCCACAAGGGCCGCCTTTTGAACGCCCAGATGATCCAAAAGCCCAGCCATTTGGCCCGAAAGCATCGCCAGATTTGGCGCAGCCTTTGGTGCAGGCGTCTGGCCGTGACCCAGCATGTCATAGGACAACACCCGAAACTTGGCCGAAAGCGCAGGCACCATCTGATCCCAGACCGCGCGGTTTAGGCCCAGCCCGTGGATCAACACGACCACAGGCGCATCCTGCGGCCCCTCTAGACCATAGACTGTTTCATCCGGTGCTCGGATCATGCGGTGACACCGGGCAAGGGATGCCAGACCACCACCTCAACCTCGACACGGCAATCTACCAGCAGGTCGCTGACGATGGCCGAGCGGGCCGGAGGGTCGTGCGGGAAGTATTCGCCATAAACCGCATTGAAACCGGGAAAATCGGCGCGCTCGCGCAGCCAGATCATCGCCTTGACGACGTGATCCCGGGTGCAGCCTGCCAAGGCCAGCGTTTCAGTGATGGCATCCAGAACGGCGCGGGTCTGGTCCTCGATGCTGCCGGTCGTCATAGGCACGCCGTTGAGCATCGGGATCTGGCCGGTCAGATAGACCGTATCTCCGGCCCGGATCGCCCGAGACAGCGACAGCCTGCGCCCGCCGATCACCAAAGGCTCTCCAATCACCTCTTTTCGATGGGTCATGCTGTCCTCCACGCTGGCGTTCAAGAGACACCGCCCCCCGACCCCCGGATGCGCTTTTTTCGTCAAGCTACGGCGAAAATCCGCACATGTTGCGTGCGGCCTGCCGCAGACTGGTCCGGCAGCGTTCATGGAGGGCTAGGCGATGACGGCGATCAAGGACTACCGGATGCTGATTGACGGCGCTTGGGTGGCGGCGTCGGATGGCGCGATGTTTGACAGCGTGAACCCGACGACCGGTCAGGTCTGGGCCCGCGTGCCGGAGGCGAGCGCCGAGGATGTCGACCGCGCCGTAAAGGCCGCGCACCGCGCCTTCACCTCTGGCCCCTGGGCCGACATGACGCCGACCGCTCGGGGCCGCTGCCTGCGCAAGCTTGGCGATCTGCTGGCGGAAAAGTCCGAAAGCCTTGGCCGCACGGAGACCATCGACACCGGCAAGATGCTGAAGGAAACCCGTTGGCAGGCCAAATATATCGCGGAATTCTTCCACTTCTACGCGGGCTGCGCTGACAAGATTTCTGGCGAGACGCTGCCCATTGACAAGCCCGACCTGTTCGTCTTCACCCGCCGCGAACCGCTTGGCGTGGTCGCCGCCATCGTGCCGTGGAATTCGCAACTGTTCCTTGTGGCCGTCAAGATCGGTCCGGCACTCGCGGCCGGCAACACGGTGGTCCTAAAAGCCTCAGAGCACGCCTCTGCCGCCATGCTGGAGTTCGGCGAGTTGATTGAGGCGGCGGGTTTCCCCCCCGGTGTTGTGAACATCGTATCCGGCCATGGCGAGCCCTGTGGGCGGGTCCTGACCTCCCACCCGCTTGTTGCGCGGATTTCCTTTACCGGGGGGCCGGGGGCCGGGCGGGCTGTTCTGACCAACTCGCGCGAGAATTTCGCGCAGGTCTCGCTGGAACTGGGCGGAAAGTCACCCTTCATCGTGTTTGACGATGCCGATATCGACAGCGCTGTGAACGGTTCCATCGCAGGGATTTTCGGGGCGACCGGGCAAAGCTGCGTGGCCGGATCGCGGCTTTACCTGCACGAGGATATCGCCGACGCTTTCCTTGAAAGGATCGTCGCACTTGCCAAGCAAATCCGCATCGGCGACCCTTTGGCCGAGGACACCCAGATGGGCCCCCTCTGCACCAACGGCCAATTGGCGACCATTGAACGCGAGGTTGCCCACGCCCAGACCGAGGGTGCGCGCATCCTGTGCGGTGGCAAGCAGCCCGAGGGGCTGGGGGGCACCTATTACGAACCCACCATTGTCGAATGTCCGCGTCAGGACCTGCGCATTGTCGACACGGAACTGTTCGGCCCCGTCCTCAGCGTCCTGCGTTTCAAGACCGAAGCCGAGGTGATTGCTCTGGCCAATGACACCCTGCACGGGCTGGCGGCAGGCATATTCACTCGCGATGGCGCAAGGCAGATGCGGATGGCCAAGGCGATCAGGTCGGGGATCGTCTGGATCAACACCTACCGGGCCGTTTCGCCCATCGCGGCCTTCGGTGGCGTGAAAGGGTCGGGCTACGGGCGCGAAAGCGGGTTTCAGGCGATGTACGACTACACAAGGCCGAAAACCGTCTGGGTCAACACCTCAACCGAGCCTGTGGCCAACCCCTTTGTCATGCGCTGAAGACCAAACATCTTGCCAGAAAGGCCAGCCCCACGGCTGGCCTTATGCTTTTCGACCGTCAAAACTGACGACGAAAAATCCCCCACTTCGTCGAAATTTCGACAACCCTCTCGGGCTTTCCCTCCAATCATCTGTGTAACAGAGCCCCTCGCGGAGGATGACATGAAGTTCCAACTCGCCATCAATCTTGAACGCATGGACGACAGCCTTGATATGAAGGACGTCGCCCGCCACACGCTGGACATGGTGCAGATGGCCGATCAGGGCGGCTTCAACATCGTCTGGGCGGCCGAGCATCACGCGCTGGAAATGACCATCGCGCCCAACCCGTTTTCCATCCTGGCTTGGTGGGCGGGCCATACCGACCGCATCCGCCTTGGCACGGCCTGCGTGGCGGCGGCCTACTGGCATCCGATCAAGGTGGCGGGAGAGGCGGCCTTCCTTGACCTGATCTCGGGCGGGCGGCTGGAATTCGGCATCGGTTCGGGCGCGTATCAGCGTGAATTTGACCGCATGCATCCGGGGCTGAAACAGTCGGATGCCTGGCGCTACATGCAGGAAATGCTGCCAGTGGTGCGCGCCCTGTGGAAGGGCGATACGGAACACAAAGGCGAGTTCTGGGGCTTCCCCACCGCCACATCTTGTCCCAAACCCCTGCAGGCCGAGGTTCCGGTCTGGATCGCCGCCCGTGCGCCGATCACCTACGACTACGCCGTCAAGAACGGGTGCAACATCATGTCCTGGCCCTTGACCCGCGACATGTCGGAAGCCGAAATCTATATGGGACGCATGACCGAAGCCCTCGCCAACAACCCCGGCTGCAAACGCCCGATCATGGCGATGATGCGTCACACAGCGGTTTATGACCGCAAAGAGGATTGGATGGTGCCCATCCGCGCCGCCCAACGCCAGTTGTCACAGTTTGAGAACCTGTTCAAGAACATGGGCGATGTCACCAACGGCTTCCCAAAGTCGATCCCGTTCGACCAGCTTGGCAATCGCGCCGAATATGACCCCGAAATGCTGCATCGCAACCTCATATTCGGCACCCCGGATGAGGTCATTGCCAAGCTGAAACTCTATGAAGCTTTGGGGGTGGACGAGTTCATCTACTATGCCAGCCTTGGGCTTGGCTTGGCCGAGCAGAAACGCTCATTGGACCTGTTCTGCGCCGAAGTCCTGCCCGCTTTTGCCTGAAAGGAAGACCATGAGCCATGTTGAGGTGACCCGCCGCGGGCGGGTGCTGGAAGTCAAACTGAACAAACCCAAGGTCAACGCGATTGACGTCGAGATGAGCCAGGATATGGGCCGCGCCTTTGCCCTGCTGCGCGATGACCCGGACCTTTGGGTTGGCATCCTGACGGCGGAAGGCGACCGTATCTTTTCCGCGGGTTGGGACCTCAAGGCCCTGAACGCGGGCGAGATGACGCTGGATAACTGGTGGGAGACGGCAGACTACGGCATCGGCGGCTTTGGCGGGCTGACCGAGAATTGGAAGATGAACAAGCCGGTGATCTGCGCCCTGAACGGCATGGCGATCGGCGGCGGGTTCGAGATTGCCATGTCTTGCGATCTGATCATTGCAGCCGACCACGTGCAGTTTGCCTTGCCCGAAATGCCGCTTGGCATCGTGCCGGACGCAGGCGCACTGCAACGCCTGCCGCGCCTTATCCCACGTAATATTGCAATGGAAATGCTGCTGCTGGGTCGCCGGATGTCAGCCGCTGAGGCGGCGCATTATGGCTTGGTCAACAAGGTGGTGCCAAAAGAGGCGCTGATGGACACCGCCCGGGCTTGGGCTGACCAGATTGCAACCTCTGCCCCCTTAGCGATGCAGACCGTCAAAGAAGTGGAGCGCGCCATCCAGGCGATGCCTTTGGAGGCGGCCTTCACCCACATGCGCAAAGGCGATCTGCCGACCTACCGCGCCATGCTGAAATCGGAAGACTCGGCCGAGGGCATCGCGGCCTTCGTCGAAAAACGCAATCCCACGTTCAAGGGGCGCTAAATGTATCCTGATCCCAAATCCGTCACCCGCGTCACCACGCTTGGCGCCGGCCCGATCGGCGGCGGCTGGGCCGCGCATTTTCTGGCGCGCGGCTATGATGTGACCGCCTATATCCACGCCGAATCCGAAACGGCGGCGCTGATGTCAGTCATCAACACCGGCTGGATCAGCCTTCAGGCTTTGGGTCTGGCGGAGGGGGCCTCGCTTGACCGGCTGCGCATTATCACCGATCTGGCCGAGGCGGTGAAGACCGCGCAGTTCATCCAAGAAAGCGCGCCGGAACGGCTGGACATCAAGCAGGCGCTTTACAAGCGGCTGGGGGAACTGGCACCGCGTGACTGCGTCATCGCCTCATCAACCTCGGGCCTCATGATGAGCCAGATTCAGGCCGATTGCGCCACACCGCAGCGCACCGTGATCGGCCACCCGTTCAACCCGCCCTATCTGCTGCCTTTGGTCGAGGTGGTGGGTGGCAAGGGAACGGAACCCGAGGCGGTGGCCTGGGCTGTCGCGTTCTACACGATCGCCGGCAAGGCTCCCCTTGCGATGAAGAAGGAAATCCCCGGTTTCGTGGCCACCCGCCTGCAAGAGGCCTTGTGGCGAGAGGCGCTGCACATGGTCGCCAATGGCGAGGCGACCCCGGCCGATATCGACAACGCCCTGATGAACGGCCCCGCACCGCGCATGGCGGTTCAGGGTCAATGCATGGCCTTTCACGTGGCCTGTGGCGAAGGGGGCATGGCAACCAATCTTGACCAATTTGGCCCGGCCTTGAAATGGCCTTGGACCCGGCTGGTTGCTCCGGATCTGACGCAAGAGTTGCGTGACAGGATGGTGGACGGCTGCAACGAGATCGCCGCTGGTCGCCATTTCGAGGACATGGCCGCCACCCGCGACCGCGAGATTGTCGCCGTGCTCAACGCCATTCGCGACGTCCGCCGCGCTTAAAGGCGGCTCTTGCTTAAGACCTGACTTGGCTTCGCGGTGCCCCGGTTCTGTAGGGCCAGCAGAAATTTCGACAGCGTCCCCGGCCAACTGGGGGCGCTGTCTTTTTCGGGCCAGGCCTGACGGTATTCGCTGGGCCTACGGCCAAAGCATTTTCCGAAGGAAAAAGCGAAGTGTGACAAGGTGTTGAAGCCCGACGCCGTGGCAATGTCGCGTACCGACAGCGTGGTGGAGATCAACAGAACCCGCGCGTGCTGCAAACGCAGAAGCAGGCCGAATTGTACGACGGTGCAGCCGATGGCGTCTTTGAACTGACGTTCCATCTGGCGCTGCGACACGCTGAGAGATTTGGCAATGGAGGGAACGCTCAACGGTTCGGCTATGTTCTTTTCGATCAGGGCAATCGCCTCGCGCACCAAAGGTGGCAGCGTATCGGTGCTGCGGCCCATTGTACGCCGTTGCGGCGCATTGGCGGCGCGGACCGGATGGTGCATCAACTGATCGGCGATTTCCCCGGCAAGGCTTTCGCCCTGATCCTCGCCGATCAGGCGCAGGACCAGATCCACCCCGGCAAGACCTCCGCCACAGGTCAGGATGGCGTCATCCACTGTAAATATCTGTTCAACGAATGCGATGTCGGGAAACTGCTCTTGAAAGCCCGGCCCATAGGACCAATGCGTGGTGACCTTGCGGCCCGACAACAAGCCAGATCGGGCGACCAGATAGGTTCCCAACTCTACCGCGCAGATCCGGGCCCCTTCGCGGGCCTGTCGGCGTATCCATGAAAACAGAGTTGAGTTCCGATAGCTTTCTGCCCCCCAACTGCCCATGACAAAGATCACCTCGCCGCGCCGGTTGCGGTCAGGCGGCAAATGAGCGGGTAAGGAAAAGCCATTGCTCGCGGTAATTTCCGCCCCGTCAAACGAGACGATATCCCAGGCATAAATCGGCTGCGGTGACAGATAGTTCGCGATCCGCATCGGCTCGATCATGGTGACCAGCGTCGACATGTTGAAGCGCGGCACGATCAGGAACGTGGCCTGAACCAGCCCCGTTTTCTTGCTTTCCCCTGCGCCGGCATGATCCGTTGAGGTGGTGCGATTTTTCGACATGGTTGCAGCATATGTGACGAATAAATGAAAGGAAATCTAATTCCAGCGCACAAGATCAAACAAAACCGGGAGGCAGAAATGAACTTTGACGTGGTGGTGACATGTGCAGTGACCGGGGCCGGAGACACGACCGGAAAAAGCCCGCATGTCCCTGTAACACCCGAAGAAATCGCCCGTGAAGCGATTGAGGCCGCGAAGGCCGGCGCATCAGTGGCGCATATCCATGTGCGCGATCCGGTCACCGGAAAAGGCTCTCGCGACCCGGCGCTGTTCCGCGAAGTGGTCGACCGTGTGCGCGCCAGTGGTACTGACATCGTCATCAACCTGACGGCGGGAATGGGTGGCGACTGGACGCCCGATCCGGCCAATTGGGCGATGCCCGGACCTGGCACCGACATGATCGGGCCGGACGAACGTTTGGCCCATGTGAAGGACTGCCTGCCCGAGATTTGCAGCCTGGATTGCGGCACGCTGAACTTCGGCAACGACAACAGCATCTATATCTCGACCCCGCCGATCCTGCGCCGGATGGCGGCCCTGACGAAAGAATGGGGCGTGAAGCCTGAACTTGAGGTGTTCGAACTGGGCCATATCCGCTTTGCCAAAGCGATGTGGGCCGAAGGGCTTCTGGCCGATCCGCCGATGTTCCAGTTGTGTCTTGGCATTCCATGGGGCGCAGATCAGACGGTCGAAACCATGAAGGCGATGAAGGAACAGCTGCCCCCCGAAGCAAGCTGGGCCAGCTTCGGAATCAGTCGGATGCAGATGCCGATGGCCGCCGCCGCCGTGGCACTTGGTGGCAATGTGCGGGTCGGGCTGGAGGACAACCTCTTTCTGGATCGCGGCATTCTGGCGACCAATGCACAACTGGTCGAGCGCGTCATAGGCATCATCACCCGCATGGGCGCCCGCGTTTTGACGCCGCAGCAGGCACGCAACAAGCTGAAGCTGCGCGGCGCGGACGCCTGAGTATGACTGGGCCCGGCGGCAGCCTGCACCTGAGATCGCTATGCAAGCGGTATGGCAGCTATCCTGCCGTCGATAGCGTTGATCTGCAGATTGAGCGGGGCGAGTTTCTGACCCTGCTGGGCCCGTCAGGGTCCGGCAAGACCACGCTTCTGATGATGATCGCCGGGTTTCAGGACATCACCTCGGGCGATATCCTGCTGGACGGCACCTCCATTGCGAACACGCCGGCGGAAAAGCGCAACTTCGGCATGGTGTTTCAGGGTTACGCCCTGTTTCCCCATATGACGGTGAAAGACAACATCGCCTACCCGCTGTCGGTCCGCAAACGTCCCAAGGCCGAGATTGCCGCCCGGGTTGCGGAAATGCTGGACCTTGTGCGCCTGACGCCCTTTGCCAAACGCTTTCCGAAAGAGCTTTCAGGTGGCCAACAGCAGCGCGTGGCCTTGGCGCGGGCCCTGTGCTTCGCACCGCCGGTCCTTTTGCTGGATGAACCCTTAGGCGCGCTCGACAAGAAGCTGCGGATCGAGGTGCAAGCGCAGTTGAAGGACATCCACCAGCGAGTCGGCACGACCTTTGTCTATGTCACCCATGATCAGGAAGAGGCGCTGTCGATGTCCGACCGCATCGTGATCATGCAGAACGGGCGGATTGAACAGGTCGGCACTCCGTCAGACCTGTATCAGCAGCCAAAGACCGCCTTTGCCGCGAGCTTCCTTGGCAAAAGCAACTTCCTGCGCCGCGACGGGGCGGTCTTCGCCCTGCGCCCGGAAAAGATCGACCTTGCGCCAGCGGGCGCGGGTCAAGGGGCCAACAAGGTCAGCGGCGCTGTCCAATCCGTCACCTATTTCGGTGCCGTTCTGAAATATCAGGTCGCCGTGCCGGGCATGGACCCGATCGAGGTCGACGTAGACGCTTGGCGCGGTGGCGCTGCGCTGCCCGAAGGCGCACGTGTGGATTTGACATGGTCCGAGACGGCGGCGGTTCGCCTGACGGACCAGACGCTTTGAGAACAAGTCCAAACCGGGATCAACCCGGTGACATCAAACAGGGCCGCTTCAGGCCCGATCAACAAGGAGGTTCGGAAAATGCACGACAAACAGTTCATGCGTGAGACGCTTCTGCAGGGCGCTCAGGCGTTTCAGGCCGGCAAGATGGGCCGCCGCAGCTTTCTGGCACTGTGCGGCATGGCTGGCTTTGCCAGCACCTCGGTTCTGGCCGGGCGCGCAGAAGCGGCGGCGAGTGAGATCGTGATGTGGAACTGGGGTGGTCAGTCGGAAGAATGCCACCAAAGCGCGATCGGCGTGCCCTTCACCAAGGCCACGGGAGTTCCGCTGAAGTTCGACACCTCTGGCCCCCTTCAGGGCAAGATCAAGGATATGGTCGACAGCGGCCATGTCACCGCCGACGTCTGCGACGCCGACCTGTTCGACGCCGTGGCGCTTGGCAAAACCGGCCATCTGGAGCCAATCGACTACAGCGTGGTCGACAAAACCAAGACCGTCGACGGCTATGCGCTGGAGTTTGGCATCTCGATCATCCTGTACGGTTATGCCTTCATGTATGACACGCAGGCCTATCCGAACGGCGCCCCGACCGGCTGGGCCGATTTCTTCGACACCGCCAAGTTCCCCGGCACGCGCTCGCTCTACAAATGGGCCAACGGCTCGCTTGAGGCGGCTTTGATGGCGGATGGGGTTGAGAAGGACAAACTGTACCCCTTGGACATCGACCGGGCGATCAAGAAGATCAGCGCGATCAAGGCGGATTCGATCTATTGGGGTTCGGGCTCGGAAGCGCATGACATGATCGTCAACGGCGAGGTGTCGATGGGCATGGTCTGGCAAAACCGTGGCCGCAGCATCGAGACCGATACCAATGGCCGCTTCAAACTGGTGATGAACCAGGCCTTGGCGATGCCGGGCGCCTACATTGTTCCCAAGGGCAATCCGGGCGGGGCCGCGGCGCAGACGTTCATCGCTACCGCGCAATCGGTGCAGTCCCAGTTGGACCTGTTCACCTGCCTTGGCATGACGCCCACCAACCCCGAAGCGATTGCCAAGATGGCGGAAGGCGATCAGCCCTATTCGATCACCTCTGCCGCCAACATGCCTCTGATCGCGCTGAACGATCCGACATGGTGGGGTGAAAACACGGACGCCGCCGTGAACGCCTTCCTCGCCGCGATCAGCTGAGCCTTTGCACCGGCAGCGATGTCGCTGCCGGTGCCTCCTTCCCCACAAGGTTTGCCGATGCGTTTGCCCATCCAGTCTGGCTGGCTTCTGGTGCTGCCGTTCCTCTTGCTGGTGGGGGGGCTGTTCCTTGGCCCCATCCTCAATATCCTGTGGCTGAGCGTCACCGACCCCACGCCGGGTCTTGGCAATTACGCGCAACTGGTGACATCTGACACGTTGGGCCGGATCCTGTGGACGACGATCCGGGTTTGCGTGATCTGCACCGTGTTCAGCGTTTTGTTCGGCTATTCCATTGCTTATGCCATGGTCCACGCCGCAGGACCCACACAAAGCCGGATGCTGAGCCTCCTTCTGGTGTCGTTCTGGATTTCGGTTCTGGTGCGGACGTTTTCCTGGCTGATGCTTCTTGGCCGCAACGGCGTGGTAAACTCAGGGCTGGAGGCTTTGGGCATTATCAGCCAGCCCATCCCGTTCATGCGCAACGAGTTGGGTGTGCTGATCGGCATGATCCACTACATGGTGCCCTATGCCGTGCTGCCGATCCTCGCTTCGATGCAAAGCATCGACGGGCGGGTGGTGCAGGCCTCGCGATCTTTGGGGGCTACCGGCGCGCAGACCCTCTGGCGGGTTTATCTGCCCTTGACGCGGGCAGGTGTCGTAGCCGCCTCGCTTTTGGTCTTCATCATCAACCTTGGCTTCTACGTCATCCCGGCGGTTCTGGGCGGCGGCAAGGTGCTGATGGTGGCAGAATATATCTCGGTTCAGGTGCTGGTCACGCTGCAATGGGGAACAGCCGCCATGCTGGCCGCGCTTTTGCTGTTCGGCGTGCTGACACTGCTTTTCATCATGTCGCGCTTCATGAAGCTGTCGACCGTATTCGGGGGGGCAAGAACATGAGGTCAAGCCTTGCCGCAAAGCTCAACACCGCACTGTCGTGGGGGCTGCTCGTCCTTCTGGTGGCCCCGGCGTTGGTGGCGATCCCGGTCTCTCTGACACCCAAACGGTTTCTGTCCTTCCCGACCAACGAGCTGTCTTTGCAATACTACGACAAGCTGTTCGCCAGCCCTGAATGGATGTCGAGCTTCTGGCAGAGCAGCGTCATAGGCTTGGCCTCCACTGTGCTTGCCACCTCGATCGGCACGCTCTGCGCCATAGGTCTGTGGCGGGTGTCATCCAGGGCCGGAGAGGTGGTGCGCGCGATCCTGCTGCTGCCGCTTGTGATCCCTCCCATCATCGCCGCCATGGCCTTTTCACGGCTTTTTGTGCCCCTGGGCCTGATCGACAGCTATTCCGGCCTGATCCTGGCCCATACCGTCCTGTCCGCGCCCCTCGTGCTGATCACCGTTTCGGCTTCCCTCGCAGGGTTCGACCCGCGCCTTGAACAAGCCTCGCGCAGTCTGGGCGCGTCGAACTGGGTGACGATGCGGCGTGTGATCATGCCGGGCATCAAACCGGGCATTCTGGCCGGAGCGGTCTTCGCCTTCATCTCGTCGTGGGACGAGATTGTCGTCACCCTCTTCCTGTCGAAATTCAGCGTCTACACACTGCCGCGCCGCATGTGGAACGGCATCCGCGAAAACACCGACCCAACCGTTGCCGCCGCCGCCGTGGTGCTGATGGCCGTCACCCTGGTGGCCTTCGCCATCTGGGCGCTGGCATCGCGGCGCGGCAAACCTGCCCAATAGGGGACCAAAGTGACCACAGACACCCACGAGACCGAACTGCTCTTGTCCACTGTGCGCGCATTCATGGACGCAGAGATATTCCCGCACGAAGAGATGGTGGACCGCACCGGCAGCGTTCCCCCTGAACTTGGCCGCCAGATCGAGGCGCGCGCGAAAGAGGTTGGGCTTTATGCGGCCAACATGCCCGAACGGGTCGGCGGTGGCGGGTTGTCAATGAAGGCGATGTCCTTGATCGAGCGCGAATACGGCAAGACCAGCCATGCGCTGCATTCCTGGATCGGGCGGCCGACCGAACTGCTTTTGGCCTGCGCAGGCGATCAGATCGACACCTACCTGATGCCCGCCGTGCGCGGCGAAAAGCGCGAGTTGTTCGCCCTGACAGAGCCAGAGGCCGGGTCAGACGCGATGGGGATGAAATCCAACGCCCGCCGCGATGGCGATGATTGGATACTGAATGGCTCCAAGCACTTCATCTCGGGGCCTTGCCTGCCCGATTTCGCCATCGTCTTTGCGGTCACCGGGGTCGATGACACCAAACGCGGGCCGCGCAAACGCATCACCGCCTTTTTGGTCGATGTCGGCACCCCCGGCTTCGACATCCGCGAGGGCAACAAATCGGTCAGCTATCGTGGCTACAAGACCTTCCAACTTGCCTTCAACGAGGTGCGGCTTGGACCCGGTCAGGTTCTGGGCGAGGAGGGCAAGGGCTTTGAACTCGCCGGTCAGTGGCTGGGCATGGGCCGCGTCTGGGTCGGGACCTGTTGCTGCGGCAAAGCGGAGCGCATTCTGGGCCTGGCGACGGATTGGGCTGCCAATCGCAAGCAATTTGGCCAGCCGATCGGGCAGTTTCAGGCCACCGGTTTCAAGCTGGCTGACATGGCCATCGGCCTGCGTGCGGGCGACCTTTTGGTCGCCGATGCCGTCACCCGGGCCGAGGAGGGGCGGCTGACCGATGCCGACGTCTCGATGGTCAAGGTCTATTGCTCGGAAATGCTGAACCGGGTCGCTGATGACGCCGTGCAGATCTTCGGCGGCATGGGTCTGATGGAGGAACTGCCGATCCAGCGTCTGTGGCGCGACAGCCGGTTGGAGCGGATTTGGGATGGCACCTCGGAAATCCAGCGGCATATCATCACAAGGTCCATCCTAAGGCCCCTAGGCGCATGACCCCCAAACGACAACAGAACCTGTCCCGCCTGCTTTCGCCGCGCCATATTGCCTTCATCGGCGGGCGGGATGCAGAGGTCGCAATCCGCGAGGCAGAGCGGATCGGCTTCAAGGGCGCCATCTGGCCCGTGAACCCCAAGCGCGCCACGCTGGCGGGGCATCCCTGCTTTGCCAGCGTCGATGATCTGCCAGCGGCACCGGATGGCAGTTTCCTCGCGGTACCCGCGCCTGCCGCAATTGTCACGACGGCAAAGCTTGCCGCGCGGGGCGCTGGCGGTGTCGTCTGCTATACGGCAGGCTTTCGCGAGGCGGGTCCGGCAGGGCAGGCTTTGGAGGCCGAACTGATCCAAGCGGCGGGCGACCTCGCCCTAATCGGCCCGAACTGCTACGGGGTGATCAACTACCTTGATCGGGCCGCGATGTGGCCCTTCGCCCATGGCGGCGGCTCACCCGGCTATGGGGCCGCGATCATCACGCAAAGCGGCATGCTCTCCTCGGACATCACGATGAGCCAGCGGTCCTTGCCCCTGACCCACATGATCTCTTGCGGCAATCAGTCGGTGCTGAGCCTTGAGGATTTCGTGGATCACTTGATTGACCACCCCGCCGTGCGCGCCATCGGGATGCATATCGAGGGCCTGCGCGATATCCCCCGTTTTGCCGAGGCAGCGCTTCGGGCGGCGGAAAAGGGCATTCCTTTGGTGGCGCTGAAAACCGGTTCCTCACAGATCGGCGCATCGTTGACGGTCAGCCATACCGGCTCGCTGTCGGGAACAGATGACTTATACGACGCCCTGTTCGCACGGGTCGGCGTGATCCGCGTCAAAAGCCCCGCGCAGTTGCTGGAGACGCTGAAGTTCCTCTGCGTGGCGGGTGCGCCCAAGGGAAACCGGGTGGCGGGCTTTACCTGTTCAGGCGGAGGCGCCACCATGCTGGCCGACCATGCCGAGACGATTGGCCTTGGCTTTCCCGGCTTCTTAGGCGAGGCGAAGACGGTCCTGACCGGGTTGTTGCCCGATATTGCCACAGTGTCGAACCCGTTGGACTACACGACGCCGATCTGGGGTGACCCCAGCCGCACTGGCCCGGTCTTTGCCTCTGCCATCAAAGGCCTGCAAGCCGATAGTGCCGTTCTGGTGCAGGACTACCCGGCGGCGGGCTTGGACGAGTCCAAAGGATATTACCGTGCAGATGCGGGGGCCTTTATTGCTGCCGCCAAGGCGCAGGGCATTCCGGCTGCCATCTGCGCCACGCTGCCCGAAAACCTCGATCCGGAAACCCGTGATTGGCTTGTGGCGCAGGGCGTTGCCCCGATGCAGGGTCTGACCGAAACGCTGGACGCGATGCGTGCTGCGGGTTTGTGGCACGCGCGGCGTATGCAACTCCGGACCAATCCGCCCGAAGCCCTGCACCGGTTGGCACCTCAAGGCCCTTTGATCACGCTGGACGAAGCTGACGGCAAGGCCCTTCTGCGCGGCCTTGGTCTGCCGGTTCCCGATGGCGAAGTGGTGGCCGCGGCTGATCTGTCTGCGGCGGCCGACAGGATCGGCTATCCGGTGGTCTTGAAGATGATGGGACCAAGACTTGCCCACAAATCCGAAGCCGGAGCTGTGGCCGTGGGTCTAGCCTCGTCCGCAGCCCTTGGGGCCGCGTTGCAGAAAATGCGCAAGGATGTAGCCGCCCATGACCCCCTGGCACCGACAGACCGCTTTCTGGTGGAGCGCATGGCACCGCGCCCCTTGGCCGAACTGCTGGTCAACCTGCGCCGCGATGCGCAATTCGGGCTGGTCCTGACACTTGGCGCGGGCGGCGTCCTTGTCGAACTGTTGGACGATGCGGCAACCCTTTTGCTGCCGACCACCGCGCAGGAGATTGAGACCGCTCTGAACGGCCTGAAAATCGCTCGCGTCCTTAAGGGCTTTAGGGGTACGGCCAAAGTTGATCTTGTGGGGCTTGCCAGATTCCTGTCCGATCTTGCCACCATGTATGAGGCGCATGCCGCCTCCCTGGCCGAGATGGAGATCAATCCACTGTTCGTCACGACAGATGGCCTTTGGGTGGTGGACGCGCTGGTCCAAAGGGAAAACCCGACATGACGATTCCATGCCACCCAAACCCCGACCTGACCGTCGGTGCGGACAACAAGCAGGGCTGGAACCAGCCTCAGCGGCGCCGCCACGGCTTTCACAACGCTCATACGATCTTCCGTCGGACCTTGATGGTGCGGGCGCGGCGTGTGCTGGAACTGGCCGATCTGCCTGATGCTAGAATTGCCGCCAGTGTCGAGGCCTCCGGACTGACCCGCGATCCTGCGTTTTCCGCCTTGGTCGTGGCGCAAGGTTCGCAAGTGCTCTTTCAAACCGCAGCGCCAGATTTCGCCACCGATCGCCCGCACTCGCTGCAATCCATCAGCAAGATGCACATGCATCTGATCATGTCGGAACTCTTTGCAGCGGGCCGTTTGCGGCCAGCGGACCTTGTGAGCGACCATCTGCCTTGGATCGGGTCTGCCTATGCCACGGCCAGCCTGCAAGACGTGCTGGACATGAACGTCGAGAACGACTTCTCGGAAGACTACAGTGATCCCCAAGCAGATTGCTTCCGCGAGGAAGAGGCTTTGGGCTGGCGCCTGCCTCCAGACGACCGGCAGGAGGAAACCCTGCGCAGCTTTCTGGCCAGTTTGACCGGCACGGGTACGGCCAACCTTTCGCCGTTCTGCCGCTACAAATCAGCCAATACCGACGTGCTGACCATGATCGCTTCGGCCCATGTCGACTTGCTGCAAAAGCTGGAGTTTATTTGCGATGCGGCGGGCTACGAGGGTGGCTTTCACATCAGTCTCAGCCCCGAGCGCATGCCCGCCTTTTCCGGCGGCGGGTGCCTGTCCGCCCGCGATCTGGCGCGCTTTGGCCTGCTCTTTGCGCGAAGGGGAGCGGCGGTCTTTGGCCCTAACGTGGGCACAGTTGAAGGCTTTCAAGCGACCCTGACCCGCCCTGCCCCTCGCGTCAGCCCCAAGCGCGGCGAGATGCGATATTCAAACCATGTGATGACACGGAACGGTTGGTTGGGCCATGCCGGCTATGGCGGCCAGTTTCTGATGGTCGATACGGCGACAGGTCGGGTGGCTTCTTTCCTCAGCGTTTTGGAAAACGACTCTGGCTATGACGAGGACTACATGATGGACGTCATCACGAATCTGGAAGCGATTTGCTGCGGTCCGTGATGTGCCGGCTATCCCAAAGTTTGCAACCATCCGTAGCCGACTGCGTAAGCTCCTCGCCTCGCCAGAAATGCGACTGCAACTACTAGGTCCACAATCCGCTTCGCCGTTCTGGTAGGTGTCCGTCTTTTCGACTTTCAGGTTCATGAACTGGCGCAAGAAGGACCGCACCGATCGGTCGCTAATCTCGGGCTTTGGACCCATCCCAAGCTTTGATGCTTCTCTGATGCTCGATTTCTGGTAACTGAGTTCTGTTCGAAGCGGATAAGTGCCATCAATGAGTCGGCCTGCGACCATGGACGCGGCGGTACCAAAGCATAGGCGCCTCAGCCTTACCTGCTGTCAGCAGAGATCTTGCTCGAATACCATTTCGCGAAGGCCGCGACGTTGGGCTCCAGACGCGGTTGGAAACGGCCAGGGCGGGCATCCGGCGATGACAGTCCGCGGTGCTGGTTGACAAGGGCCGGAACATCTTCCGCCAAAGCGGCGTCAAGCCGGTGATAGAAGGCGGCCAATTGGGCAGCGAATTCCGGGCGGGCGATGGTTTCGGCCGGAAAGCAGGCGGTCTGAAAGACCAGACATTGGTTCGCCCCGATTGGATAGGCCTCGTAGACCCAGAATGCGTCAACGCAGGCGGCAAAGGCCATGTTCGGAAAGACCCAAGTATAGCGCACCCCTGCCGCTTCGCGGCCCGTCATGCCGGGCATCATCGGCAAGGGGATCGACTTTTCGCCCTGCAACTGGCTGCCAGTACCGTCGGTTTTGCCGAACTGGCTTGCATAGTCTCCTGTCACAAAATCGCCGGGTTCAGGGGTCTCGTAGACATCGTTGATGGAGTCGCGGTGGACGAAGGGCAGGTGATAGTATTCGTTGAACACCTCCAGAAAGGCCTTCCAGTTGCAGTCTACCACCTGAGACCGCCGGCGCGTAGTGACGAGTGCCGCAATGGGCCACGGCGCATGCAGCGCTGCAAAGTCACCCAAGGTCACGTCGAGATCTGGGGCCTGCGGGTCAAGGCACAGAAAGACGAAGCCAAGCCGCTCTTCGGCCCTGTAGGCTACAAGGCCGTTCTGGGAACGGTCGAAATTCGGGGCGTCTTCCATATGGGGCGCACCCACCAAACTGCCGTCCAGCTTGTAGGCCCATGCGTGGAACGGGCAACGGATGCCCCGGCAATTGCCCGCACCTTCTAGCAGCCGTGCGCCCCGGTGGCGACAGCTGTTGGCAAAAGCTCGCAAGTTGCCGTCGCGATCCCGCACGACGATGATAGACTGCCCTGCGACATCCAGCGTTTCGAAATCCCCCGCAGTGACAAACCGGTCAGCGCGGCCAATGCCGAACCATCCGCGCCGAAAGATCCGATCCTGTTCCAGTTTAGCAAAAGCATCGCTGACATAGGCGGCAGGTGGCAGGCAGTGCGCATGCGATGCATTAAGCTGGCAGGCCGCGAGTTGCGCACGCAACTCCGGGGTCAAGACGTCTTTGGCGAACTGGTCAAGCATGCGCGGCGGCCCTTGTCTGGAGGAGGTCAGGGAAAGACTAGGGGGGAAATTCTCCCTCGACGAATTGCGAATTCGACGTCATTGATATAAGAAAGATTAATAGGAACGTTGAGGCTGATGTCGCAATCTCTTCCCCCGCTTGGCTGGTTCAGGGCCTTTGAATGCTCAGCCAGGCACCTCAGCTTTACAGCCGCCGCGTCAGAGTTGAACCTGACCCAGTCGGCAATCAGCCAACACGTCCGAGCGTTGGAGATGCGCTTCGGAACGGCGCTGTTCCTGCGCAAGGCGCGTGGGCTGGCATTGACTGATGCCGGACGCCGCTTGTTACCGCATGCGACCGAAGCGATCGAGAAACTGACAGCCGCAACCGCGATGTTTCAGGGACCGGTGCAATACGGCACCTTGCGCGTGGCCTGCACGACCAGCTTCGCTGTCTTGTGGATGATCCCGCGTCTTGCGGGATTTCTGGCGACGAACGCCGGGATACAGGTCCAACTCGTCAGCACGCTTTGGCCAGAGGATTCATCCGGCGCCGAGGTCGATTTGGAAATCCGCTATGGATTGGCGCGGACGTCCTATTCTGAAGTGCTGCTCCGCCACGATGTGCTTGTCCCGGTCTGCGCCCCGGCATCGCGCGACCGCCTGCCTGCCGGCGCACGCATCTGGCAAGATGACGGGCCAATGCCCTTCATCCGCACCGTGGGGCTGGTCGACACGTGGGGCGTCTGGGGAAAATCCTCGGGGCGGAAGGCGCCGACAAAGTTCGCGCACTCGGTCGACTCCCACCTTCTAGCCATCGAGATGGCGCGGGCTGGCCTAGGCATGGCCTTGGTATGCGGTCTGCTTGTGGAGGCGGATCTTGAAACAGGGAGGCTGGTGGCGATGGCTTCTGACACCGTTCCAGCGTTGGAGGGCTATTTCGTTTCAGCAGCCCGCCCACATGCAGCGGGAGCCTTGCCTGACCGCTTCATCAACTGGCTTTTTGCCCAGAAGTAGGGGAGAATTTCTCTTCGGAGAACCTGACGACGTTCCGCTAAACAATTGCAGTAGCCTTCAAGTTCGCGCCACAATCTCCAACTGCGACCTTGGAAGCCGTATCGTCTACCGACGGTCAAAGTAACCACGGAAGACCATCGTCTCGCCATTCGTGGCAATGCCATTCAAGTGGCTGTGATGACCGGCGGGACAAGGGGCGTCGGTCTTGAGATCCCAAGGCAGCTTCTGTCGCAGAGCGCTCGCGTAGTGTTCAACAGGCGCAACCCGACGGAAGAAGCCTCAACCCTGATCTCTGCACATGGCGACAAGGTGACGGTCGACTATGGCGATGTGGCCAATCCTGCATATGCCGCCGCCCTGATCGCCCGCAGTGGCCAAAGTACCGGTCGGCTGGACATTCTGGCCCATGCCGCGGGCTGACCCGTGCCAGGGACGATCCTGGACCTGACCGCCGAGACCTAGATGCAGGCCTTTGCCGTCCATGTCCATCCGGTCTTCCATCTGTTTCAAGCCGCCCAACCCTTTCTGATGCGGCAGGGTGCAACAGTTTTGCTCGTCCCCTCTGTCGCAGGTCTGTGCGGGTGTCCGGGGTCGGTCGCCTAGCAGACGGTCAAGTGTGCGCTGATCCCAATGGCCCGTGCGCTGGCCTTCGACCATGCGTCTCAAGGCATCCGCGTCAATGTCATCGCCCCCGGCATCATCCGCACATGGTTCCACCAGAAGATGACCGACGCCGCCAAAGCGCACAACATCGCCAACTGCGCCCCCTGTGCCGCGAAGGTACGGTTGCGGACGTGGCCTCTGCCGCTCTGCAGAAGATCTGCAACGACTTCATCACCGGCGAGGTTTTGACCGCCGACGGTGGCATGTCGATGCACATGACGGGCTGACCTGACTTCAGCCCGGGGAAAGCGGCGATCACAACCTTTTGCTTGCCTAGCGCGCCGGATCACGTCCGCGACGCCTCAAAGGCGGCCCAGACCGCCTCGAAGCTTTCAAAGTCAGCAAAGCCGCGCCGGGCTGGATCCAGAACCACCTTTTCGGTAGCCTGAAGCTTGCCAATCGCGGCACCAAGCAGGGGGACAACGTCGGGGGGGATGATTATCGCGCCATGCCGGTCGGCATGGATCAAATCGCCCTGCGCAATGCTCAGGCCCATAACGCTGACGACCTGACCCAGGGATCGGATATGGGCGAAGCCGTGACTGGGGCCGATGCTGCCAGCAAGGATCGGGAAACCGGGCGGAAGGTCGCCGAGATCACGCACCACGCCATTTGTAAGCGCACCCGACATTCCGAAGGCTTTGTGGATGGTGGAATTGACCTCCCCCCAATAGGCCGCGACGCAATTGGGGTAATCTACGTCTTCGATCACGGCGACTGAGGGCTTCGGTCCGTCAAACATCGCCTTGTAATAGGCCATCCGGCGGGCGCGTATGATGGTAGCAGGCTCGGACGGTGGGGCCACCCCTGCGATCTGGGCGGTGACAGCATAGCCGACCATGGCGGGCTCAGTTGGGGCAGAGGCGACCATTGTGCCCTGGGTGAAGCCCTGAAAGCCGCGCTTCCCCTGCACCACCTCGATCGCGTTGCAGACGGTAGGGGTATCGACCCGGCGCAGCAGGGTCAGCAAGTCTTGTTCCATCAGTCCTCCAGCCAGCGGATCAGTGCCGCTATCGTGTCTTTAGGGTTTTCGAGTGTGGGCAGGTGAGCGGCTCCGGCGATCAGGATCAGGCGAGACTGAGGCATCAGGCGGTGCATCAACTGGTGCCGGGTCAGCGGGCAAAGGCGGTCTTGCTGGCCCATCAGCACCAGCGCCGGGCCTTGGAAGGCAGCGAGCGTCTGCTGCTGGTCTGGTCTGTCGCGCAAGGCGCGGGATTGGCGGGCGAAGACTTCGGGGCCAAGGCTCAGCGCCATGTCCAGACACAGGTCCAGGATGGCGCCTTTGTCGGGGCCCGGAGCAAGGTAGTTGGGCTTCATCTCTGTCTTGATGACAACGGCAAGTCGGCCCGACAGGGCGCGGTTGATCTGGCCCTGACGTTTGGCTTGTACCTCTGGCGCTTCGGCACAGGGATTGGTGTCCAGAAGTGCCAGACGTTTGACACGGTCTGGCGCCTGCCGCACCACTTCCATGGCCACGATCCCACCCATGGAAAGACCCGCCAGCGCAAAGTGCTCCGGCGCGTCTTTCAGCAGCTGGTCCGCAAGGACGGACATGCTGTCGGCTTCGGTCGGCAGGAAGTGACCCACCGGACGCGAGGCAATATGGACCGCAAGGCCTCCCCACATCCGTGCATCGCACATCATGCCGGGGATCAGCACCACCGGTAAAATTTGGGTGGGCGTCATTTGGCGCGGCGCGCCCCCTCTTTCAGCGCTGCGAGTTTCGACCAAGCGATTTCCGGATCAACCGAGCCAAAGCCCGCAAAGGTGCCGAAGCCGCAATCTGATCCGGCAATGACGCGGTCATGGCCGACGATATTCGTGAACCGTTCGAGCCGCTGGGCCACAAGGTCTGGGTGTTCGACAAAGTTGGTGGTCGTGTCGACGGCACCGGGGACAAGGATCTTGTCGTCAGGGATCTCGGACGCGCGGTCGTGGAAGACGGTCCATTCATGGCCATGGCGCGGGTTGGCGGTTTCAAACAGGATGTAGCGGGCCGGCACGGTCATCAGCAGAGGAAATACCTTGGCCATGTCGATGTCGCAGACATGCGGGCCCTCGTAATTGCCCCAGCAAATGTGCAGGCGGATGCGGTCCTGTGGCAGACCTTTGAGCGCATGATGCAGCGCCTCGACATGCGTGGCCGCGACCTTCAGGAACTCGTCATCCGACAGTTGGGTGAACAACATGTGGCGGGACAGGGCCAAATCGGGGCAGTCGAGTTGCAGGTCAAGGCCGGCGTCAAGGATCGTGCGGTATTCGTCGCGCATCGCATCGGCGAGGGCGGCGAGGTAGTCCTCCCGCGTCTTATAGTGGGCGTTCTGCAGGAACAGAGAGATGACACCGGGGGAGGCCGCGTTCATGAAGCCGCGCTGCACGCCATGGGCAGACATCGCGGCTTTCAGGGCCGCGATGTCTTTATGAAGTTCTCCCTGACCCTTGGACACCACGGGACCGATGCATTGCGGGCGCGCGTATTGCGGGGTGCCGCCTTGCTTGGCAAGCCGGTCAAGGAAGGTAGGGTACAGTTTCAGATCCGCAGGCGCGTTACGCGGGCTGTCGCCGCCGAAGCCTTCGTAGCGGTCTTTCACATAGGTCGCGTAACTGATCTTCGACGTCTCGCCGTCGCTGACGATGTCGATCCCGGCCTCTCTCTGGCGTCGCACCAGATCCATCACCGCATCGGCCATGCATGCGTCGAAGGCGGTTTGCTCATAGGGTTCGCCCCGTTCCCGGGCAAACAGGAAATCGACCACAGCCTGACTGCGGGGCAGCGATCCGACATGGGTTGCGAGTAGGGTCATGGGCTAACCTTTGATTTGGGTAGGATGGGCAATCTGCCCATGCCACCGGTTGGGTTACAGCAAGCGGCCCGTCAGGCCTGCCGGGTCATCGGTATTGCGCACGCGGTAAAGGCTGGCCTCGCCCGTGACGGCGGGCGTCAGCGCATGTTCTAGACCGGGCGGGATCGCGGCGGTGTCGCCGGGGTTCAGAACCGTTGTGCCATTGCCCCAGGACAGCCGCCAATAGCCGCGCATCGGCATCAGAACCTCGTGCCGGTCGGTGGTGTAGGGGGTATCGGGGATGGAGTTGCGGGAGAGGAACTCGACCTCGAACCCCGGGCGATCGCGCAGCTTGCCCGCCGCGCCGATCACCTTGGCTGGCTGACGGTCGGACAGGGCCATCAGGTCCCAGTAGCGGGCGACGTGGTTGGGGATCACGTCGGCCGTGGTGGGTTCGGGGAAGGCCTTCAACTCTTCCGCGGTCAGCAGAGGCATGGCCGGGATGCCTTCAGGCAAATGTTGGCCCTTCTTGCTGTCGTAGAGCTTGCCATTCTTGCCCAGAACCAGTCCGTAATCCTTGGCATCCGTGATGACTTGCGGTGCCCAGACCACGCCGCCGCCCGCATCATCGCCGCCCAGGATTGCCATGATCATCCCGTAATCGGTGCCGACGTTTTCAAAGGCCCGGAAGATGCCCGTGGGGATGTTGAAGATGTCACCCTCCTCGGCGATGAACTCCCCTGCCGTGCCCCAGCGGCCCCAGAAAAAGCGCCAGCGTCCCTTCAGGACAAAGAACACCTCCGCCG